>NZ_CP086111.1:117500-417500 GCF_016806835.2 Skermanella rosea | reverse complement strand
TCTCGATCCGCACGCTGCGCAACAAGCTGAAGCAGTACAGCGAGGAGGGCGTCGCCGTCCCGCCGCCGGGCGACATGGAAAGGGCGAGCCTGTGAGGCATCGGCATAGGGCGACGCCATGACGGACCAGACCACCGGCGGCGGCTTCAACGCGGGCGACCTGTTCCAGACCGCCAAGTCCATGATCCTGCGCGGCGACATCGCGCTCGCGGTCGGCCTGGTCCTGATCCTGGTGGTCATGATCCTGCCGATGCCGTCGTTCCTGCTCGACATCTTTCTGGCCCTGTCCATGACGATGTCGGTGCTGATCCTGATGACCGTGCTGTTCATCCAGAAGCCGCTGGAGATCAGCTCGTTCCCGACCATCCTGCTGATCACGACGCTGCTCCGCCTGGCGCTGAACCTCGCCTCGACCCGCCTGATCCTGACCCACGGCCACGAGGGGCCGGACGCCGCCGGCGCCGTGATCGAGGCCTTCGCCGGCTTCGTCATGGGCGGCAACTTCGTGATCGGCGTGATCGTCTTCGCGATCCTGACCATCGTCAACTTCGTCGTCATCACCAAGGGTTCGGGCCGCATCGCCGAGGTGGCGGCCCGCTTCACCCTGGACGCGATGCCCGGCAAGCAGATGGCGATCGACGCGGACCTGTCCGCCGGCATGATCGACGAGCCGGAGGCCCGCAAGCGCCGCAAGGAGTTGGAGGACGAGAGCGCGTTCTTCGGCTCGATGGACGGCGCGTCCAAGTTCGTGCGCGGCGACGCCACCGCCGGCCTGATGATCACCTTCATCAACGTGGTCGCCGGCATGATCATCGGCATCGCCCAGAACGACATGCCGTTCCTGGAGGCCGCCGACACCTATACCCGGCTGACCATCGGCGACGGCCTGGTGTCGCAGATCCCGGCATTGATCATCTCGGTCGCGGCCGGCCTTCTGGTGTCCAAGGCGGGCGTCTCGGGATCGGCCGACAAGGCGCTGTTCGGCCAGCTCAGCAGCTATCCCACGGCGCTCGGGCTGTCCTCCGCCATGCTGTTCATGCTCGGCATGCTGCCGGGCATGCCCTTCATTCCCTTCATGGCGCTGGCCGGTGCCACCGGCGCCGCGGCCTGGTACCTGCCGAGGATGCGGGAGAAGAAGTCCAAGGAACTGGCCGAGGAGGCCATGGAGCAGGTCGCCCCGGCCCCGGTCGCCGACGAGCCGATCTCGACCGCGCTGTCCATCGACTCGGTCCGGCTGGAGCTGGGCTACGCCCTGCTGACGCTGATCAACACGGCGAACGAGGGTTTCCGCCTGACCGACCAGATCAAGGGCCTGCGCCGCCAGCTCGCGGCGGAGGTCGGGTTCGTGCTGCCGTCCGTCCGGATCCAGGACAATCTGCAATTGCCGCCGAACACCTATGTGGTGCGGATCAAGGAGATCGAGTCGGGGCGCGGCGACATCCGGCCGAACATGCTGCTGGTGATGGACCCGCGCGGCGAGGCGATCTCGCTGCCCGGCGAGCCGACGGTCGAGCCGACCTTCGGCCTGCCCGCGATGTGGATCGAGCAGAACTACCGCGAGGAGGCCCTGTTCAAGGGCCTGACCGTGGTCGACGCCTGCACGGTCATCACCACGCACCTGACCGAGGTGATCAAGGACAACATGCCCGACCTGCTGTCCTATGCCGAGACGCAGAAGCTGCTGGACGAGATCGGGCGCGAGAGCCAGAAGCTGGTGGCGGACGTCATCCCGGCGCAGATCACCATGGGCGGGCTGCAGCGCGTGCTCCAGAACCTGCTGGGCGAGCGGGTGTCGATCCGCGACCTCGCCACGATCCTGGAAGGCGTCTCGGAGGCGTGCGGCTTCACCCGCAACATCACCGCCATCACCGAGCACGTCCGGACCCGGCTGGCCCGCCAGATATCGGAGTCGAACAGCAACGAGGCCGGCTTCATCCCGCTGATCACCCTGTCGCCGGAATGGGAGCAGGCCTTCGCCGAATCGATCGTCGGCGACGGCGACGATCGGCAACTTTCAATGGCGCCGTCGCGCCTTCAGCAATTCATCACCAATGTGCGGCAGACTTTCGAACGTCACGCCATGATGGGCGAGACGCCGGTGCTGCTCACCAGCCCCGGCGTCCGGCCCTATGTGCGGTCGATCATCGAACGGTTCCGGCCGGCGACCACGGTCATGTCGCAGAACGAGATCCACCCCAAGGCCAAGATCCGGACCCTTGGGCAGATCTGATGGCGGGAATGAAGGAAAGCCAAGGCCGGCACGAACCAGCCGGGATTGAAAGGTGACGTAGGTGCGGCTGAAGAGCTTTCATGCTCCGACCATGGTTGAAGCGATGCGGCTCGTCCGCGACGCGTTGGGCGACGATGCCATCATCGTCGCGACGCGCGAGGAGGAGGGCGGCGTCCGCCTGACCGCCGCGATCGACGATGCGGAACAGCCGCTGCTGCCGCCGCCCTCCAGCCACGAGCCGGAACCGGAGCCCCCCGCCTATGGCCAGGGCGGCCGGTCCTGGCGGCGCGAGCCGGAAATCGACATCGTCGACCTGATCTCCGACACGCTGACCCGCCACGGAACCCCCGCCGGCATCTGCGACCGCCTGCTCAACACCATCGCGACCTACGACACCGGCGATCCGGTGGAAGCGCTGAGCGGCGCCCTGGACAGCATCTTCACCTTCCAGCCGCTGCCCCACGGCCGCGCGCCCCGCCCCTTCATGCTGATCGGGCCGCCGGGAGCCGGCAAGACGCTGACCGTCGCCAAGCTCGCCGCCCGTGCCACCCTGGGCGGCCGCAAGGTCGGGGTCATCACCACCGACACGGTGCGGGCCGGCGGCGTCGACCAGCTCGCCGCCTTCACCAAGCTGCTGAAGCTGAAGCTGCTGGCGGTCGAGGACACCGACTCCCTGGCCGACGCGCTCGGCGTCCAGCGCGGGGTCGAGCAGGTGCTGATCGACAGCGCCGGCCGGAACCCGTTCGACCCGGACGACATGAACGACCTTGGCGACCTGCTGAACGCCGCCGACCTGGAACCCGTGCTGGTGCTGCCGGCCGGGTGCGACGCGGCAGAAGCTGCCGAGGTAGGATCTGCCTTCCGCGAGCTGGGGGCGCGCCGCCTGCTGCTCACCCGGCTCGACATGACCCGGCGGCTGGGCAGCCTGCTCGCCATCGCGTACGAGGCGCGCCTGAGCTTTTCCGACATCAGCGCCACCCCGCAGGTCGCCGAGGGGCTGAGCGCGCTCGATGCCGAGTCTCTGGCACGCCTCTTGCTCCCCTCCAGCGTGCAGCACACGACACGATCCGCCAAGCAAACGGGAACTTTCTCATGACCGAAGCATCCTCGGTTTTCCCCGCCAACATCACCCCGCTGCGTGGCCACAACGTCGTCGCCGTGGCGAGCGGAAAGGGCGGCGTCGGCAAGACCTGGTTCTCCATCACCTTGACCCACGCGCTGACCAAGCTGGGCCGGCGCGCCCTGCTGTTCGACGGCGACCTGGGGCTGGCGAACGTGGATATCCAGCTCGGGCTGATGCCCAAGCGCGACCTGGGATCGGTGGTCGAGCGCCGCATGTCGCTCCAGACCGCGGCCGAGCGGTTCGAGGACGGCGGGTTCGACATCATCGCGGGGCGGTCCGGTTCCGGCAACCTGGCCAACCTGACGGTCCAGCGGCTGAACGAGCTGCGCGCCGACCTGCTGGAGGTGGCGAGGAACTACGACGCCGTGGTGATCGACCTGGGCGCCGGCGTGGACCGCACCGTCCGCCAGCTGTCCGGCCCCGCCGGGATCACCCTGGTGGTGACGACCGACGAGCCGACCTCGCTGACCGACGCCTATGCCTTCATCAAGGTCACCCACGCCGCCAACCCGAACGCCGACCTGCGGGTGGTCGTCAACATGGCGAGCAGCATGCGCGAGGGCGAGCGGACCTATGTGACGATCCTGAAGGCCTGCCAGAACTTCCTGAAGTTCTCGCCGCCGCTGGCCGGCATCATCCGCCGCGACCAGAAGGTCCGGGACGCGATCCGCAACCAGGTGCCGCTGCTGATGCGCTCGCCCAGCTCCGACGCGGCCTCCGACGTGCGCAACCTGGCGGCGAAGCTGTTCGCCGGGCCATGACCGGAACGGTGCCGCCCGCGGTCGCCGCGGCCCCTGCGGGCGCGGCCGGCACCGGAGCCGGAGCGGCGGCGTCCGTGGCGGCTCCGCCGCCCCAGCCGGCCGGCGAGGCGACGCTGGAGAAGCTCCCGGAAAAACTGAAGAACCTGATACGGACCATCGTGCTGTCCGGGACGGTGGTCGAACAGACGGCCGACGGCGGCGTCAAGGTGCGAACCCAGGCGGGCGACGTGAGCCTGAAGACCCCCGCCCCGCTGCCGCCGGACCGCCCGGTCTCGCTCCAGATCCCGCCGGGCAACCCGCCCCTGAAGGCGCTGGTCTTCATGCTCGGTCCGCCGGCCGCCCAGGCGCCGCCCCCGCCGCCGGCCCAAGTGCCGCAGCAGGTTCCCCCGCAGAATGCCGCGCCGGCACCGCCCGCAGCACCTCCCCAGGCGACGAAGGCACCCCCGCCGCCCGCCGCGGCGGCCGTCAACCAGCACCCCATGGCGACTGCCGCCGCCCCGGCGCCGGCGCCCGCACCGCAGGTCGGGGTGGGAACGGTGATCCCGGCGACGGTCGTCTCCTCCAGCCCTCCTCCGCTTCCGCCTCCCGTACCGGCAGCGGCGCCGGCCAAGCCCGCCGCTCCTCCCCCGCCGGCACGGACGGCGGCCCCGCCCCCTCTCCCGACGCAGGTCGTCCCGACGCAGACTGTTCCGATGTCCCCTGCCCCGGCGCCCTCTGTCCCGGCATCCCCTGCCCCGACGACTGCGCCGGCCCAGGGCACCTCCGCCCCGGTGCAGGGCACTCCCGCCCCGGCCATGCCGGGTGCGCCGCAGGCACCCGCTAGGGCGGGGCAAGCCGCGGCGCAAACGTTATCCAATCCGCCGAATCCGCCATCCGCCGGACCGGCACCGGGTCCGGCCCAGCAGGCGCCCGCCCTCGAAAGACCCGCCCAACAGGGTCCGGCGCCTCAGGCTTCCCCCCGGCCTGCCCTGACCATGCCCCCGCCGGCTCCGTCGGGTTCGCCGCCGGCGGGGCCGGCGACATCCCCGGCCTTCCCGCAGGCCCCGCCGCAGACTCCGGAAGGGATCCGCCAGCCGGCGCAGCCCCTGCCGATGCCCCTCCTGAAATCCGGCACGCCGGTGGAGATCCGGGTCATCGCGCTGCCGCCGCAGCCCCAACCGGCCTCGACGGCCGCCACGCCGGCTCCGGTCCAGCCGCCACCTCCGCAGGGCGGTGCCGCGACCCTGCCGGCGACCGTGGCGGGCACGACCAATACGGGGCAACCGATCCTGACCACCGACCTCGGCGTCCTGGTGCTGAACACGCGCGTCCCGCTGCCGCCGGGGACGCAGGTCGCCGTCAGTCTGCCCGCCCCTCCGCCCGCCGCCGACCAGCCGTTCGACGCCCTGCGGGGGCGGGACTGGCCGGCGCTCCAGGACGCGCTCGACGTCCTTGCCAGGACCGATCCCGCGGGCGCCCGCGCCCTCGCCAACGCGATCCTGCCCCAGGTCAACCCGCGGCTTGCCGCGACGCTGCTGGCCTTCGCGGGCCACGTGAAGAAGGGCGATGCCCGGAGCTGGCTGGGCGAGCCGGCCGCCCAGGCCCTGGAATCGCTCGGGCGCCGCGAACTGGTCGAGAAGCTCGGGGAGGACTTCAAGCAGCTCGCGCAGCAGGCGTCGGAGCCCCTCCCCGGAGACTGGCGCGCCTATTCGATCCCGTTCTCCGACGGCACGGAGCTCAGCCGGATCAACCTCTATGTCAGGCCCCCGGATGCCGAGGAGGTGGACGAGGACGGCGAGAACGCGGCCGGGAACTCCGCCCGGGCCAACCGGTTCCTGATCGACCTGACGCTCAGCCGGCTGGGCGAGCTGCAATTGGACGGGCTGGTGCGCCCCCGGCGCTTCGACCTGATCCTTCGCACCCACCTGCCCCTGCCGCCGGAGATGCGCCGGGAGATCGGCCGGATCTTCCACGACTCGGTGGAAGCGCTCGGGATGACGGGGGGCGTGTCATTCCAGGCGGGCACCCAGGGATGGGTCGAGGTCCAGCCCGGCCGCGCCGGAAGCGTCGGCTTCAGCGCCTAGCGCCGGCGCATGTAGCCGCTCAGCGCGACCTCGTCCAGGGCGGCGTCCTCGCGCTGCTTGCGCTTGGCTTGGTCGCGCTTGTCGCGGCCCTCCTGCGCCAGTTCGTAGCGCTTCAGCTCCTGGAAGGCTTCCGCCATCTCCTCGGTCGCTTCGGCGATCTGCGCCTGGACCTGGGCGATGGACTGCGCCAGGCGCTTGCGCCGCTCGATCGACAGCTTGGCGAAGTTGCCATAGCCGAACCCCGCCTCCGGCGAGGTGCGGGCGATCTCCTGCTCCGCCGCGATCTCGGCTTCCAGCCGCCCGGCGTCGTCGGCCAGCTTGTCGGCCAGGGCCTGGAGTTCGGCCAGGGCCCGGCGCTTCTCGTCGAGGCGCCACTTGTGAAGGCGGATCAGTGTGTGCAGGCCGCTGCTCATGGCCAGGGTTCACCCAGGATCTCGGCAAGCTGCGCGTACCCCGTCGCCATGTCGGTGCGCTCGCGCTTGCCCTGTTTCAGGAAGGTCTCGATGGCCGGATTGTACTCGATCGCCTCGTCCACCAGCGGGTCGCTGCCCCGGCGATAGGCGCCGAGCCGGATCATCTCCGCCATGTCGTTGTAGGCCGACAGCAGCCGCCGGGCCCGGCCGACCAGCGCGTTCTCCCGGTCGGTATTGCAGCCGGGCATGGTGCGCGAGACGCTGCGCAGGATGTTGATCGCGGGATAGCGGCCGCGCTCGCCGATTGCCCGCTCCATCACGATATGGCCGTCCAGGATGCCGCGCACGGCGTCGGCGATCGGCTCGTTATGGTCGTCGCCGTCCACCAGCACGGTGAACAGGCCGGTGATGTTGCCCTCCCCCACGCCGGGGCCGGCCCGCTCCAGCAGGCGCGGCAGCTCGGCGAAGGTGGTCGGCGGATAACCCTTGGTGGTCGGCGGCTCGCCGGCGGACAGCCCGATCTCGCGCTGCGCCATGGCGAACCGCGTGACGCTGTCCATCATGCACATCACGTTCTTGCCCCGGTCGCGGAAATACTCCGCGATCGACATGGTCATGTAGGCCGATTGCCGCCGCATCAGCGGCGCCTCGTCCGAGGTCGCGACGACGACGACGCTGCGCGCCATGCCGTCCTCGCCGAGGTCCTCGGTGATGAATTCCTGCACCTCGCGGCCGCGCTCGCCGATCAGGCCGATCACGTTGACGTCGACCGACATGTAGCGCGCCAGCATCGACATCAGCACCGACTTGCCGACGCCGGAGCCGGCGAAGATGCCCATGCGCTGGCCGCGGCAGCAGGACAGGAAGGTGTTCATGGCGCGGACGCCGAGGTCGATCTTCTCGCCGACGCGGCGGCGGGAATGGGCGGGGGGCGGGTTGTTGCGGATCGGGATGCCGACCTTGCCGTTGAGCAGCGGACCCTTGCCGTCGATCGGCTCGCCCAGCGCGTTGACCACGCGGCCCAGCCAGCTCTCGTCGGGGAACACTTCCGGCCCGCCTTCGGTGACTTCCGCCTTGCAGCCGAGGCCGACGCCGTCCAGGCCGCCCAGCGGCATCAGGAGGGCCCGTCCCTGCCGGAACCCGACCACCTCGCAGGGAACCCGCCGTCCGGCGCGCGCCACGATCGTGCAGCGGCCGCCGATCGACAGAAGCCGCTCCACGCCGCCCACTTCCACAAGTAAGCCCAGCACGGCCGTGACGCGCCCAAAGTAGCGATACTCTGGTATGCGTTCAATTTCGTTAATAAAGTGGCTTTGCTGGAGGCGCACGATGTGAGATATCTATACGTGTATTAACCGTGTTGGCGGATGATTCGTCGGCAAATGCAGCGAAAGCGAAGATATGCAGGAATGATTAACTTTCTGTAAACTTTGCTAACGGTAGCATTAAGCTGAATCGTCTGTTAACATGTGTATCATCTGGTTCGGCAGGGTTGTGTTCCTGCCCATCAACGTCGGGATGTCGCCATGAGGGTTCTGCTGGTCGAAGACGACTCCTCGGTCGCCAAGAGTATTGAATTGATGCTGCATTCCGAGGGCTTCATCGTCGATTCCACCGATCTCGGTGAGGATGGGCTGGAGATCGGAAAGCTGTATGACTACGATATCATCATCCTGGACCTGATGCTGCCGGACATCGACGGCTACGAGGTCCTGCGCCGTCTGCGGTCCGCCCGGGTGACCACGCCGATCCTGATCCTGTCCGGCCTGTCGGAGCTGGACCACAAGATCAAGGGATTGGGCGTCGGCGCCGACGACTACCTGACCAAGCCCTTCGACAAGCGCGAGCTGATCGCCCGCATCCAGGCCATCGTCCGCCGCAGCAAGGGCCATTCCGACAGCGTGATCCGGACCGGCCGCCTGACGGTCAACCTGGATACCCGCACCGTCGAGGTGGACGGCCAGCCGCTGCACCTGACCGGCAAGGAATACGGCATCCTGGAACTGCTGAGCCTGCGCAAGGGGACCACGCTGACCAAGGAGATGTTCCTGAACCATCTCTACGGCGGCATGGACGAGCCGGAGCTGAAGATCATCGACGTCTTCGTCTGCAAGCTGCGCAAGAAGCTCGCCCAGTCGACCAACGGCGACAACTATATCGAGACGGTGTGGGGCCGCGGCTACGTGCTGCGCGATCCCCAGGAAGAGGCGGTTTCCCAGAAGGCCCAGGCGGCGGGGTGACGAACCCCGCCGCACCGGCGTTTCGAATCATGGGATCCTGGCCGCAGACGAACGGCGATGGAATCAGATACCGGCCGGGAATCTGATTCCATCGCCGTTTTCGCGTGGTCCGGTCCGCGTCACCCCGCCACGGCCCGCGCGGCCGGGGCGCCGGCGGGCTGGTTCATCACGTAGAGGCCGCGCTGGTTGTCCATCGGCTTGAACCGATCGGTGATGCCCAGGACCGTCTCGGCGCCGCCCAGATAGAGCACGCCGTCGGCCGGCATCAGCTTGGCGATGCTGTCCAGCACCTTGCCCTTGGTCGGCTGGTCGAAATAGATCAGCACGTTGCGGCAGAACACGACATCGAACTGGCCGAGCGGGGTCAGGTCGGTCAGCAGGTTGTACTCCCGGAAGGAGACCATCTGCCGGATCTTGTCGTTGAGCTGCCACTTGTCGCCGATTTGCTTGAAGTACTTGACCAGATGGGTGATCGGCAGGCCGCGCTGGACCTCGAACTGGGTGTAGATGCCGGCCTTGGCCTTCTCGACCATCTCCGACGAGAGGTCGGTGCCGACGATCTCGAAGCGCCACCCGTCGAGCCTGGCCCCCTCATCCAGCAGCAGCATGGCCAGCGAGTAGGCCTCCTGCCCGCTGGAGCAGGCGGCCGACCAGATCCGGATCGAGCGGCGTGCCCCGCGGCTGGCCAGCATCATCGGCAAGACCACGTTGCGGAACTGGTCGAACGGCTTCTGGTCCCGGTAGAAGGACGACTCGTTGGTCGTCATCGCCTCCGTGATGTCGCGCAGCAGCGCTTCCTCGCGCCGGGTGCGGATGGCTACGGCCAGCTCGTCGAGGCCCTTCATGTTCCACTTGCGCGCGACCGGCATAAGCCGCGACTCGAGCAGGTAGGCCTTGTCGCGGGACAGGACGAGGCCCGAGCGCTGCTTCAGCAGGGTGCTGAACATGTCGAAGTCTTCGACCTTCATGCTGCGGTCCTCAAAACAATCTTGCGGATGTAGGGTCCGATTTCACGGAGTGGCAGGACGGCGCTGCACAGGCCTGCCGTGGATACTGCGCCCGGCATGCCCCAGACCACGCTGGACGGCTCGTCCTGGGCGATCACGATGCCTCCGGCCGCCACCAGCTCGGCGCAGCCGCGCATGCCGTCCTGGCCCATTCCGGTCAGGATGATGGCGAAGGCGCGGCGCCCGTAGATCTTGGCGATGGTGCGCATCATCGGGTCCACCGCCGGGCGGCAGAAGTTCTCCGGCGGGTCCTTGTTGACCGACAGCACCGTCCCGCCCCCCCGGGTCGCCAGGGTCATGTGGAAATCGCCCGGCGCCAGGTATATGCGGCCGCCGACCAGCGGTTCGCCGTCCTTGGCCTCCGCGCACGCGATGCCGCACTGGCGGGTGATGTGCTCGGCCAGGATCGTGGTGAAGGTGGCCGGCATGTGCTGCGTGATCAGGATCGGCTGGCGGATGCCGCCCTTCAGGTGGGACAGCACCTCGAACAGGGCCTGCGGCCCGCCGGTCGAGCTGCCGATCGCGATGATGTCCGGCGGCGTGACGACCGCCGGCATCGGGCGGAGCACCACGGCGGCGGGGTCCATCGAGCGCGGACGCGGCAGCGGCGCCAGCGGAGCCGCCACCCGCTCGTTGCGCAGGCTCGGCCGGTTGCGCGACCCGGCGCGCCGGGCCGAGGCGGCCAGCGCCTTGACCTTGCTGACCAGTTCCCGCTTGAAGCTGTCCGCCGCCCCCAGTTCGCGGGTCGAGGACGGCTTGGTGACGTAGTCGGCCGCCCCGGACTGGAGCGCCTTCATGCTGACCTCCGCTCCCCGCAGGGTCAGCGTGGAGGCCATGATGATCTTCACCGCCGGATCGATCGCGACCAGCTTGGGGATCGCGGTCAGCCCGTCCATCACGGGCATCTCGATGTCGAGGACGATCACGTCGATGCTCTGGCGGGTCAGGGCGTTGATCGCCATCTGGCCGTCGCCGACCGAAGCCACGACCCGCAGCTCGGGGTCGCCCTCCAATGCGCGGGACAGCAGGCCGCGGATCACGGCGCTGTCGTCGACCACCATCACCCGGTGGGGGTCGTCCGCGACCGCTGCGGCACCAGCGGGTTTGCCCGGAATATCGCTCATGCTCCTCCGGGCCTCAGATCAGGCCGACCTGGGCGAACTTGGTCTGGATGATGTCGCTGTCGAAGGGCTTCATGATGTACTCGTTGGCACCGGCGCTCAGCGCCTCCTGGATGTGGGCCAGGTCGTTCTCGGTCGTGCAGAACACCACCTTCGGGGCGTCGCCGCCCGACATCTTGCGCAGCCGCCGCAGGAACTCGATGCCGGTCATGACCGGCATGTTCCAGTCCAGCAGGATCGCGTTCGGCATCTCCCTGGCGCAGGCTTCCATCGCCTGGCGCCCGTCCTCGGCCTCCGAGCAGGTGAAATGCAGTTCCTCCAGGATCTTCCGGGCCACCTTGCGGACAACGCGGCTGTCATCGACGACAAGACAGGATTTCATTAGGGAGACCTCGGCTAGGGCGCTTGTTTCCGGGGCGTGGGGCGGGACCGGGCGGATCGGCGATCCGCCCGGTCCCTGCCGCCTACACCGCCTCCAGATTGGCGAAGTTCAGCAGCCGGGACACGTCCAGCACCACCAGCAGCGTCCCGTTCAGTCGATAGATGCCGGTGGACAGTTCGCGCCAGCGGACATCGAGCGTCGACGGGTTGCGTTCGAAGTCGTCGGACGACAGGCTCAGCACCTCGCCGACGCCGTCCACCATCAGGCTGTACAGCTCGCCGCGCAGGTCGACGACGATGCTCATACCCGGCTTTTCCTTGGGCCGGGCCGGCAGGCCGAGGCGCAGTCGGACGTCGATCGCGGTGACGATCCGTCCCCGCAGGTTCAGCGAGCCGGCCACTTCGGGCGGTGCCAACGGGATGCGGGTGATGCGCTGGTGACCGAGAACGTCCTGGACCTGGAGCACGGGGATCCCGAACAGCTGGTCCGCGATCATCATGGTCACGAAGTCTTCGTTCGCATTGACCGAGAAGTCGTCGTACTTGGTCTTCTTGGCCGGCAGGTTGGCACTCATGCGGCACCTTTGGTCTCGGAGAGGGTCTGCGACAGGGTGAACAGCAGGGCGTCACGGTCGAACTTCGCCACATAGTCGGTGAAGCCGGCCTGACGGCCGCGGTCCAGGTCGCGCGGCGACGCGTGGCTGCTGAGCGCCACCAGGGGGGTCGTGTTCCAGCGGGTGTCCTTGCGGATCATCTGGGCAAACTCGAACCCGCTCATGCCGGGCATCTCGATGTCGCTGACGATCACGTCGAAGTTCTCGCCCGCCTCGCACAGGTTCAGGGCCTCGTCGGCGCTCTCCACCGTGGTCACCTGATAGCCCGCCACCGTCAGCAGCGGGGTCAGCAGGTTGCGGAAGAACGGGCTGTCGTCGACCAGGAGCACCTTGTGGGCCTTCTCCTCCTCGTAGGCGTCCCGCGCCGAGGAGCCGAACCAGTCCTTGTAGGCCTGGGTCAGGAAGAAGCCGGCGTCGATCAGGTCGGTCGCCTTGCCCGCGATGATCGCGCTGCCCATCATGCCCGGCCGGTCGGCGGCCAGCTCGACCTGCAGGCGATCCTCGACGATATCGACGATCTCGTCCACGATCAGGCCCATGGAGCGGTCGCCGTCGGCGAACACCAGCACCGGCTGGCGGCCTTCGCGCTTCATTTCCCAGCCGCTGTCGATCGGCACCAGCGGCATCAGCTTGCCGCGGTACTGGACCACCGGCATGCCGTTGCTGAGCTCGACCGCGCTGAGGTCGACGTCCTCCAGGCGGGCGACCAGCGAGAGCGGGACCGCCTTGGGGCTGACGCCGCCGGCGCGGAACAGCAGCAGGGCGATCTTGTCGTCCTGGCGGGTGGCGTGGGCAACAGCGGTGTCGGTCGCGGCGGCGTCGCCGACCGCCATCTCGCCCGAGGAGGCCGCGGCGATGCCGTTGGGGTCCAGGATCATGATCACGCTGCCGTCGCCCAGGATCGTGTTGCCCGAGAACATCTCGATGTGGCGCAGGATCGGGGCGACCGGCTTGACGACGATTTCCTCGGTGTCGAACACCCGGTCGACGATGATGCCGAAGGTGTAGGTGCCGACCTGGGTCACGACGATGAAGGTCTCGGTGTCGTCATGGGCCGGGCCGTCCAGGCGCAGCAGGCGCTGCAGGGACACCAGCGGCAGCAGGCGGTTGCGCAGGCGCAGCACCGGCGTGCCGTTGATCCGCTCGATCGTGTGCTCGCTGTCGGCGGCGGCGCGGACCAGCTCGACCACGCTGATCTGCGGGATCGCGAACCGCTCGGTCGCGCACTCGACGATCAGGGCCGAGACGATCGCCAGGGTCAGCGGGATCTTGATGATGAAGGAGGACCCGCGGCCGTAGGTCGACTTCATCTCGATCGTGCCGCCGATCTTCTCGATGTTGGTCTTGACCACGTCCATGCCGACGCCGCGGCCGGAGACGCTGGTGACCTTCTGGGCGGTCGAGAAGCCCGGCTTCATGATGAAGGCCTGGATCTGGCTGTCCGACATGGCGGCCAGCTCGGCCTCGGTCGCCAGGCCGTTCTGGATCGCCTTCTGCTTGATCCGGTCGATGTTGAGGCCACGGCCGTCGTCCGTGATCTCGATGATGATGTGGCCGCCCTCGTGGTAGGCGTTCAGCGTGACGCGGCCGGTCTCGCTCTTGCCGGCGCGCAGCCGCTCTACCGGCGTCTCCAGCCCGTGGTCGGCGGAGTTGCGCACCATGTGGGTCAGCGGATCCTTGATCAGCTCCAGCACCTGCCGGTCCAGCTCGGTGTCGGCGCCCAGCATCTGCAGGTCGATCTTCTTGCCCAGTTCATGGGCCAGGTCGCGCACCAGGCGGGGCAGCTTGGCCCAGGCGTTGCCGATCGGCTGCATGCGCGTCTTCATGACGCCTTCCTGCAGCTCCGACGTCACGTGGTTGAGCCGCTGGAGCGGGGCCGCGAACTCGCTGTCCTTCTGGCTGCGCAGGATCTGGAGGAGCTGGTTGCGGGTCAGCACCAGTTCCGAGACCATGGTCATCAGGTTTTCCAGCAGGTCGACGTTGACCCTGATGGTCTGGGCGGCGACCGCCGATTCCTTGCTGCCGGCGTCGCGCGTCTCGTCGGCGGTGAAGCCGGCGCCGGTCGGCGCATGGGCGGCGGGGGCCGGGGCCGCAACCGGGGCGGACTCGTGGACCACCAGCTCCTTCGCGGCGGCGACCGGCACTTCCGGCTCCGGCGCGCGGGCCGGGGCGGCGGGAACCTGGGGCGCCGGCACGGCGGGAGCGGGCGCGGATGCCGCCGCCGGCATCGGCGGAGGCTCGGGGGCGGCGGGGATCGCGGCGAAGGGTTCCGGAACGGGCGGCGGCGGGGCGGGAGCCGCGGCCGCCGCAGGGACGTCGCGGCCTTCGGCGATCGCGTTGAGGCGCGCGATCAGGTCGCTGTCGTCACCCGGCGGCTCGGCCTCGGTCGCTTCCAGGACCGACAGGATGAGCTTGATGGTGTCGAGCGATTCGAGGATCGCCGAGACCGCCTGGGGCGATACCGACAGCTCGCCGTCGCGGAACTTGCCGAGAACGTTCTCCGAAGCGTGGGCGACGTGCTCCAGGCGGGGAAGGCCGAGGAAGCCGCAGGTCCCCTTGATCGTATGGACCAGCCGGAAAATGTTGCTGAGCAGTTCGGGGTTGTTCGGGTTTTGCTCGAGCCGGACCAGCTCGACGTCGAGAACCGAGAGGTTCTCGGACGTCTCGGTCAGAAATTCGCTGAGCAGATCATCCATGACGATATTTCCCACGCCGTTTTTGGGCTTGCCGCTTTGCCATTCGGGCCCAAGAATGCACGACGCCACGCCGGCAGGCGTTCACTCCGGGACCATTCAAGCCTGCCAAACACTGATTAAGAGTACCTTACTTTCGAGTTTACGAAAAAGTTCTAATTCAAGAGATATAGACAAAGCAAGCTATTGCTACTGCCCTCGGCGGGTAGCGATAGAAGCGTTTTCTAGAAAAAGGGGAAACCCCCCGGGGAACCCGGCGCGGCAGGGTTCCTGAACCTGAGCAGATCCGTCAGATATTCAATCTGAGGGCGAAACGCTCGGGTCCGTCCGGCTCGCCGGAAGCGCGCATCCCGTAATGTTCCGCGAAGCGCCCGGTCGCGTACGCGTGGACCGTACGCGGTGTCAGGGAGTCGATGTCGGCACTGCCGGACAGCGCCTGCAGCGTCTCCGGCCGCAGCCCGGCGGAGCGGCCGGCGGCGATGACGACGGGGTCGCCGCCCGGTCCCGGCTCGACGGTGATCCGGCCGCCATGGGGCAGCGCCTCCTCGCCCAGGATGACGAGGTTGAGCAGCACCTTGCCGGTCCCCTGGGGCATTGGCGCTCCCTGTCCCAGGCGCCCCGGCTGCCACTCCAGCTTGTGCTTGGTCCCGGCGAAATAGCCCTCGGCCGCCTGGACCACATCCGCCATTCCGGACGTCTCGCCCGCGGCGCCATAGGCGAGCCGCAGAAGCTGAAGCCGGCGGGAGGCCTGGTCGGCGCTGTGCGCGATCAGCCCGATGGCTTCGTCGGCCATGTCGGAGCCCATCTCCTCGATCAGTTCGACGCCGTTGTTGATGGCGCCGACGGGGCTCACGAGCTCATGGCACAGGCGGGAGCACAGCAGCTCGACCACGCGGATATCCAGGTTGGTCCTCATCTCATCCCATCGGTGGCTGGAGCGATTCCTGATGTCGCCCGTTGAGAGTAACATGGTACGGAATGGTTACGGCTGGAAGAAATCCTTTTTGATCCCCGAAGCGCATCAGGACCGGACATGAGCGATCCGACGATGGTTCCCGGCGCGCTGGTGCGCCACCCCGCCCAGCCCGACTGGGGGCTGGGCCAGATCCAGTCGGCCATCGGCCACCGGGTCACGGTCAATTTCGAGCATGCCGGCAAGGTGCTGATCAACGCCGCCGTCGTCTCGCTGGAGGTCGTGGATCCCGACGACGGCGACCTGCGATGACCTGATCCCGCGCCCCTAGCCGCCGATCAGGCTGACATGGGCGGCGACCACCCGCCACCCGTCCGGCGTGCGCATCCAGGTCTGGCTCTGGCGCCCGGTGCGCGGGTTGCCCTCGCGGCGGAACTCGGTGCTGGCCGTCGCGAAATCGCGCCCGTAGGTCGTGATCACCGTGTTGAACAGCTCGCGCGCCAGCCCGGCCGACGGGCGGGCGGCGCGGAACGCCGATATGGCGCCGTAGCCGTACAGATTCTCCCCGGCGCCGTAGCGCAGCGTGTGGGGGCTGTCCCAGAACAGCTCGTCCAGCACGGCGACGTCGTTGGTCACCAGCGCCGTCTCGTACCGCTCGAACGCGGCGGTGACCTCCGCCAGGGTCCCGGGGTCGTTGATCTCCATGTCCGTCACCTTTCCCAGCTCGTTTCGCCGCGCGCCACCGGCGCCTTGCAGACCCCCTTGGCTTCCAGGTCCGCCGCGACCCGGAGCGCCAGATCCTCCCGTCCCGGCGCCGCCACCACCTGGACCCCGACCGGCAGGCCGCCGGGCCGCCGCACCGGAACCGCCACGACGGGCAGGCCGATCAGCGACAGCGGCTGGGTGAAGATGCCGATGTTCGGCCGCACCAGCATCTCCACCCCGTCCAGCACCATGGTCTGCTGCCCGATCGGCGGCGCCGTGCAGGGCGTGGCGGGGGCCAGGATCACGTCGACGCGCGAGAACAGCTCCATCACCCGGTCATGGTACCAGCGCCGGAAGCGCTGCGCCTGGAGATACCACGGGACCGGCACCATGGCGCCGGCCATCAGCCGGTCGCGGGTTGCCGGATCGAAGTCCGCCGCCCGGGTCCGCAGCCGGTCCAGGTGCAGGCTGCCGCCCTCGGCGGTGGTGATGACATAGGCCGCGGCCCGCGCCCGCGCCGCCTCGGGCACCACGACCGTGTCCCGGGCCCCCAGCGCCTCGGCAACCGTCGCCACCGCCTCGAACGCCGCCGGATCGCCGCCGCGCGCGAAATAGTCCCCGGCGACGGCGATCCGCAGCCCCTCCGCTCCCTGTCCCAGGACCGGCGACACGGGGGTGCCGGCCCCCGGTTCCTGCATCGCGTCGTAGGCCGCGGCGAGGTCGGCCGCCGAGCGTCCCAGCGGTCCCAGATGGTCGAGGCTGGAGCAGAACGGGAAGGTCCCCTCGCGACTCAGCCGGCCGAAGGTCGGCTTCAGCCCGAACAGCCCGCAGAACGAGGACGGCACTCGGATCGACCCGTTGGTATCGGACCCCAGCGCCAGCGGCACGAACCCGGCGGCGACCGCCGTTCCCGACCCGCCCGACGAGCCGCCGGACATGCGCGCCGGGTCGTGCGGGTTGCGCGACGGGCCGTAATGGCTGTTCTCCCCCGTGAAGTCGTAGGCGTACTCGCCCATGTTGAGGGCGCCGACCAGCACGGCCCCGGCGTCGTTGAGGCGCCGGACCAGCTCGGCGTCCGCCCCGGCCGGCGGATGGCCGGCATTGATCCTGGAACCCGCCAGGGTCGGCAGCCCCTTGACGTCGAACAGGTTCTTGACCGCGAACGGGACCCCGGCGAGCGGGCCGGGATCGCCGCCCGAGCGGACCCGGGCATCGACGGCGGCGGCCTCGTCGAGGGCGCGTTCCGCGGTGACCGCGGTGAAGGCGCCGAGATGGGCGTCCAGCGCCCCGATCCGGAACAGGGCGGCGCGCGCGACCTCGACCGCGCTGACCGTTCCGGCCTTCACCGCCGAGGCGATCTCCAGCGCGCCGCTGGCATGGTCGATCATCGGGACTCCTCCCCCGGCCGGAAGGCGGGCGCCAGCTCGACCGTGTCGGGCAGCGGGAACTCCGTGACCAGCCGGGCTATCTCGGCGGTGCGGGCCATGTTCGCGACGACGCCGGGACGGTGGTCCGGATCGATCGTCAGTCCCAGCGCCGCCGCCATGCGATCCACATGGCCCTCGGCATCGAAAGTATTATCGGGCATGGTCCTTCCCCTTTGCTAAGGTCATGGCCGTTTTCGACGCAACCGGCATGCCAATGGCAAAGGCTACGGAATCGTTGGTCGAAGCGGACGGTCCTGCATAAATGTTGTGCTGGCCGAACGGGGATCGGGTGACCGGGCGTGAGTGAGCAGAGAATCGAACTGAGGCGGACGCGGGCGGACGAGATCCGCGAGGCGATCGCCGACGACATCATGTCCGGGCGGATCTTTCCCGGCGTCCGCCTGGACGAGCAGGAGCTGGCCGACCGCTTCGGCGTGTCCCGCACGCCGGTCCGGGAAGCGCTGAAGCAGCTTTCCGCCACCGGCCTGATCGTCCTGCGCGCCCACAAGGGCGCCGTCGTCACGCCGATCACCAACGGCGGCCTGTCGGAACTGTTCGAGGGGCTGGCGGAGCTGGAGGCCGCGTGCAGCAGGCTGGCGGCGGAGAAGATGACCGGTGCCGAGCGGCGCGCCCTCGAGTCGGTCCACCGGGAGGTCGGCGACCTGGTCCGGCGCGGCGATCCGGACGAGTATCACCTGGCCAACATCCGTTTCCACGACATGATCTACCAGGGCAGCCATAACGGCTTCCTGGCCGAGACCACCGTGGCGCTGCGCCGGCGGCTGTCGCCGTTCTCGCGCGCCCAGTTCCGCAACCTGGGCCGCATGGCCCGATCCTTCGCCGAGCACGACCAGATCGTCACGGCGATCGTGCGGGGCGACGGGGACGCGGCCTTCCGGGCGATGCGCGCCCATCTGGCGACGGTGGAACACGCGTTCGAGGATTATCTCGCCGAGGAGGGCCGGGCGGCCAGGATGATCGCGGCCACCCGGCGCCGGGCGCCCTAGCGGGCCGGCTTGCCCTTGCCGCCGGCGGGGACGGCGCTGGCCGGGGGCAGGTCCTCGGACAGGATGGTGATGTGCAGGTCGTAGGACACCTCGCCCTCGTCCTCGTCCCTGTGCACCACACCGATGAACTCGTCGCCGATCAGCATTTCGATCGGCGCTCCGCGCTTGGGCGGAGGGACGATGGTGATCCGGTCGTTCCCGAAAGTCCGGCGGAGATAATCCTGGACCCTGGCGATTTCGTTGGGCGTCATCACACTCTCGACAGGCTGTTGCGGCGTCATTCCCCGATCCTGGTGCCGCGGTTCGATTGACAACATCGGGCCGAGGCTCCGTGTTGCGGCACCGGAAGCCGTTGCGCAAGTCCGGAATGTGACGACGACTGGTTTTGTCGGCGTTCAGGCGCGCGCCGCCACGTAGGCCCGCCAGCCGCCGTAGCGGGTGATGTCCTCTGCCTCCCGGGTGGCCCAGGCCTCGCACAGGAATCCTTTCACCGGCCCGATCCCGTCGATCAGCACCGTGCCGATGCCGAGCGGTCCCCCGATCCCGGACATGAAGCGGGCGAACCCGGCGTCCGGCACCGCCCAAAGCTCCCCGTCGATCGCCTGCCCCTCCTCCGGCCCGACGCGCAGCAGGCCGGGCCGGGCCGGGGTCATGCCGGTCAGGGCGAACAGGCGGTAGAGCGGCTCGGTCCGTACCGACGCGACCTTGCGGGCGCCCAGCGCCACCAACTCGCCGTTCAGCGGCATGCCCTCCATATGGCCGCCGACCACCGCCACCAGCGTCCCGTCCGGTACCGGAGCCTCGGCCGGCCGGTCCGGCAGGGGAGCGCCGGTGGCGCCCAGGGTCAGCCCGGCGGCGCGCTGCCAGCGGCTGCCCAGCGCCGCCAGCGCCCGATCGCGTCCGGCGGGTGCGATCAGCGTGACGCCGAGCGGCAGGCCCAGGGGGCCGAAGCCGTTCGGCAGCGCGATGGCGGAGAGGTCCAGCAGGTTGGTGAAGTTGGTGTAAGCGCCCAGGTTGGTGTTGAGCGCCACCGGGTCGGCCTCCAGCTGGTCGACCGTGTAGATGGTTCCGGCCGTCGGCACCAGCAGCACATCGATCTCCCGCCAGGCCCGGCCGGCCGCCCTGCGCAGCTCCTCCAGGCGGTACATGGCGCGGAAGGCATCGACCGCGCTGTACCGATCCGCGGACTGGATGATGCGCCGGGTGACGGGATGCACGCTCTCCGGCCGGTCGCGCAGGAATGTTTCGATCGCGGCCATCCGCTCGGCGACCCAGGGGCCGCTGTAGAGAAGGTCCGCGGTCTCCCGGAACGGGGTGAAGTCGATCGTGACCGCCTGCCCGCCCAGGCCCGACAGGCGGTCGGCGGCAGTGGCGAAGAGCTGCGCCGCCGCCTCGTCGCCGAAGAAACGCAGGTCCTCGGCGCGCGGCACCCCGAAGCGGAAACGGTCGGGAAGCGCCGCGTCCTGCACGGTGCGCGAATAGGGATCGCCGGGATCGAACCCGCGGGCGACCTCGAACACGGCCGCGGCGTCGGCCGAGGTCAGGGCGAAGATGGACACGCAGTCGAGCGACCGGCAGGCCGGCACGACGCCAGACGTGCCGAGGGCGCCGCGCGTCGGCTTCAATCCCACGATGTTGTTGAAGGCCGCCGGCACCCTGCCCGACCCCGCCGTGTCGGTTCCCAGCGCGAAGCCGACCAGCCCGGACGAGACCGCCACCGCCGAGCCGGAGCTGGACCCGCCCGGGATATAGCGGGGATCGAACGGGTTGCGCGGGATGCCGTAGGGCGAGCGGACGCCGACCAGGCCGGTCGCGAACTGGTCCAGGTTGGTCTTGCCGACCAGCACGGCCCCCGCCTCCAGCAGCCGGCTCACCACGGGCGCCGTCGCCTTCGGCAGATAGGAGAAATCGGGGCAGGCCGCCGTCGTCGGCATCCCCGCCACGTCGATGTTGTCCTTCACCGCGAAGGGGACGCCGAAGAGCGGCAGGCGGGAGGCGTCGGCACGGCCCAGCCCGTCCAGCTCCCGGGCGCGCCGTCGCAGGTCGGCCGGGTCGCAGCGGGATATCCAGACATGATCGTCGCCGGCCGCCTCGATCCGCCCCAGGACGGCCTCCACGACGGCGCCGACCGACAGGGTGCCGCCGGCATACCCGTCGCCGAGGGTCGCCAGGTCCAGGCTTCCGATCATGTCTTCCCCGCTCATCGCCATCCCCATCAATCCATTCCGTATGCGATCATGCATACAGTGAGCCAGAAATTTCTTCCTGCGAAATCAATACTCTATTCCGTCTGGCAAATGGCCATCCGAGAATATGCTTAAATTTTGCGCTGCGATGACCCGGTACGCCCAAGGCTTATGCAGCCTTTGGCCCAAATCAACGCCGGAACTCCGCCGCCAAGCGGCCTATGACCCCTGGTATGAAGCTTGCAGGATACCGGCCATCAAACGAATGAAAATTCCTGGATGGAGGGTTCTGATGACGGTGAATCAGGGCATTTCACGTCGCACGGCTCTGGGCGCCCTCGCGGGTGCCGCTGCGGGAACCGCGCTCTCGGGCTTCTCGCCGTTCTCACGGGCCCTCGCCGCCAAGAAGCTGATGGTCGGCTTCATCTATGTCGGCCCGCGCGACGACTTCGGGTACAACCAGGCCCATGCCGAAGCCGCCGCGGCGCTCCGCTCCCTGAGCGGCATCAAGATCGTCGAGGAGGAGAAGGTCGCCGAGACCCTCGACGTCCAGAAGACCATGGAGAGCATGATCAACCTGGACGGCGCCGAACTGGTCTTCCCGACCTCCTTCGGCTATTTCGACCCGCACATGCTGAAGGTGGCGCAGAAATATCCCGAGGTGGAGTTCCGCCACTGCGGCGGCATGTTCAAGGCCGGCACCCATCCCGCCAATACCGGCAGCTATTTCGGCTATATCGACGAGGGCCAATATCTCAACGGCGTCGCCGCCGGCCACGCGACCAAGTCGAAGAAGCTGGGCTTCGTCGCGGCCAAGCCGATCCCGCAGGTCCTGCGCAACATCAACGCCTTCACCCTCGGCGCCCGCTCGGTCGATCCGACCATCACCACCCAGGTGATCTTCACCGGCGACTGGTCCATGCCGGTCAAGGAGGCGGAGGCGACCAACGGCCTGGTGAACGCCGGCGTGGACGTGGTGACCTGCCACGTGGACAGCCCCAAGGTCGTGGTCGAGACCGCCGAGCGGCGCGGCGCCTATACCTGCGGCTACCATGCCAACCAGGCGCCGCTGGCCCCCAAGGGCTACCTGACCGGGGCGGAGTGGAACTGGATCACCGTGTACAAGGATTTCGTGACCAAGGCCCAGGCGGGCGAGAAGCCGGGGCAGTTCGTCCGCGGCGGCCTGAAGGAAGGCTTCATCAAGACCTCCGCCTACGGACCGGCGGTCAGCCCCGAGTCCAGGGCGGCCGGCGAGGCGATCAAGGCGAAGATGATGGCCGGCGACTTCCCGATCTTCGCCGGCCCGATCCGCAGCAACACCGGGGCGGAGGTCATCCCCGCCGGCAAGACATACGGCCAGACCGACCTTTGGCTCGAAGGGATGGACTGGCTGGCCGAGGGCGTCGTCGGCTCGACCTCCTGAGGAGGGCCGGGACGATGGTCAACCAGACCGCCCGGCTGCCGGGTGCCGCCGCGCCGCCTTTCGGCAGCCTCCCCCTCGATGCGATCCGCAGCGCCGCCGAAGCGGTCCTGATCCCGGTCGGCGCCCTGCTCGCCACGGCGGTCGTCTTCGGGATATTCGTGGCGCTGGCCGGGGCCGATCCGTTCGAGACCTTCGAACTGATGTACCGGGGCGCCTTCGGCACCTGGTTCTCCTGGCAGAACACGCTACAGCGCACGGCACCGCTGCTTCTGACGGCCCTGTGCGTGGCGCTGCCGGCGCGCCTGGGCCTCGTCATCATCGGCGGCGAGGGGGCGCTGGTGATCGGCGGACTCTGCTCGGCCGCCGCCGGGATGGCGATGGTAGGAGCGCCGCCCTGGCTGCTGCTGGGCGTCATGGCGCTGGCCGGCATGGCGGCGGGCGGCGCCTGGATCGCGCTGGCCGGGGCGCTCCGCCAGTTCCGCGGAGTCAACGAGACGATCTCCAGCCTGCTGCTGGCCTATATCGCGATCGCCCTGATGAACCACATGGTCGAAGGACCCTTGCGCGACCCGGCCAGCCTCAACAAGCCGTCCACCCCGCCGCTGGGGGATGCCAACATGATCGGCGCGATCCCGGGGCTGGACGTCCATTGGGGGCTGGCGTTCGGCCTGATCGCCTGCGTCGCGGCCTATGTGCTGATGCAGAGGACGACCTTCGGCTTCGGCGCCCGGATGGTCGGCGGCAATGTCCGGGCCGCCCGCATGGCCGGGCTGTCGGTCGCCAAGCTGACCCTGGTCACCTGCTTCCTGGCGGGCGCCGCGGCAGGGCTCGCCGGCATGGTCGAGGTCGCGGCGGTCCATGGCAGCGCCAACGCCTCGCTGGTCGCCGGCTACGGCTACACCGGAATCCTGATCGCCTTCATCGCCCGGCAGAACCCGCTGGCGGTGATCCCGGTCGCCCTGATGTTCGGCGGCATCGCCGCCAGCGGCGGGCTGCTCCAGCGCCGGCTGGACCTGCCCGACGCCACCATCCTGGTGCTCCAGGGCATCGCCTTCGTCATGATCCTGGCCAGCGACACGCTCTACGGCCGGTTCCGCATCTTCCAGCCGAGGGGGTGACGCCATGGAGGATCTCGGCTGGTGGGGCGTGGCCCTGGCGGTGTTGGCTGGCGCGATCCGGGTCAGCACCCCCTTCCTGTTCGTCAGCCTGGGCGAGTTGCTGACGGAGAAGAGCGGGCGCATCAACCTGGGGCTGGAGGGCACGCTGGTGATGGGCGCCATGAGCGCCTACGCCGTCTCGTACATGACCGGCTCACCCTGGGCGGGCGTGCTGGTGGCGGGTCTGGCCGGCGCCCTGTTCGGCCTGCTGCACGCCGCCATATGCAGCCTGCCGCGGGTCAACGACATCGCGGTCGGCATCGCGCTGATGCTGCTGGGCACGGGTTTGGCGTTCTTCCTGGGCAAGCCCTTCATCCAGCCGCAGGCGCCGATCCTGCCGGCGATCGACCTGGGCTGGTGGAGCGACCTGCCGCAGGTCCGCTCGGCCCTCCAGATCAACGTGCTTTTCATCCTGGGTCTGGTGCTGGCGCCCTTCCTGCTGTGGGTGCTGACCAACACCCGCTGGGGCCTGATCGTCAGGACGGTCGGCGACAGCGCCGACGCCGCCCGGGCCATGGGCTACCCGGTCGATCTGGTCCGGCTGGCCGCGACCATGGCCGGCGGCTTCCTCGCCGGGATCGGCGGGTCGTTCCTGTCGCTCTACTATCCCGGAAGCTGGAACGAGGGCCTGTCCAGCGGCCAGGGGCTGATGGCCGTGGCGCTGGTGATCTTCGCCCGCTGGCACCCGATCCGCTGCTTGGGCGCGGCCCTGCTGTTCGGCGGCGCCGGCGCGCTCGGCCCGGCCCTCCAGTCGGTCGGGGTGACGCAGGGATACTACCTGTTCAACGCGGCCCCCTACCTGCTGACCCTGGCCATCATGATCGCGACCTGCTCGCCGACCCGAACCCTGGCCGGCGCCCCGGGCGAACTGAGTATCACCAAATGACGCACATCGACTCCGATCCCTATCCCTGGCCCTACGACGGCGACCTGCGGCCGGCCAACACGGCGCTGATCGTGATCGACATGCAGACCGACTTCTGCGGCAAGGGCGGCTATGTGGATGCCATGGGCTACGACCTGTCGCTGACCCGCGCCCCGATCGGGCCGATCGGCCGGGTGCTGGCGGCGATGCGCCGGGGCGGATTCACGGTATTCCATACCCGCGAGGGGCACCGGCCCGACCTCGCCGACCTTCCGGAAAACAAGCGCTGGCGCTCCCGGCGGATCGGCGCCGGGATCGGCGATCCGGGGCCGTGCGGGCGCATCCTGGTGCGCGGCGAGCCCGGCTGGGAGATCATCCCGGAGCTTGCCCCCGAACCTGGCGAGCCCATCATCGACAAGCCGGGCAAGGGCAGCTTCTGCGCCACCGACCTGGACCTGATGCTGCGCCAGCGCGGCATCCGCAACATCGTGCTGACCGGCATCACGACGGATGTCTGCGTCCACACCACGATGCGCGAGGCCAACGACCGCGGCTACGAATGCCTGCTGCTGGAGGACTGCTGCGGCGCCACCGACCGGGGCAACCACGAGGCGGCGATCCGCATGGTCAAGATGCAGGGCGGCGTGTTCGGCGCGGTCGCCCGCTCCGACGATCTGCTGGGGGTCTTATCATGAGGTATGGGCCATGAGCTTCCTGCGCACCCATCCCAACGGCGCCCTCGGCCTGGAAGCCGTCGGCATGACCAAGCGCTTCGGCGGGCTCGCCGCGCTGGACGACGTGTCGCTGCGGGTCTCCGCCGGCAGCTTCCACGCGCTGCTGGGCGAGAACGGGGCCGGCAAGAGCACGCTGGTCAAATGCGTCATGGGCTATTACCACGCCGACCAGGGCCAGATCGCCGTCGGCGAGACGGAGCGGTCGATCGCCAACCCGCGCGATGCCCACGCCCTGGGCGTCGGCATGGTCTACCAGCATTTCACCCTGGTTCCCGGCATGACCGTGGCGGAGAACCTGGTGCTGTCGCGCACCCATGTGCCGGCCGTGGTGGACTGGGCGGCGGAGATCAGGGCGCTGGACGGCTTCATGGCCGGGATGCCGTTCCGGGTTCCGCTGGACGTGCCGGTATCGGCGCTGGCGGCGGGAGAGAAGCAGAAGCTGGAGATCCTGAAGCAACTCTACCTGAAGAACCGCTTCCTGATCCTGGACGAGCCGACCTCCGTCCTGACCCCCGGAGAAGCCGACGAGGTGCTGGGCCTGCTGCGCCGGATGACCCGGGAGGGCCGGCTGACGGTGCTGACCATCACCCACAAGTTCCGCGAGGTCATGGCCTATGCCGACGAGGTGACGGTGCTGCGCCGGGGCCGCTTCGCCGGGACCGGCAGGGTTTCCGACCTGACCGCGGCCGACATGGCGGAGATGATGATCGGCGCCAAGGAGATCCCCAAGGGCGCCGCCCGCCTCGGCACCGACCTGGGCGAGCCGCGCCTCCGGATCGCCGGGCTGAAGGCGCTGGGCGACGGCGGCCTGCCGGCGGTCGAGGGACTGGACCTGACCGTGCGCGCCGGGGAGATCGTCGGCATCGCCGGCGTCTCGGGCAACGGCCAGCGCGAGCTGGTCGAGGTGCTGGCCGGCCAGCGGCCTCCGGCGGCCGGGGAGATCCATGTCTGCGGCGAGCGCTACGCCGCGACCCGCGCCGAGATGAAGCGCCATCGCCTGTGCCTGCTGCCGGAGGAGCCGCTGCGCAACGCCTGCGTCGCCCGCATGAGCGTCGCCGAGAACATGTCGTTCCGCAACTTCGACGACCCGCCCTATGCCCGCGGCGGCTGGTGGCTGAACGGCGGCGCCATGCGCGGGGCCGCGCGCGAGCTGATCCAGCTCTACAAGGTCAAGACGCCCGGCCCCGACGCCGCGATCGGCACCTTGTCCGGCGGCAACGTCCAGCGCACCGTGCTGGCCCGCGAACTGGCCCGCGACGTGCGCGTGCTGATCGTCGCCAACCCCTGCTTCGGCCTGGACTTCGCGGCGGTCGCCGACATCCGCTCGCAGATCATGCAGGCCCGCAACCGGGGCGCCGCCGTGCTGCTGGTCAGCGAGGATTTGGACGAGCTGTTCGAACTGGCCGACCGGATCTGCGTGATGTTCGACGGGCGCCTTGTCCACGAGACGCCGACCGGACAGGCCGACATCGGCGTGATCGGGCAGCACATGGCGGGGCACTGACGATGACCGATGTCCTGACGCTGCCGACCGCCAAGCCCTACCCCTTCGCCTTTCCGGTTGACCGCACCGCGCTGGTCGTCATCGACATGCAGCGGGACTTCATCGAGCCCGGCGGCTTCGGCGAGGCCCTGGGCAACGACGTGGCCCCCTTGGCGGCGCTGGTGCCCCATGTCCGCCGCCTGCTCGACGGCTGCCGGGCGGCCGGCCTGACCATCATCCACACCCGCGAGGCGCACGAGCCGGACCTGTCTGACTGCCCCCCGGCGAAGCGCCTGCGCGGCTCCTCCGACCTGCGGATCGGCGACGAAGGCCCGATGGGGCGCATCCTGGTCAAGGGCGAGCCCGGCAACGCCATCGTGGACGACCTCGCCCCGCTGCCGGGGGAGATCGTGATCGACAAGCCCGGCAAGGGCGCCTTCTACGCCACGCCGTTGGGCGAGATCCTGGCGGAGCGGGGCATCACCCACCTGCTGTTCGCCGGCGTCACGACGGAAGTCTGCGTCCAGACCACCATGCGCGAAGCCAATGACCGCGGCTTCGAATGCCTGCTGGTCGAGGACGCGACGGAAAGCTACTTCCCCGCCTTCAAGCAGGCGACGCTGGAGATGATCCGGGCGCAGGGGGCGATCGTGGGATGGACCGCCGAAGTGGACGAGGTTGTGGGGGCGTTGGCGCGGTGAAAGTTCAAAGGTGTTTGGCCACAGATGAACACAGATAAAGTCAGATAAATGTAGAAGACAATTTTTGAATGATGCGGAACATGGCTCGCATCAACGATCAATTTTTATCTGGGTTTATCTGCGTGCATCTGTGGCCAAAGCTTACTGCTTACCTTTGGTCCACCTCCGGCACACAGCGCAGATGAGGCAAAATTCCCCCTGCTCCATACGCACAGGTCCTGTCTTGAAAATATGCGAGCTTGAGCGCACCTTAAGCTGCTTAAAGTTCTCTCAAGCTCGCATTAAGCATCATGGCGACGCCGCACACCCCGACTCTGGCCGCGAAGCGGGCCATCCGCCAGATCGGCACCGATCTGCGGAAGGCACGCCTGCGCCGCCGCCTCACGATGGAAGTGATCGCGGCGCGGGCCTTCGTGTCGCGCGGCACTCTGGCCCGCGTGGAGCAGGGCGATCCCGCCGTGTCGTTCGGCATCTATGCGTCGGTGATGCAGGCGTTGGGATTGATCGGCAGGCTGGGCGACTTGGCGGCCGACGACCAGCTTGGCGAGGATCTGGAGAACGAGCGGTTGCCCAAGCGCGTCCGGATGAAAAAGGCGCTCCAGGAATGAGCGGGAGCGAGATCGAGGTTCATGCCGACCTGGGCCGTACATCCGGGTCCGACGTCGACTCGACCGAACAGTTCCTGCTCCATCGAACTGGCTCTTGAGAATGCCGGGTATTTCGGCCTGTCCCTGTCGAGGGCCAATGCGATCGTCCGCGAGGTTGCCTCCGCGACCTCGCGCTGGCGGACCGTCGCGGCGTCCCTCGGCGTCAGGCCATCGGAGATCGACCGCATGGAGACCGCGTTCGAGCATGACGAACTGCGGCTTGCGCTGAACGCCGGGAACATCCATCCCGTTCCCGGCGCTCCGCCCTCGTGAGCGGGGGATGGGCGGAGGGCTACTCCGCCGCCTCCCGCTGCTCCACTTCCGGCACCCAGCGCAGCACCGGCTTGCGGGCCGCGCCCGTCTCGTCCAGCCGCCGCCTCGGCGTCATGCGGGGCGCGCCGAGGAAGTGGTCGGCGTCGCCGGACTTGGCGCGCTCGGCGAGGCCGCGCATCACCCGGATGAAGGCGTCCAGGCTCTGCTTGCTCTCGGTCTCGGTCGGCTCGATCAGGAAGGCGCCGTGGACGACCAGCGGGAAATACATGGTCATCGGGTGGTAGCCCTCGTCGATCATCGCCTTCGCGAAGTCGAGCGTCGTGACCCCCGTCCCCTTCAGGAACCGGTCGTCGAACAGCGCCTCGTGCATGCATGGCCCCTCGAACGAGGGCGTCATCACGTCGCCCAGGCTCGCCATCACGTAGTTGGCGTTGAGCACCGCGTCGGAGGCCACCTGCCGGAGCCCGTCGGCGCCGTGGCTCAGGATGTAGGCCAGCGCCCGCACGAACATGCCCATCTGGCCGTGGAAGCCCTTCAGCCGGCCGAACTCCTTGCCGGTGGAATCCTCGTCCGCGGTGCTTTCCACAAGGGAGAAGCCGTCCAGGCCGTGGACCACGTAGGGCAAGGGCACGAACTTCGCCAGCGCGTCGGACAGCACGACCGGGCCGCTGCCCGGGCCGCCGCCGCCGTGGGGCGTGGAGAAGGTCTTGTGCAGGTTGATGTGCATCGCGTCGATGCCGAGGTCGGCGGGACGGACCCGGCCGACGATGGCGTTGAAGTTGGCGCCGTCGCAGTAGAAATAGGCGCCGGCCGCGTGCACCGCTTCCGCGATCTCGACGATGTCGCGCTCGAACAGCCCGCAGGTGTTGGGGTTGGTCAGCATGATCGCGGCGACGTCGTCGCCCAGCTTCGCCTTCAGCGCCGCGACGTCGACCCGGCCGGTCTCGTCCGCCGGGATCGCGTCCACGGTGAAGCCGCAGGCCGCCGCCGTCGCCGGGTTGGTGCCGTGGGCCGATTCGGGGACCAGCACGCGGCGCCGCTGGCTGGTGCTGCCGTCGCGGTCCTCGATGGCGGCGCGGATCGACATCATGCCGCACAGCTCGCCGTGGGCTCCCGCCGCCGGCGACATGGCGACGGCCGGCATGCCGGTCAGCGTCTTCAGCCAGTGGGCCAGCGTATCGATCAGCTCCAGCGCGCCCTGCACCGTCCGCTCCGGCTGGAGCGGGTGGATGTCGCTGAAGCCCGGCAGGCGGGCCAGCTTCTCGTTCAGGCGCGGGTTGTGCTTCATGGTGCACGAGCCGAGCGGATAGAGCCCGCTGTCGATCGCGTAGTTCTTCTGGGACAGCCGGGTATAGTGGCGGATCACCTCGGGCTCGCTGAGGCCGGGCAGGCCGATCCGCCCGCGCTCCCGCACTTGGCCTAAGCGGCTCTTGACGGCGGGCGGCTCCGGCAGGTCCACGCCGGTGGTGCCGGGGCTGTCCTGTTCGAAGATCAGGGGTTCTTCCAGCATCAGGGCGCGGTTGCCGCTGATCGTGCCGGCCGCGGCGGAAGCGGCCCCGCCGCCCTCGACGCCCAGCGCGTCGATATGGGTCTTGCGTCCCTGGGTATTCATGACAGTGCTTCCTTCAGGCCGGAGGCCAGGGCATCCATGTCGGCGTCGGTGTTGGTCTCGGTCGCGGCCACCAGCAGCAGCTCGGCCAGGGCCTCGTCGCCGGGATAGAGGCGGGAGACCGGGACGCCGCCCAGGATGCCGGCCTTGGCCAGCTTGTTGACCACCTTCGCGGCGGGCTTCTTCAGGCGGATGGTGAACTCGTTGAAGAAGCTGTCGCTGACGACCTCGACGCCCTTCAGCGCGTCCAGCCGGTCGGCGAGTTGCACCGCCTTGGCGTGGTTCAGCCGGGCCAGGCGCGTGAAACCTTCCTCGCCCAGCAGGCTCATGTGGATCGTGAAGGCCAGAGCGCACAGCCCGCTGTTGGTGCAGATGTTGCTGGTCGCCTTCTCGCGGCGGATATGCTGCTCGCGGGTGGACAGCGTCAGCACCCAGCCACGCCGCCCCTCGGCATCCACGGTCTGGCCGGTCAGGCGGCCGGGCATGTGGCGGACATATTTGTCGCGAGTCGCGAACAGGCCGACATAGGGGCCGCCGAAGTTCAGCGCGTTGCCGATCGACTGCCCCTCGGCCACCACGATGTCGGCGCCCATCTCGCCCGGCGGCGTCAGCAGCCCGAGCGAGACCACCTCCGCGACCGCGACGATCAGCAGCGCGCCCTTGGCGTGGACGGCGGCGGCCAGGTCGGTCAGGTCGCGCACCTGCCCGAAGAAGCCCGGGTTCTGCACGACGACGCAGGAGGTCTTGTCGTCGACCAGGGCCGCCAAGTCCTCCTTCCCGTCCGGGTCGGCGGGGGCCGTCAGCACCTCGAACCCGTGGAAGCGGGCATTGGTCGCCGTCACGTCGCGGTAATGCGGGTGAAGGCCGCCGGACAGCACGGCGCGGCTCCGCCGGGTCACCCGGTTCGCCATCATGACCGCCTCGGCGCAGGAGGTGGCGCCGTCATAGAGCGAGGCGTTCGCCACGTCCATGCCGGTGATCAGGGCCACCTGGGTCTGGAACTCGAACAGGTACTGGAGCGTGCCCTGGGTGACCTCCGGCTGGTAAGGCGTGTAGGAGGTCAGGAACTCGCCGCGCTGGATCAGGTGATCGACCGCCGCCGGCACGTGGTGGCGATAGGCTCCGGCGCCGAGGAAGCTCGGCACGCTGCCGGCGGCCACGTTCTTGGCCGCCATGGCGGCGATCGTCCGCTCGACCTCCATCTCCCCGGCATGGGGGGCGAGGCCGTCGATCGGCGCCGCCAGCCGGGCCGACTCCGGCACGTCGCGGAACAGGCTGTCGACCGAGGGCACGCCGATGGTGGCGAGCATCGACCGGCGGTCGGCCTCGGTCAGGGGCAGGTAGCGCATCAGTGCAGGCCCTCGCAGTATTCCTTGTAGGCCGCTTCGTCCATCAGGTCGTCCAGGTCGGACTGGTTCTCGATGCGCAGCTTGACGAACCAGCCCTCGCCCATGGGATCGCGGTTGACCAGGGCAGGGTCGTCCGCCAGCGCCTCGTTGACCTCGACCACGTCGCCGGCGACCGGCGCGTAGACCTCGCTGGCGGCCTTGACCGACTCGACCACGGCGGCTTCCTTGCCGGCGACGACGTTGCGGCCGATCTCGGGCAGTTCGACGAAGACCACGTCGCCCAGCTGCTGCTGGGCGTAGTCGGAGATCCCGACGGTGGCGACGTCGCCTTCGACGCGGATCCACTCGTGGTCCTTGGTGAACTTGATGGTGCTCATGGCGGATATCCCGGAATTGAAAGCCTGAGGAAGTAGGACGGCCGGAGAAACGCTTATCCCCGGTAATAACGCTGGGCGACGAAGGGCATCTCGGCGACCCTGGCCGGAATCGCCTTGCCCCGGACCATCAGGTTGACCGGCGTGCCCGGCGCCGCGGCCGACGTCGCGACATAGCCCATCGCGACCGGGCCGTTGACGCTGGGGCCGAAGCCGCCGCTGGTCACCTCGCCGATCGGGGCGCCCGAGGCGTCGGTGACCTGGGTATGCTCGCGGGCGGGCGCCCGGCCGTCCGGGCGGATGCCGACGCGGCGGCGCGCGGTGCCGTCGGCGAGCTGGCCCAGGATCACATCAGCGCCGGGAAAGCCGCCCTCGGCGCGGCGGCGCTTGCCGATCACCCAGTTCAGGCCGGCCTCGACCGGGGTGGTCGTGGTGTCGATGTCGTGGCCGTAGAGGCATAGCCCCGCCTCCAGCCGGAGAGAGTCGCGCGCTCCCAGCCCGATCGCCTCGACCTCGGCTTCGGCCAGCAGCAGGCGGGCGACGGTGTCGGCCAGCACGTCGGGGACGGAGATCTCGTAGCCGTCCTCCCCGGTGTAGCCGGAGCGGGTGATCAGCACGGCGACGCCGCGGAAGTCGGCCTCGATCGCGCTCATGAACTTCATGGTCGCGGCCTCGGGCACGAACCGGGCCAGCACCTCGGCGGCCTGCGGTCCCTGCAGCGCCAGCAGCGCGCGCTCACCCAGGTACTCGACAGCGATCCGGTCGCCGATGTGCCGGCGCAGATGGGCGATGTCGGCCTCCTTGCAGGAGGCGTTGACGACCAGGAACAGGTGGTCGCCCATGTTGGTGATCATCAGGTCGTCCAGGATGCCGCCCTGCTCGTTGGTGAACAGGCTGTAGCGCATCCGCCCCTGTCCCAGCGCCTGGACGTCGCCGGGAACCAGGGTCTCCAGCGCCGCCGCGGCGCCCTCGCCGATCAGGCGGACCTGGCCCATGTGCGAGACGTCGAACAGCCCGGCGGCCGACCGGGTATGGAGATGTTCCTTGAGGATGCCCAGGGGGTACTGGACCGGCATGTCGTAGCCGGCGAAGGGCACCATCTTGGCGCCCAGTTCCACATGCAGGGCGTGGAGCGGCGTCGTGAGCAGGGGGGCGTCACCGCCAGTTGAATCACTCAAGGAACATTTCCTCCGACAGGGTCCCATTCCGCGCGAACGGCGCGGTCACGGCCCCCTCTGTCGCGGACCTGAGAGATTCACCGGCACACCCTTCGGCAGGACCAGCTTACTCCTTCGGTGAGGCTTGCCCGAGTCGGATCGTCCGACCGGCATCCTGCTTTCCAGAGTGCTTCCCTCTGCGGTCCTTTTGCCTGAGAGTTTCCGGGGGCGGTTGCTCCTTCGGCGCCACCGGGACGAACGGCCCGGCGATCTCTCCCGCGAGAGGTCTTCAGCATGTGGACGTAAGCTAACGGGTGCGGTGCGAAAGTCAACGCACGTCTGCCGTTTCCCCTGCGGCACCCGCGCGGTATAGAGCCTCCATGATCCTTCAGTTCATCCATGTGGTCTGGCCGATCTTCGCGTGCGCCGGGCTGGGTTGGCTATGGCAGCGCCTGGGCCAACCGTTCGACGAGAAGTCGGTTTCGGCCCTGGTGGCATATCTGGGGGTGCCCAGCCTGCTGCTGACCTCCCTGTCGAAGACCGAGGTGCGGCTCGACGTGCTGCTGGAGACGCTGCTCGCCGGCGGGCTGGCGCTGGCGCTCTGCGCCGCCGCCGGGGCCGCGGTGCTGAAGCTGGCGCGGCTGCCGGTGCGGCCCTACCTGCCCTCGATCATCCATCCCAACACCGGCAACCTGGGATCGCCGATCGTCTTCTTCGCCCTGGGCGAGCCGGCGATGCCCTACGCCATCGCCTTCTCCACCCTGGTCCAGATCAGCCATTTCACGGTGGGCGTCGGGCTCGCCTCCGGCCAGATGTCGTGGCGCACCGTGCTCGTCTCGCCGCCGCTCTATTCGCTGGCGGTGGCGCTGGTGCTGATCGGCACCGGCACGCCGCTGCCCCGATGGGTGCTGGACGTCACGGGCCTGCTCGGCGGGTTGACGGTGCCCCTGATGCTCCTGCTGCTGGGCGGGTCGCTGGGGAAGCTGAAGCTGTACCGGCTGGGCCGGCCGGCGGCGCTGTCCTGCCTCCGCGTCGGGCTGGGGCTGGCAGCCGGCCTGGCGGTGTCGAAGGCGCTGGGCCTGGACCCGCTGCCGGCGGGGGCGCTGGTGATCCAGTGCGCGATGCCGGTCGCCGTTTTCAGCTATCTGTTCGCCGTCCGCTACAACGGCCCGGCCGACGAGGTCGCCGGCATGATCCTGATCTCCACCCTGCTGGCGCTGGCTGCCTTGCCGCTGATCCTGATGGCCGCCGCGTGAGGAGGTGCATGAGGGGGCATCGCAGGCATTCCCGCGCCGCGCTTGACCCCCCGCGGCGCGCGGCCGATATTCGGGTACAGGTTTACGTATACGTAACATAAAGCACAGGTCCAGATGCCGCTTTCAGCACCCGCCCCGCGCGAGCATATCCATACCCGCCGGGTGACCTGCCAGGGATTCCGCCGGACCGACGGGCTGTGGGACATCGAGGGCCATATCACCGACGTCAAGACCTACCCGTTCGAGAACGACTTCCGCGGCCCGATCGAGCCGGGCGATCCCATCCATGACATGTGGATCCGGCTGACGGTGGACGACCGGTTCGAGGTGAAGGCGGTCGAGGCGGTGACCGACAAGAGCCCCTATGGGGTGTGCCCGGCGATCACGCCGAACTTCCAGCGGCTGGTCGGATTGCGGATCCGATCCGGGTGGACCCAGAAGGTCAAGGAACTGCTGGGCGGCGTCGAGGGCTGCACCCATCTGGTGGAACTGCTGGGGCCGGTCGCCACGACGGCGTTCCAGACGATCTTCCCCGTGCTGGCGCGCGAACGGGCGCGGGGCGGGTCGATGGACGGCGACTCGCCGTCCGCTCCCGCCGCGCGCAAACGCCCGCCGCTGCTGCTCGACACCTGCCACGCCTTCCGGAGCGACGGCGAGGTCACCCGGAAACAATGGCCGGAATACTATACCGGCAACGACTGAACCCCGGCGATCACTCGGCGGCGTCCGGCGTCTCGAACGGCGTCTGGTGGAACGGTTCGCCTTGCCCGTGGGAGGCCCGGGCATGCCCCTCCTCGGTGGCGGCCGCCCGGAAATAGGCCAGCGCGAAGACCCGGATCGCGGCGGTCAGGGACGTGGCCGGCTCCTTCCGCTCGTTGATCTGGGTGCACAGGACATGGATGGTGATGCGCTCGCGCCGGCATATGTCGTACAGGGCGTCCCACATGAAGGGTTCGAGCCGGCAACTGGTCCGGTGCCCCGCGACGGTGACGTTGCGGCTGACCAGCGTGCTCGGCTTCATGGCCGCCTCCAGGCGCGATGCGCCGGGTCCCTCGCCATCCGTTGCGAATTCGGCGGGCTGGTTGTCGCGAGCGCCCGCCGGTTCGGAGGCGACCTCTGGCGCCGGGGCGGCTAGCGCCTGATCAGAATGCATTCGGTGAATCCCTCTCAATCGATCCTACGGAGTGCGCCGCCGTCCGATCGACAGGGGTCCTCGAAAACCCATATCAGCCGAATGGTTGCGCAGGTGTGACTGTACGCACTTTCGAGGTAATTTCAACCAATGTCATATTCCCTTTGGAAGATATTTCTTCATTACTGCTATCGCTCTGGTTGCTCCTGTATGCAGTCTTCCGCTGTCTGCATCCAGGGGGCTTCACCTTGGCGGATCAGGCATCCTCCGCGGGCGTCAGCGTCCTGAGGCTCAGGGCGTGGACCCGCTCCCGCAGCTCGTCCGCGACGGCCTCGTAGACCAGGCGCTGGCGGGCGACCCGGGACTTCCCGTCGAAGGCGTCCGACACGATCAGAACGTTGAAATGGGTTTCGCCCAGGGGGTCCGCACCGGCATGGCCGGCGTGGCGGTGGGAGTCGTCGACGATTTCCAGCCGACTCGGGCGGAAAGCCTCGGTCAGCTTGGTACGCATGCGGGTCGCGTAGTCCCCGGACTGGGTCGCCGTGCTGGTCATCTTGAAACCGCCTTGCCGATGGGGCTGTTGAGGTGCGTGGTCCGACGTGCGGCGGATGCAGCATCGCCGTCGCTTGAAAAGTGCTATCGTCCCCTTCCCGCTGTCAAGGAAGCCCCTGATTGTCCGATCCCGGTTCCACCCGGTCCGCCCTTTCCTCCCCGGGTTCCCCGTCCGGCACGGCCGGGACCGGGGCGAGCGCCACCGTCTCGGCCCGAAGCGCCTACCTGCTGCTCGCGACCGTCATCCTGCTCTGGGGAATCAACTGGCCGGTGATGAAGCTCGGCCTGGCCGACATCCCGCCCATGACCTTCGCCGTGATCCGGATGGTGCTGGGCGCGCTCTGCATGTTCGGAGTGCTGGCGGTGCGCGGCGGCATCCGCCTGCCCGACCGCCACGACCTGCCGATCGTGCTGTCGGTCGGGCTGCTCCAGATGGGGGCGTTCCTGGCGCTGGTGACGGTGGCGCTCCAGTTCGTGCCGGCCGGCCGGTCGTCGATCCTGGCCTACACGACGGCCCTGTGGGTCGTGCCGGGCGCCGCGCTGTTCCTGGGCGAGCGGCTGGGCGGCCGGCGCCTGGTCGGTTTCCTGCTCGGCATGGCGGGCGTGGCGGTGATGTTCAACCCGGCGGCGTTCGACTGGACCGACCGCGACGTCCTGATCGGCAACGGCCTGCTGATGCTTGCGGCGCTGGCCTGGGCAGCCCAGATCATACAGGTGCGCGGCCATACCTGGCACGCGTCGCCCCTTCAACTCGCGCCCTGGCAGTTCACGGTCGCGGCGGTGGCCCTGCTGCCGTTCGCCGTCCTCCTGGATGCCGGCAAACCCATCGATTGGACCGCGCAGCTGGCCGCGGTCCTGTTCTACAATGCGCCGATCGCCACGGCGTTCTGCTTCTGGGCGGTGGTCACGGTCAACCGTGCCCTGCCCGCCATCACAACCTCGCTGGGCACGCTCGGCGTACCGGTCGCGGGCGTCATCGCCTCGGCCGCGATGCTGGGGGAACCGGTGACCTTGACCAACCTGACGGGACTGGTGCTGATCCTCGGGGGGCTGGCCTGGCTGGCCTTCGCCGACCGCAGGCCGTCCAGCAACCGATAGCCGCGCTGCGAGCGGGGATGCTTGCCAGCGCTTCAACCTCTGACCATACTTTTCCGATGCACAAGAACCGTGTCCAATACTCGACCCGTTTTTCCGAGGAGGCGCCGCCGGCGACCCGCTGCTGCGACATGCCCACATGCTCGGCCACGGGCGAGTACAGGGCGCCCAAAGGACGCGAGCGCCTGAACGAATATTTCTGGTTCTGCCTGGAGCACGTGCGCGAGTACAACAAGGCGTGGGACTATTACGCCGGCATGTCGGAGCGCGAGATCGAGCGGCATGTCCGCAGCGACGTGACGTGGCAGCGGCCGACCTGGCCCATGGGGTTCTGGCGCACCCGCGAGCGGGCGATGCACGAGGAGGCGATGCGCCAGTACGGCTTCCGCGACGCCGGCGACGGAACCGGCGAGCGCGGCCGCAACGGCCGTGCCGACGGCGCCGCCAACCGGATGCGAACCCCGGAGGAGGAGGCGCTTGCCGAACTCGACCTGGAGCCGCCGGTGGACTTCGCGCGGATCAAGGCCAGATACCGGGAACTCGCCAAGATCCACCATCCCGACATCAATGGTGGCGACAAGACCGCGGAGGAGACGTTAAAACGGATAAACCGGGCCTACTCGGTACTGAAAACCAGCTACGGGGCCTGAGACGGCTTCCCCCGGATCCTCGGCAAGGGGGATCCTCCGCACGATAGAACCGGCGCCCGAGCCGTCCACCCAACCGATGAATGAAGCGACAGACACTATGGCCTCCGAAACGACACAACAATCAGCGCTGACCGGCTCGCTCCCGGACATCAAGGTCTCCGTCCGGCAGACTTTCGGGATCGACAGCGATCTCCAGGTTCCCGCCTTCAGCGCCAATTCCGAGCACGTGCCCGACGTGGACGACACCTACCGGTTCGACCACGACACCACGCTCGCGATCCTGGCCGGCTTCGCCTACAACAGGCGGGTCATGGTCCAGGGCTACCACGGCACCGGCAAGTCGACCCATATCGAGCAGGTCGCCGCCCGCCTCAACTGGCCCTGCATCCGGATCAACCTGGACAGCCACATCAGCCGCATCGACCTGATCGGCAAGGACGCCATCGTGCTGCGCGACGGCATGCAGGTGACCGAGTACCGCGAGGGCATCCTGCCCTGGGCGCTCCAGCACCCGTGCGCGATCGTGTTCGACGAGTACGACGCCGGCCGCCCCGACGTCATGTTCGTGATCCAGCGCGTGCTGGAGGTCGAAGGCAAGCTGACCCTGCTCGACCAGAACCGCGTCATCCGCCCGCACCCGGCGTTCCGCCTGTTCGCGACCGCCAACACCGTGGGCCTGGGCGACACCACCGGCCTGTACCACGGCACCCAGCAGATCAACCAGGGCCAGATGGACCGCTGGAACATCGTCGCCACGCTCAACTACCTGCCGCACGACGACGAGGTGAAGATCGTCGCGGCCAAGGTCCAGGGCTATGACGACGAGAAGGGACGCCAGCAGATCTCGGCCATGGTCCAACTCGCCGACCTGACGCGCGCAGGGTTCATGTCGGGCGACATCTCGACCGTCATGTCGCCCCGCACGGTCATCACCTGGGCCGAGAACGCCAAGATCTTCAACGACATCCCGTTCGCGTTCCGGATCACCTTCCTGAACAAGTGCGACGAGGTGGAGCGGTCGACCGTGGCCGAGTACTACCAGCGCTGCTTCGGCACCGAGCTTCCGGAGACCGGGGTTCGCGCCAACCTGGCGTAAGGAAGACGGGGGCACCGATCCGAGGGTCGGGTGAGGGGCGCCCCGACCCGCGCGAAACAGCAGAGCCGAAGATAGACATGTCCGACAAAGAAAACCCCGTCGAGATCTTCAAGCGCGCCACGTCGGCCACGATCCGGGCCATCGCGGAGCGCAACGATCTCCAGATCGGCTTCAGCGGCGAGCCGCCGGGCGTGGCCGGGGCGCGGGTCCGGGTGCCGATGCCGGCGCGCGACCTCAATCCCCGGGACGTCGCCACCCTGCGCGGAGCGGCCGACGCGGTGGCCCTGCGGCTTCGCCACCACGACAGCGGCATCCACACCCAGCGCATGCCCACCGGCGACACCGCCCGGGCGGCGTTCGAGGCGCTGGAGCAGGCCCGCTGCGAAGCCCTGGGCGCCCGGGCCATGCCGGGCGTCGCGTCCAACCTGGGGGCGGCGCTGGACGAGCGGTACCGCCGCCAGGGCTTCGAGCGGGTGACCGAGCGCGACCAGGCCCCGCTGTCGGAGGTGATGCGCCTGCTGGCCCGCGAGGCGCTGACAGGCGCGCCGCCGCCCGCCACCGCCCGCTTCGCGGTGGACCTGTGGCGCCCCTGGGTGGAGGAGCGGATCGGCAAGGACATGAACGAGTTGGCGGCGCTTCTGGACGACCAGGACCGCTACGCCCGCGAGGTCCGCAAGCTGCTGTCCCACCTGGACATGGAAGTCGGCGGCGAGCCGGAGACGACCGAGGAGGACGACGAGGAGCAGCAGGAGGGCGAGCCGGACGAGAACGAGCCGAACGACGGCCAGTCCCGCGGCGGCGAGGATTCGACCAGCCAGACCGAGACCATGACCCAGCCCGACACCCGCGAGGTCGACCAGGACGACGGGGCGGAGGGCGCCGACCAGATGGACGGCGAGATGGCCGAGGGCAGCGGGTCGGAGGAGCCGGGTTCGCCCGGGCAGCCCTGGCGCCCCGACCACAGCCGCCGCAACGAGGCCGATCCCGACGCCTACAAGGCGTTCACGACGGAGTTCGATGAGGTGGTCGAGGCCGACGACCTGTGCGACCCGGACGAGCTGACCCGGCTGCGGGCCCTGCTCGACCAGCAGCTCCAGCACCTCCAGGGCGTGATCTCCCGGCTGGCCAACCGGCTCCAGCGCCGGCTGCTGGCGAAGCAGACCCGCGCCTGGGAGTTCGACCTGGACGACGGCCTGCTGGACGCGGCCAGGCTCAGCCGCGTGGTGGTCAACCCGGTGCTGCCCCTGTCGTTCAAGCGGGAGAAGGAGACGGATTTCCGCGACACCGTGGTCGGCCTGCTGATCGACAATTCGGGATCGATGCGCGGCCGGCCGATCACCATCGCCGCGATGAGCGCCGACATCCTGGCGCGCACCCTGGAGCGATGCGCGGTCAAGGTCGAGATCCTGGGCTTCACCACCCGGGCCTGGAAGGGCGGGCAGGCGCGCGAGCGGTGGATCGGCCGGGGCAAGCCGGCCAATCCCGGCCGGCTCAACGACCTGCGGCACATCGTCTACAAGAACGCCGACGCGCCGTGGCGCCGCGCCCGCAAGAACCTGGGCCTGATGCTGCGGGAAGGCATCCTGAAGGAGAACATCGACGGCGAGGCGCTGCTGTGGGCGCACAACCGGCTGATGGCCCGGCCGGAGCAGCGGCGCATCCTGATGGTGATCTCCGACGGCGCGCCGGTCGATGACTCGACGCTGTCGGTGAATTCCGGCAACTACCTGGAGCGGCACCTCCGGCAGGTCATCGACACGATCGAGACCCGCTCGCCGGTCGAGCTGGTGGCGATCGGCATCGGCCACGACGTCACCCGCTATTACCGGCGCGCGGTGACCATCGTCGATGCGGAACAACTGGGCGGCACCATGATGGAGAAGCTGGCCGAGCTGTTCGACGAGGACACCAGGGCCGGCCAAACCGCCGGGAGCCGGCGCGGAGGGGGCGCGGCCAGCCGCCGCGCCCGGTAATCTGCAAATGCTTCTCAAACTCGCTTGACAGGCGCGGCGTGTCCGAACAAGGTGCCGAGCGTTGCGAACGCATCTCATTCACGCCGGTCTGTCGAGGGAAACCCATGAACTTCTTCACTCGCGGCACCCTTGCCGCCACTTTCGGCGCCGTCCTGCTGGGCACGGCCTTCGCCGCCCAGGCTGCCGAGGTCAACGTCTATTCGTCGCGCCACTATGACACCGACAAGGCGCTCTATACGAACTTCACCCAGCAGACCGGCATCAAGGTCAACATCATCGAAGGCAAGGATGACGAGCTGATCGAGCGCATCCGGACCGAGTCCGGCAACAGCCCGGCCGACATCCTGATCACCGTCGATGCCGGCCGCCTGTGGCGCGCCCAGAACGCCGACATCCTGCAGCCGACCAAGTCCCAGGTGCTGGAGCAGGCCGTCCCGGCCCATCTGCGCGAGCCGTCCGGCCTGTGGTTCGGCCTGACCAAGCGGGCGCGCGTCATCATCTACAACAAGGCGGCGGTCAAGCCGGCCGACCTGTCGACCTACGAGGACCTGGCCGACCCGAAATGGAAGGGCCGCCTGCTGATCCGCTCCTCGACCAACGTCTACAACCAGTCGCTGGCCGGCTCCATGCTGGCCGCCCACGGCGAGAAGAAGACGGAAGAGTGGGCCCGCGGCATCGTCGCCAACCTCGCCCGCCCGCCCCAGGGCGGCGACAGCGACCAGATCAAGGCGGTCGCCGCCGGCGAGGGCGACATCGCGGTCAGCAACACCTATTACTTCGGCCGCATCGCCGGGTCGGGCAAGCCCGAGGACAAGGCCATCGCGGAGAAGGTCGGCGTCTTCTTCCCCAACCAGAACGACCGCGGCACCCACGTCAACATCAGCGGCGCCGGCGTCCTGAAGAACGCCCCGAACCGCGAGAACGCCGTCAAGTTCCTGGAATACCTCGTCAGCCCGCAGGCGCAGAAGATCTTCGCCGAAGGCAACTACGAGTATCCGGTCCTGAAGCAGGCGGAGCAGTCGCCGGTCATCGCCTCCTGGGGCTCCTTCAAGGAGGACGAGCTGAACGCCTCCGTGTTCGGCAAGAACAACGAGGAAGCCCTCAAGATCATGGACCGCGCCGGCTGGAAGTGAGCCGGCGGTCTGGCGGCGGCCACCTGGAACCGCAGGTCGGCCTTCGCCCGTCAGGGCGAACGCCGACGGCGGTCACCATCATTCCTGCGTGCTGTCGGCGCTGGCCCTGCGAGCCAGGGCCCACCTACGAAACGTGAATCCGATCGTCCCTCAGGGCGCGACCACGGTCCGGTCGCGCCCTGTCGCTTTTGCCTGGTACAGGGCGCGGTCGGCCCGCCCCAGGGCCTGCTCGATGCTCGCGTCCTCGAACCGGCAGCCGGCCACGCCCATGCTGACGGTGATGCCGAATGCGGTGCCGTCATCGGCGGCGACCTCCAGGTCGGCCAGGTTTCGGCGGACCCGCTCCGCGACCCGCAGGGCTTCCTGGTCCGTGGTCCCCACCAGCAGCAGCGCGAACTCCTCCCCGCCGACGCGGCCCACCAGGTCGGTGTCGCGCAGCATGCAGCGGCAGCTCCTGACCAGCAGGATCAGCGCCGCGTCGCCCGCGGCATGGCCATGGGAGTCGTTCACCCGCTTGAAATGGTCGACGTCGAGCATGACCAGCGACACCGGGCCGCCGTAGCGCCGCAGCCGGGCGAGTTCGAGTTCCGCCCGCTCCATGAAATGCCGCCGGTTGGCGGCGCCGGTCAGCGCGTCGGTGGTGGCGAGCCGGATCAGCTCCTCCTCCGCCCGGCGGCGCTCCGTCGTGTCCCGCACCACCGCGGTGAAAAGCCGCCCTCCCGGCGAGGCGAAGTGCGAGATCGAGACCTCCGCGGCGAACTCGGTGCCGTCGCGGCGCAGCCCCGTCACCGCCGGACGCTCGGTCATGCCGCTGGAGCCCCGGCCGGTGCCGGCTAACTGGTCGACATGGTGCCGGTGGGCCTGACGCGCCCGTTCCGGCAGCAGCAGGTCGAGCGGCCGGCCCAGGACCTCGTCCGCCCGGTAGCCGAACAGGCGCTCGGCCGCCGGGTTGAACAGCGAGATGCGATTGCTCTCGTCGATCACCACGATGCCGTCATGGGCCAGTTCGATGATTCCCTTCAGGCGCTCCTCGGACAGGCGGACCCGCTCCTCCAGGGACCGGCGGGTGATGGCGTAGCGGATCGCCCGCCGGATGGTCCCGCCTTCGAACTGCCCCTTGACCAGGAAGTCCTGCGCGCCGGCCTTGACCGCCTCGACCGCGAAGTCGGCATCGTCGAAGCCGGTCAGGACGATCAGCGGCAGGTGCGACGCCCGGGCGCGGATGCTGCTGATCGTGCCGAAGCCCTGGCTGTCGGGCAGCGACAGGTCGAGCAGGACCACGTCGCTGGTGCCGGCCGAAAGCCGCTCGCACGCGGCTCCCAGGGAACCGACATGGTCGACGACGAAGCGGCCCTCCTCCTCGCCGAGCAGTTCGCGGACGAGGCGGGCGTCGCCGGGGTTGTCCTCGACCAGCAGGACCTGGATGGGGAGCATGTCAGGCATTCCGCGTCGCGACGGGATCAGCCGGACGGCAGCCGGACGGCGGTCAGCCAGAAGTCCTTCAGCAGGGTGATCATCCTGATGAAGTCCTCAAGCTCCACCGGCTTGGTCAGGAAGCAGTTGGCGTGCCGGCTGTAGGCGCGCTGGACGTCGGAATGGACGTCCGAGGTGGTCAGGATGATGACCGGCAGATCGGTGAGGCCGGGATCGGCGCGGATGTCCTCCAGCACTTCCCAGCCGTCCTTCCTCGGCATGTTGAGGTCGAGCAGCAGCAGGTCCGGGCGCGGCGCGGCCTCGTAAGGGGGCTGCCGGCGCAGGAACGCCATGGCCTCGACCCCGTCCTCCACATGGTGCAGCTTCGCGAGGAACCTGCCCTCCTTCATGACCTCCTCGACCAGGCGCGCGTCCGCCGGGTTGTCCTCGGCGAGAAGGATGTTCAGGCCATGGGAGAGCTGATGCACGCTGAAGCCCCGATCCGTCGGTGAGCAAAGGGAATGCTTATGACTCCGCCGGTTCCGCGACAAGCTCGGCGCGCGGAGCGTGGTCATCCGCCGCAGCCGCCGGAAGGGTGAAGGAGAAGACCGAGCCGGAGCCGGGCACCGACGACACGGAGATGGTGCCGCCATGGCGCTCCACGATCTTCCGGCAGATCGCCAGCCCGATGCCGGTGCCGGGATGGACCCGCTGGGAATGCAGGCGCTCGAACACCACGAAGATCCGGTCGAAATACCGGGCCTCGATCCCGATGCCGTTGTCCGAGACCGAGAACTCCCACGCGGAACCGACCGGCCTGACGCCGATGGATATCCTCAGGTCCCGGTCGGGCGCCCGGTACTCGATCGCGTTCGCCAGCAGGTTCCGGAAGACCTCCGTGATCTCGCGGGCATCTCCCGGCAGGTGGGGGGCGCGGTCCGGCAGTTCCACGGCGGCGCCGATCGCATGGACGAGTTCCTTCACCCCCTCCACCGCTTCCCGGAGGCAGGCGCCGGTGTCCGCCAGCGACGCCGGGGGATCGCTCCGCTCGATCAGGGAGTAGCGCAGCAGGTCCTGGATCAGGCACTTCATGCGCACGCTGCTCTCGACGATGAACCCCAGGAAATCGTCGGCATCCTTGTCGAGGCGCCCGGCATAGCGGCGGACCAGCAGGTTGGCGTAGCTGACCATGATCCGTAGCGGCTCCTGAAGGTCGTGGGCCGCCACCTCGGCGAAGCGGGCCAGTTCGACGTTGGAGCGCTCCAGCTTCTCGACCGTCCGGCGCAGCCGGTGCTCGATGATCTTCTGGTCGGATATATCCTGCGCCACGCCCCGGAACCCGACGACATGGCCGTCGGCATGCAGGATCGGGATGCCGCTTCCCCACAGCCACACGGTCCCGCCATCCTTGCCGATGCAGCGGAATTCCTCGTGGCGGAACGGGCGCGCCGTGGCGGCGTGGTTGCGCAGCACGGCCGTCATGCGGGCGCCGTCCTCCGGCGCCATCGTGTCGACCATGGCGCAATGCAGGAGTTCCGCCGGGCTGTGCCCCAGCACGTCCTGGACCCGGTCGCTGACGAAGGTGTAGCGGCCGGCGACATCGCTTTCCCAGATGAACTCCCCGGCCATGCCGACGATATCCTGGAAGCGCCGGTTGCTCTCCCGAAGATTGTTCTCGATCTCGATCCGCTGGGTCAGGTCGTGGGTGACGACGGAGAAACCCAGCAGACGATCCTCGCCGCCGTCCCCCGACTCCTTCCGGCCGCCCTCCCGGATGCCCGCGACGGTGGTGACGCAGGGAAAGCGCGAGCCGTCCCGGCGCAGGTGCCAGCGCTCGGTCGAATGCCGGCCCTTCTCGCGCGCGACCGCCAGCTCGACCTCGGGGACGCCGGCCCGGACCGCGTCGGGCAGGAAGAACATGCCGTAGGGCCGGCCGATGACTTCCTCCGCGCCGTAACCCACGATGCGGCGGGCGCCGTTGCTCCAGCTCGCGACCGTCCCGTCGGGGCCGAGCATGTAGATGGCGTAGTCCTCGACGCTGTCCACCAACATCGACTGCCGGCACTCGCTGACCAGCACGGTCTCCCGCGCGGCGGCCACTTCGCGGCGGAGGTTGATGGGATCGCGCACCAGCCGCCACGCCGCGAACCCGCAGGCCGCGGCCAGCAATCCGCCGACCAGGCGCAGGCTGGCGCCGTAGGGGGACCGGCTGGACCAGCCGTCGCGCGGCAGCGCGCCGAGCTGCCAAGTCCCGTTGGGCAGGACGATGTCGGTCAGCACCGGGGATTCCTCGAACAGCCCGGGCCGACCCAGGAAGACCTCCCCCGACGCGCCGAGGCCGTCCCGGCCGCGCATGGCGAACTCGACCGTCTCGTCCCCGGCGCCCGCCGCTCCCGCCTCGCGCAGGATGATCTCCACGTCGATGATGATGACCGCCAGCCCCCAGACCTTGCCGCGCGGGGTGGCCTGGATGGCGGCCGTCGGGCTGTCGGGCAGCACCACGGGCAGCCGCCCGACCACGGCGACGCCGCCCTGCAGCAGGGGCACCGGGCCCTGGATCAGGAAATGCCGCTTGCCGAGGACCTCCATGATGGCGCCCCGCCGGTTCGGATCGGCCAGCAGGTCGTGGCCGATCGCCTGCTCGTTCCCGGCCAGGGGATAGAAGTGCGTCGCGACCGCGTTGCGCGCCAGCGCCAGGCTGCGCACGCCGGTGATGCCCTCCGCCGCGGCGGCGGCGGCCTCCTCGAACTCGGCCTGGGTCAGGTCCGGATTGCTGCGGACCAGCGCCACCAGGCTCCGGACCAGGAACAGGCGGGTGTTGAGGGCCTGTTCGACCCGGGCGCGGATCGCCGCCGCGCGTTCGGTCACCGTGGCGGTGGTCTGCTCGGCGTAGCGCCGCCCCTCCGCCGCGTCGATCAGGAACACGCCGCCGAGGACCAGCAGCACGACCAGCGCCGCGGCCAGGATCGGCAGGAGGCTTTCCCAGCGCGTTCGCGTCATGGAAGGATCCGCGGGTCTGCCCAGCCGGCCGGCGGGACGCCGCACCCGAGACGGACCGCAGGAAGCTTCGACCGTCCTTCCATTCCGATGCTCCTCCCGGTGCGCCGCGCCGCGGGCCTGCGCTAACATCCGCCCCCGCCTGCGGATAGAGGCGATGGTGAACGGTTCGTACGATTACCATACCGGGCATGATGCTCCTGGAGGCGCGACTTATTGTCCGCCCCGAAGATCGTCATTTGAATAAGGAGACCAATCCGGCCTAGCTGGCGCAACCTAGTCACCACAGGGCATCGGGGTCCATCCTGAGCGGCGGAACACTGAAACGGCATGCCGCCTCGGCCGCGGCCATCGCCGCCTTCGCCATCATGGCCGGCCTCGCCGCCGGGCCTGCGGCCGGACTGCCGCCGTCGACCGTCGTCGTGGCGGCCGTCGCCGCGGCGATCGTGCTCGCGCTCCTGCACCGGCTGGACCGGCTGGCCGAAGCCGGGCGGGAGATGGCGGAGCGGCTGCGCCTGCAGCAAGCGGCGATCGACTCGGCGGCGCGCGACGACACCGAGCGGAAGCGGGCGGAAGCAGCGCTGCGCGACCAGGTGGCGTTCCTCTCCACCCTGCTCGACACCATTCCCAGCCCGATCTATTACAAGGATGCGGCCGGCGTCTATCTCGGCTGCAACCGGGCCTTCGCGGCGATCCACGGCCGCACGGTGGACGAGGTGGTCGGGCGGCGCGCGGCGGACCTGATGGGGCCGGCCACCGCCGGTCTGGACGACAACACCGATACCTGCCTGGCGGCCCTGGAAGACCCGTTCCAGGTCTACGAGACCCAGATCGACTTCGCCGACGGCTCGCGCCACGACATCCTGTTCTCCAAGGCGCTCTACCGGCAGTCCGACGGCTCGGTCGGCGGCCTGGTCGGCGTGATGAGCGACACCACCGACCGGAGCCGGCACGAGCAGCAGATCGCCGACGCCCGCGACCGGATGGCCCGGCAGGCGGAGGAGCTGAGGCGCTCCAACGCCGAGCTGGAGCAGTTCGCCTATGTCGCCTCCCACGACCTGCGCGAGCCGCTTCGCATGGTCACCAGCTACCTGTCGCTGCTCCAGCGCCGCTACGAAGACAGGCTGGACGACGATGCCCGCGACTTCATCGGCTTCGCCCGCGACGGCGCCACGCGGATGGACCGGCTGATCCTGGACCTGCTGGACTATTCACGGGTCGGCCGGCGCTCGAAACCGATGGCGCCGACCCCGGTGGCCGATGTCATCGCGGCCGCCCGTCACAATCTCCAGGTGGCCCTCGCCGAGAGCGCCACCATACTCCGGGTGCCGCCCGACCTGCCCGTGGTGCCGGCCGACGACAACGAGCTGACGCGGCTCTTCCAGAATCTGATCGGCAACGGGGTCAAATACTGCTCTCCCGGAACGGTGCCGGAAATCTCGATCGACTGGGCCGACGAGCCCGGCTGCTGGCGCTTCGGCGTGACCGACAACGGCCTGGGCATCGCGGCGGAGCATTTCGACCGCATCTTCATGGTGTTCCAGCGGCTCCACGGCCGCGGCGACTACGACGGCACCGGCATCGGCCTCGCGATCTGCCGCAAGATCGTCGAGCACCATGGCGGCAGGATCTGGGTCACCTCCGAACCGGGCCGCGGCAGCACCTTCCACTTCACCCTGGCGAAACCGGCGGAATGAACGCCCGGAACGGGTGTCAGCGCACGCCGTCGAGGAAGATCCCGACCGCTTCCGCGACATGGCGGGCCATTTCCTCCGGCGTCGCCAGTTCGGACGGGTGCAGCAGCATCTTCAGGTACTGGTCGCCATGCAGCAGCCCCATGAAGATGGCGGCTGCCCGGTCGGGATCGGCGACGTTCAGCTCGCCGCGCGCGGTGGCCGACCGCAGGTAATCGGACAGGATGCCCTTGATGGTGGCCGGGCCGCCCTTCAGGAAGGCGTCGATCGCCCTGGGCAGCTGGTCGGCGTTGGCGATCATCAGGCGCATGATCTTCGGGCTGTCCGGAGACAGGATGCCCTGGACGAAGTTCATGCCGAAATCCGTCAGGGCCCGTTCGGGATCGCTGCCGTTGAACGGGATGTTGCGGAAACGCTCGACGAACTCCTCGCATTTCAGGGTGATCACGGTCTCGAACAGGCCGTCCTTGTCGCCGAACGCCTCGTAGACGGTCGATCGCGACCCGCCCGACAGGGCGATGATGTCGGCCAGCGTGGTCCGCTCGAACCCCTTCTCCAGGAACAGGGTCCAGGCGGCGTCGAGTATGGCGCGGCGCCGCGCATCCCCTCGCGGCCCGCACATCTTGAAACATCCCTCGAGCGTCATGAGCGCACCGCCGTTCCCCGTCCCCCATGCACCCTGTCGCCCCCTGCCATTCAGCATCCTCCGATCAGACAGACTTGTTCTTTGCACCTGCGCACTATACTGTATCGTACAGTACAGAGCCGTCCGGTTCAATGCGGGTGTGCGTCCTGCCGCCCGCCGGGTCGCTTCTTTCAAGAAAAACAGACAGGTCATGGGGCTGCGATGATGAATTTCTGGTCAGTCAGGAACTCCTCGATTGCCGTCGCGATGCTTTTTCTCGCGACGGGGTGTGATGACACGGGCGCCGTTGCCCAACAGGGCGGCCAGGGCCGCCCACCGGCGGAGGTGGGTGTCGTCACGCTGCAGCCGCAGTCGGTCGATGTCACCACGGAGCTGCCGGGACGGACCACGGCGGCGCGGCTGGCCGAGGTCAGGCCGCAGGTCAACGGGATCATCCTGAAGCGCCTGTTCGAGGAAGGCGCCGAGGTCAAGGCGGGGCAGCAGCTCTACCAGATCGACCCCGCGCCCTACCAGGCGTCGCTCGACACCGCCAAGGCCGAGCTCCAGCGCGCGGAGGCGGCGGCCAAGTCGGCCCGGACCAAGGCGGCCCGCTACCGCGACCTGGTCAGGTCGCGCGCCGTCAGCCAGCAGGACTACGACGACATCGCCGCGACCCTGCTGGAGAACGAGGCCCAGGTCGCTTCCGCCAAGGCGGCGATCCGGACGGCGCAGATCAACCTCGACTACACGAAGGTCGCCTCGCCGATCTCCGGCCGGATCGGCCGCTCGACCGTGACCGAGGGCGCCCTGGTCACCGCCAACCAGGCCCAGGAGCTGGCGACGGTCACCCAGCTCGACCCGATCTACGTGGACGTCACCCAGTCCAGCGCCGAGATGTTCCGCCTGCGCCAGGCCGTCAGCCGCGGCGCGATCCAGAGCGTCGAGGGCAAGGCGCCGGTCACCCTGCTGGTCGGCGGATCGAACGACGCCGCCTACCCGCACCAGGGCGAGCTCCAGTTCTCGGAGGTCAGCGTCGACGAGTCGACCGGCTCGGTCCGGCTGCGCGCCGTGTTCCCGAACCCGAACCAGGACCTCCTGCCGGGCCTGTTCGTCCGGGCCAAGGTCAACTGGGGCGCCGCCGAGGACGTCTTCATGGTGCCGCAGCAGGCGGTGGTCCGCCGGCCCGACGGCAGCGCCTTCGTCTGGGCGGTCGGCCCGGACGGCAAGGCCGCCCAGAAGACGGTGAACGCGGAGCGGGCGATCGGCGACAAGTGGCTGGTCACCCAGGGCGTCGCACCGGGCGACCGGGTCGTCGTCGAAGGCATCCAGAAGGTGGCGCCCGGCGCCCAGGTCAATGCGGTGGCGCTCGACGCCGGCCAGCCGGGCGCGGTCGCCCAGGCCGAAGAAGTTCGGTAACGGCGCAGCCCAGATCACGGATCCATCATGTCAAAATACTTCATCGACAGGCCGGTCTTCGCCTGGGTGATCGCGATCGTGATCATGCTGGCGGGCGGCCTGAGCATCCTGGGGCTGCCGATCGAGCAGTACCCCTCGATCGCCCCGCCCTCGATCCGCATCAACGCGACGTATCCGGGCGCCTCGGCCCAGACGCTGGAAGGCACGGTGACCCAGGTCATCGAGCAGCAGATGAACGGTCTCGACCATCTGCGCTACATCTCGTCCAACAGCGACAGCTCCGGCACCGCCCAGATCACCCTGACCTTCAACCCGGAGGCCGACCCCGACATCGCGCAGGTGCAGGTGCAGAACAAGCTGCAGCTCGCCATGCCGCGCCTGCCGCAGGAAGTGCAGCAGCAGGGCGTCCAGGTCACCAAGGGCAACAACACCTTCCTGATGGTCATGGGGTTCGTGTCGTCCGACGGCACGATGCCCCAGGACGACATCGCCGACTTCGTCGCCTCCAGCGTCCAGGACCCGATCAGCCGGGTCACCGGCGTCGGCACCGTGACCCTGTTCGGCGCCCAGCATGCCATGCGCATCTGGCTCGACCCGAACAAGCTGATCAGCTACGGGCTGACCACGACCGACGTGGTGAGCGCCATCACCGCGCAGAACGCCGAGGTGTCGGCCGGCCAGCTCGGCGGCGCCCCGGCGGTGCCCGGCCAGCAGCTGAACGCCACCATCATCGCCCAGACCCGGCTCCAGACGCCGGAGGAGTTCAGCCGGATCCTGATCCGGGTCAATACCGACGGCTCCCAGATCCGCCTGTCCGACGTGGCCCGGGTCGAGGTCGGGGCCGAGAACTTCACCACCGTCGCGCGCTACAACGGCAAGCCCGCCGCCGGCATGGGCATCAGCCTGGCGACCGGGGCCAACGCGCTGGACACGGCCGCCGCGGTGCGGGCACGGATCGAGGAGCTGAAGCCCTTCTTCCCGGCCGGCGTCGAGGTCGTCTACCCCTATGACACGACTCCGTTCGTCAAGCTGTCGATCGAGGGCGTGGTGCATACGCTGCTGGAGGCGATCGTCCTCGTCTTCGCCATCATGTACCTGTTCCTCCAGAACTTCCGGGCGACGCTGATCCCGACCATCGCGGTGCCGGTGGTGCTGCTGGGGACCTTCGGCGTGCTGGCGGCGGCCGGATTCACCATCAACACGCTGACCATGTTCGCCATGGTGCTGGCGATCGGCCTGCTGGTCGACGACGCCATCGTCGTGGTCGAGAACGTCGAGCGCGTGATGGCGGAGGAAGGCCTGTCGCCCAAGGAGGCGACCCGGAAGAGCATGGGCCAGATCACCGGCGCGCTGATCGGCATAGCGCTGGTCCTGTCCGCCGTGTTCGTGCCCATGGCCTTCTTCGGCGGATCGACCGGGGCCATCTACCGCCAGTTCTCGCTGACCGTGGTGTCGGCCATGGCGCTGTCGGTGGTGGTGGCGCTGATCCTGACGCCCGCGCTGTGCGCCACCATGCTGAAGCCGGTCAAGGGTCACGGCCAGCCGCGCAAGGGCTTCTTCGGCTGGTTCAACCGCACCTTCGACCGCGGCAACGCCAAGTACCAGCGCGGCGTCGGCCACATGATCCACCGGCGCGGCCGGTACCTGCTGATCTATCTGCTGATCGTCGCCGGCCTGGGCGTCCTGTTCGTCCGCCTGCCCGCCGCCTTCCTGCCCAACGAGGACCAGGGCATCCTGCTGACCCAGATGGCCCTGCCGCCCGGCGCCACGCTGGAACGGACGCTGGAGACCGTCGAGGCGGTCGAGCGCCACTACCTCGAGGACGAGAAGGACTACGTCAACGGCATCTTCGCGGTCGCCGGCTTCAGCTTCAGCGGACGCGGCCAGAACACCGCCATCGCCTTCGCCAACCTGAAGGACTGGGAGGTCCGCGGCAGCGACGAGGGCGCCGTCAGCGCCATCGCCGCGCGCGCCATGGCCTCGCTGTCCCGGGTCCGCGACGCGATGATCTTCGCCTTCACCCCGCCGGCCATCATCGAGCTGGGCAACGCCACCGGCTTCGACATGCAGCTGGTCGACCGCGGCGGCCTGGGGCACGAGGCGCTGATGCAGGCGCGCGGCCAGCTCCTCGGCCTCGCGGCGCAGAACCCGTCGCTGGTCGGCGTGCGGCCGAACGGGCTGGACGACAATCCGCAGCTGCGGATCGACATCGACCGCGAGAAGGCGAGCGCGCTGGGCCTGTCGCTGGCCGACATCAACACGACGCTGACGGCGACCTGGGGCTCCAGCTACGTCAACGACTTCATCGAGAACGGCCGGGTCAAGCGTGTCTATCTGCAGGCCGACGCGCCCTACCGGATGCTGCCGTCCGACCTGGACCGCTGGTACATGCGGAACGCCGAGGGCGAGATGGTGCCGTTCTCCACCTTCTCGACCACCCACTGGGACTACGGCTCGCCCCGGCTGGAACGGTTCAACGGCGTCTCCTCGATCAACATCCAGGGCCAGGCGGCGCCGGGCGTCAGTTCCGGCGAGGCCATGGCGATCATGGAGGACCTGGCGCGCCAGCTTCCCCAGGGCATCAGCTTCGAGTGGCAGGGCCTGTCCTACGAGGAGCGCCTGTCCGGCTCGCAGGCCCCGGCCCTGTACGCGATCTCGATCCTGGTCGTGTTCCTGTGCCTGGCCGCCCTGTACGAGAGCTGGTCGATCCCGGCCTCGGTCATCCTGGTGGTGCCGCTGGGCGTCCTGGGCGCCGTCATCGCGGCGCACCTGCGGGGCCTGCCCAACGACGTCTATTTCCAGGTGGGCCTGCTGACGACCATCGGCCTGTCGGCGAAGAACGCGATCCTGATCGTGGAGTTCGCCAAGGACATGCACGACGAGGGCATGGGCCTGCTGGAGGCGACCATCGAGGCGTGCCGTCAGCGGCTTCGGCCGATCCTGATGACGTCCTTCGCCTTCATCCTGGGCGTGCTGCCGCTCGCGATCAGCACCGGCGCCGGCTCGGGCAGCCAGAACGCCATCGGCGTCGGCGTGATGGGCGGCATGATCTCGGCCACCGTGCTGGCGATCTTCTTCGTGCCGGTGTTCTTCGTGGCGGTGCTGAAGCTGGTCGCCCGCTGGGCACCCAAGGGGCGCCAGGGCACACCCGAACCGGCCCAGGCCGACTGACGAGGCTGAGGAAATGACGGACAAGACCATGACGAAACGGCGCCTCGCCCCGGCGTCCCTGGCCCTGCTGCTGCTCGGCGGATGCTCCTTCATCCCCGAGTATGTCCGGCCCGACTCGCCGGTGCCGCAGGCCTGGCCGTCGGGTCCGGCCTACACGGACTCGGCGGCGGCCCTGCCGGCGAGCGCGGGACCCACGCTGGCCGACCTGGGCTGGCAGGAATTCTTCCGGTCGCCCCGGCTCCAGGAGCTGATCGAAACCGCCCTGGCCAACAACCGCGACCTTCGGGTCGCGGCGCTCAACGTCGAGCAGGCCCGGGCCCAGTACCGCATCGAGCGGTCCGCGCTGCTGCCGGCGGTCGATGTCGGCGGCAGCCTGACCCGCCAGCGCACGCCGGCCGACCTGTCGCGCACCGGGCGGGCGTCGGTCGGCAGCCAGTGGGAAGCCAGCCTCGGCACCACGTCGTTCGAGCTCGACCTGTTCGGCCGCATCCGCAGCCTGGAGCAGTCGGCGCTGGAAAGTTTCTTCGCGACCGAGCAGGCCCAGGCCGCCACGCGGATCGCGCTGATCGCCGAGGTCGCCAACGCCTACCTGACCCTGCTGGCCGACCAGGAGCTGCTGAAGCTGACCGAGGACACGCTGCGCACCCAGCAGCAGTCCTTCGACCTGACCCGGCGCAGCTTCGACCGCGGCATCGGCACGCAGCTCGACGTGGCCCAGGCGCGCACGGCGGTGGAGACGGCGCGGGCCAACCGGGCGGCCTATGTCCGCCTGATCGCCCAGGACAAGAACGCCCTGGCGCTGCTGGTCGGCACCCCGATCGACGATTCCGTGCTGGACGGGGCGCCGTCGCTCGGCACCGGCGACTTCGTCGCCGACCTGCCGGTGGGATTGCCCTCCGACCTGCTCCAGCGCCGCCCCGACATCATCGAGGCCGAGTACAACCTGCGGGCGGCGAACGCCAACATCGGCGCCGCGCGGGCGGCCTTCTTCCCGACCATCGGGCTGACCGCCTCGGCCGGCACGGCCAGCGCCGCCCTGTCGGGCCTGTTCGACGGCGGCAGCGGCGCCTGGAACTTCCTGCCCCAGATCGGCCTGCCGATCTTCGACTACGGCCTGCGGGAGGCGAACCTGGAGAGCACCAAGGTGCAGCGGGAGATCGGGGTGGCCCAGTACGAGCGGGCGATCCAGGTCGCCTTCCGCGAGGTGTCCGACGCCCTGGCCGCCCAGGGCACGCTGGACGACCAGCTGGAGGCCCAGAGCGCCCTGGTCGACGCGACGCGGTCGAGCTACGACCTGTCGATCCTGCGCTACAACCGCGGCCTGGACAGCTTCCTCAACGCGCTGGACAGCCAGCGGTCGCTCTACGCGGCCCAGCAGGACCTGATCAACGCGCGCTTGTCGCAGCTTAGCAATCTCGTCACCCTGTACAAGGTGCTGGGCGGCGGCGCGCCGGCCGAACCCGTGAGGGTGGCGGGCAACCCGGGATAAGCCCGGCTACTCCGGATTTCTCGGGCCGGATTTCGAAGGGAGGAAACGAGCCATGAAGCAGGTGATGTTCGTCGAGCTCGGCATGGGCGCCGACCTGCACGGCCAGGACGTGACCAAGGCGGCCGTGCGCGCGGTGCGGAACGCGATAGAGCGCAACTCCATGCCGGGGATGCGCACCCTGGTGGACGGCGACACCAGCCGCATGCGGGTGCGGGTCCACCTCGCCGTGCCGGCGGACGCCGAGAAGCTGGACCACGACGCCGTGCGGGCGGTCTTCCCCTACGGCCAGGTGAGCATCGAGGTGGTTTCCGGCGGCATGCTGGCGCCCAGCGGCATCTTCCTGGCCGACAAGGGCGACGCCAACGAGATGATCTACATCGTCAACGCCGCCGTCGAGGTCGGCATCTGAAACCGATGCGGAGGGGCGGCTAACCTACGGGCCTCCCCCGGTCCGGCACAGGTCTTCCAACTTCCGGCGCAGTTCGTGGGAGGCCACCGGCTTGTGCAGGAGGTCGAAGCCGCCGCCCTCGACCTCGTCGAGCAGTTCCTGCGCCGTGTCGCCGGTCAGGATGACGCCGGGAATTTCCGAACCCGTGGCAGCCCGCAGCTTTCCGATCGCATCGGGTCCCTTGACCCCGTCGCCCAGGCGGTAGTCGGCGATGATCAGGTCGGGCACCCCGTCGTCCGCCACCCGGCGCAGGGCGTCGCCCGGGTTCCGGGCCGACAGCACCCGGTAGCCCCAGCTCTCCAGCAACAGCCTCAGCCCGATCAGGATCACCGGCTCGTCGTCGAGGATCAGGGCGAGCCCGCGCCCGCGGGGATCGTCGATGACCGGCGGCGCGGCCACGGCCGTGGCGGCCGAAGCGACCAGCGGCACGTCGATCGAGAAGCGCGAGCCGCGGCCCGGCGTCGACGTCACCGAGACGGGATGGCCGAGCAGCCCGGCGAGCCGGCGCACGATGGCGAGCCCCAGCCCCAGGCCCTGGGCCTCGTCCGCGGCATCGCCGCCGTCGCCCGGGTTGATGCGGTGGAACTCCTCGAAGATGGACTCGGCCTGGTCGGCCGGGAAGCCGATGCCGGTGTCCCGCACCTCGATGCGCAGGGTGTCCAGGTCGATCCGGCGGCAGCCGATCAGGATGCGTCCCCGCTCGGTATAGCGCAGCGCGTTCTCGATCAGGTTGCGCAGGATCCGCTCCAGCAGGACGGCGTCGCTCCGCACGGTGCTGTCGGACAGCACGACCTTGAGCCGCAGCCCCTGCCGTTCGGCACGGTGGGCATATTCGGCCCCGAGGCGGCGGAGCAGGTCGTCGACCGGCATGTCGGTCACCTGCGGCGCGATCACGCCGGCATCCAGCTTGGAAATGTCGAGCAGCCCGTCGAGCAGCAGCTTGAGCGCCTCGGTCGCCTGATTGATGCTGCCGACCAGCGGCAGCATGGGATGGTCCTGAAGCCCGTCGGCCAGGGCCGATCCCAGGAAGAACAGGGACTGCACGGGCTGGCGCAGGTCGTGGCTCGCGGCGGCCAGGAACTTCGATTTCGCCAGGACGGCCCGCTCCGCCTCCGCGCGGGCGGCCACCGCCTCGTCGCGCGCCGCCTGGATCGCGGCGTCGGTCCGCTGGCGCGCGGTGATGTCGCGCATGAAGCCGGTGAAGAACCGCTGCCGCCCGTCCGACCACTCGGCGACCGACAGTTCCAGCGCGAAGACCGTGCCGTCCTTGCGCCGCCCCTCCAGGTCGCGCTTCCGCCCGATCACGTTGCGGTCGCTGCCGTGCCGGTAGTTCCAGATATGGCCGTCATGGACCGCGGCGTCGCGGTCCTGCATCAGGACCGTGACGTTCCGGCCGATCACCTCCGCGGCGGCATGGCCGAACATGCGCTCGGCCGCCGGGTTGAAGGACTGGATGATCCCGGTGTGGTCGATCACGACCATCCCGTCCACGGCGGTGTCGACGATCGCCCGGTAATGGGCCTCGGCCCGCTCGATGCACAACTCGGTCTCGCGCCGCTCGGTGATGTCCTGGAAGGAGATCAGCAGGCCGTCCCGGCACGGCAGCAGCCGGACCGCCAGCCAGCGCGAGAGCGGTGCCGGATAGGCCTCGAAGCTGACCGGGACCTGGTCCGCCAGGGCTCGCGCGCATTCCGTCCGGAAGGCATCGGCCAGTGCCTCCGGCAGCGCCTCCAGCAGCGGCATCCCGACCAGTTCCCGATCACCGCCCAGCAGGGACCGGCACTGCTGGTTCGCGTAGGTGATCAGCCAGCCGCCGTCGACCTCGCAGATCCCGTCGGCGGTGCCTTCCAGGACCGACGCCATCCGGTCCGCGGCCGATTCCGCCCGCTCGCGCTCCTGGCGGCTTCGCTCCAAGGCGTCGGCCATGGCGTCGAAGGTCCGGCCGAGGGTGCCGAACTCCGACGTGTCGTCGCTGGCGAAGGCGCCCGCCCGGGCATTGCCGGCACGCCACAGGTCGGCCGTGCGGGCCAGCGTCGCGACCGGGTGGAGGACGAGCCGGTATGCCAGTCCCGCGGCGGCCGCCAGCGCGGCGAGGAGTCCGACGCCGATCATCAGCGTCCGGTGCCGCACCATGTCGTCGAGACGCTGGCGGATCTCCTCCGGGTCGATGCCGACGCCGATCCCGACGAACAGGCCCCGGATCGCGGCGGAGGGGCGCACCGTCGCCATCACTTCCGGTGCTTCCGACTTCGGCGCCGCGGCGTGGGCCGACCGGACCGCCAGGATGGTCCCGGCGCGGTCGGTGACGATCAGGGAAACGCCGTCGGGAAGCGGGACCTCGTCGGGGACGGCGTTCCACCATGCCACGTCGAGCAGCACGGTCACGATCCCGCCGGCATCCCCGGCATCGTCGCCGTAGCGCAAGGCGAACGGCAGGGCACCGCCGCCGGCCGTCATGTCCGGCCGGATGAACTCGCCGACCACCATCTCGTCGGTCTTCAGCGCCGCCATGATGTCGGACCGGTCGCCGATCGAGCGCCCGACCTGGTCCGGCCGGCTGGAGCAGAGCAGGACGCCCCGCCGGTCCGCGACCGAGATGGTCAGGTGCGGGGACAGCCGCTGGACGGTCCTGTCCAGCTGCGCCTGGCATCGGGCGTGGTCGGCGGTGCGGACGGCATCGGTGGCCGCGACCAGGGCCGCGATCTGCCGGATGCCGTCGAAGACGCGCGCCTGCTCCCCCTGGACCCGGTCGAGCAGTCTGGAAGCCTCCTCCCGGACCGCGGCCTCGGCCGTATTCCGGGCCTCGTAGTCGGTGAAGATGCCGATGCCGACCCCGGGAACCAGGATGGACAGGAAGATCAGGATCAGGCGTGAGAGCAGGCTCATCTGGACGCGCCGCGGCCGATCGGCTGTTGAAGGGCGCGAGGCGCCGGTGATCGATGGATTGCGCCGCCGGTTCGAATCGGCCCGCCCCCGGGGGACGAGACGGAAGGGTCGTTTCGGCATCGCTACGGATCCGAAGACTCGACCATCATGGTTAATATACATTTAATTCGATCCGGAGCGTCAGCGCCCCGGCACCGCGCCGGATCGTCTGCGGACCGGCGCCGCGTGCCAGACGCCGAGGCATTCCTCCGCCGTCGAGGCCGACCCGATGCAGCGCGTGCCGCCTTCCCTGAACCACAGCCGGTACCGGCCGCTCACGTCGCGCTCGAAGATGAAGACGGGATCCTCGATCCCGGGCAGCGAGATCAGCAGCCTGTCATGGTGCCGGCCGGTCTGGCGGGCGACGGCGGCCCAGGCGCCCCGTGAGCATTTGGGCAGCGCGATCCGGTAGAAGGCGACCAGATCGGCGGGCGTGAAGCGGCAGGCGGGAAACGGGATCACAGTCATCGCGGCGCTCCTGGCTTTCCTGGTGCCCTTCGACTTCCGATGGAAATCCAAGGGGTGAGGACTGGCGGGAGAGTGGCCCCGGAACGGGAACCGCGCTGTGAAATGGTTCACTACACGTTGACGCCCCATGAATTTTCTTCAGTCGACGGTTTTTCGGGCGCGGGGCCCGCCGGGCGGCTCAGGCGAAGGTCCTGTCCCGGCAGGGCTCGACCTGGCACGGATCCCGCTCCAGCTGGATCGTCGAATGCTCGATGTCGAAGCGGTGCGCCAGTTCCTGACGGAGCCGGCGCAGCACCTCGTCGTGGTCGGCGCCGGCGGCGAGGCTGGCGTGGAAGGTGATCAGCGGACGGTCGGGCGTCAGCGACCAGGCATGGACATGGTGGACGTCCGCCACGCCGGGGACCGCGTCGGCCAGTTCGCGGCTGAGCCGGTCGATGTCCAGCCCCTCCGGCGTTCCCTCCATCAGCACGTGCCAGGACCTGGAGACCAGGGTCCAGGCGCTGCGGAGGATCAGCAGGGCGACCAGGACCGACAGGATCGGATCGATCGGCGTCCAGCCGGTCCACAGGATGACCCCGGCGGCCACGATGGCGGCCACCGACCCCAGCAGGTCGCCCAGGACATGGAGCGCCGCCCCCCTCATGTTGAGGTTCTCCTGGTCGCCGCCGTGCAGGATCAGGAACCCCGCGACGTTGACCGCAAGGCCGGTCGCGGCGATGGCGAGCATGGTGGTGCCCATGACGGGAACGGGATCCAGCAGCCGCTCGGCCGCCTCCAGGACGATCCAGGCGGCCACCGCGATCAGCGTGGCGCCGTTGATCAGGGCCGCGAGCACCTGGAACCGGTGCTGCCCGTAGGACCGGTCCGCCGTGGCCGGCCGCCGGCTGACCCTGAAGGCGTACCAGGACAGGGCGAGCGCCGCCGTGTCGGTCAGCATGTGCCCGGCGTCGGCGAGCAGGGCGAGCGAGCCGGCCAGGACGCCGCCGACCGCCTCCACCACCATGAAGCCCCCGGTCAGCAGCAGGGCCAGCAGCAGGCGGCGCTCGTTACGCGAGTGGGAATGGGCGTGGCCGTGCCCGCCGCCATGGTCGTGGTGAGAGTGGGAGCCCATGCCCGGCACCTCCAAGGTTCAGGAGACGGATGGCGGCCGGCGGCGGGTATCGTATGCCCGCCGCCGGCCGAACCGTCTCTCCATTAAACCACGGGCGGGACCGATTGTTGTCAACCGCGCAAAGTGCCGCCGGTCGCCTTCGATACCGCGGCGACGATCTTGGCGCCGATCGCGTCGATTTCCTGCTCCGTCAGCGGCTTGCCGGTGGGCTGGATGGTGACCGTGATGGCGAGCGACTTGGTGCCCGGTTCGATCCCCTGACCCTGGTAGACGTCGAACACGGAAACCTCGGTGATCTGCCCCTTGTCCGCCCCCCTGGCCGCCCGGACCAGCTTCTCGGCCTCGACCGAGGCGTCGACCAGGAACGCGAAGTCGCGCTGGATCGGTTGGAACAGCGACAGCCGCAGGAGGGGCTTGGCCGTCCCGCCCTTCTTCTTCGGCACCGGCACCGCGTCGAGCATCACCTCGAACGCCGCGACCGGCCCCTTGGCGCCCAGCGCGTCCAGCACTTCCGGATGCACCTCGCCGAACCGGGCGAGCACCGTCGGCCCGAGGCGCAGGACGCCGGAGCGGCCGGGATGGTACCAGGCCGGCGCGTCGGTCGTGACCTGCAGGTTGCCCGTCGGGGCGCCCGCGGCCTCCAGCACCGCCAGGGCGTCGGCCTTGGCATCGAACGCGTCCACCGGGCGCTGCTTCTCCGCCCACTGGCGCGGCACCAGGGCGCCGGACCGGACACCGGCGGCGACCGTGTCCTGTCCCTGCGGCGACGGGTCGCGGAAGACCGGGCCGACCTCGAACAGGCCGGTATCCGGATAGCCCCGGTCGGCGTTGCGGCCGACCGCCTGGATCAGGTTGGGCAGGATCGAGGGACGCATGACGTCCAGGTCGGCGCTGATCGGGTTCAGCAGTCGCAGCCCGTCCACCACGCCGCCGAACAGGTCCACGTGGGCGGATGACATGAAGGACCAGGTGACCGCTTCCGACAGGCCGCGCACGGCCAGCACGCGCCGGGCCATGGCCGTGCGCTTCTGCCTGGCGTTCAGCGCGGGGCGGGTGATCGCCGAGACCCGCTCCAGCGGGATCGCCGGGATATGCTCGTAGCCGTGGACGCGCAGCACTTCCTCGACCAGATCCGCCTCGCCGTGGATGTCGGCGCGCCAGCTCGGCGGCAGGACGGCCATCACGCCGTCGCCCCGCTCCGTCACGCCGAAGCCCAGCGCCTCCAGGATGCGCACCTGTTCCGGCACCGGAACATCCACCCCGCCCAGCTCCAGGGTACGGCCGGGCCGCAGGGTCAGCTCGCGTCGCCAGGACGGCTCCGATCCGGCCACCACCAGCTCGCTGGCGGTGCCGCCGCAGATCTCCAGGATCAGCCGGGTAGCGATCTCCGCGCCGGGGATCACGAAGGCGGGATCGACGCCGCGCTCGAACCGGTAGCGGGCGTCGCTGTCGATCGACAGCCTGCGGCCGGTCCGGGCCGTGCGCACCGGGTCGAACAGAGCCACCTCCAGGAACACGTCGGTCGTCGTCTCGGTGACGCCGGTGCCCTCGCCGCCCATCACGGCGCCCAGGCTGACCACGCCGCTGTCGTCGGCGATCACGGTCATGCCCTCGTCCAGGGCGTATTCCTTGCCGTTCAGGGCCAGCAGCGTCTCGCCGGGGCGGGCCAGCCGCACCGTCAGCCCGCCCCGCAGCTTGCCCGCGTCGAACACGTGCAGCGGCCGGGCGATGTCGTGGGTCAGCAGGTTGGTGATGTCGACCAGGGCCGAGATCGGCCGGAGACCGATGGACAGGAGCCGGTCCTGCAGCCAGCGCGGGCTCGGCCCGTTCCTCACGCCGCGGATCAGGCGGCCGACGAACATCGGGCAGGCCTGCCCGTCCCCGGCGCCGAAGTCGAGCGTGACGCCGATCGGGCTGGGGAAGGTGCCCGGCACCGGCGTGGTCTCCAGCGGCTTCAGCTCGCCCAGGCCGGTCGCCGCGAGGTCGCGGGCGATGCCGCGGACGCCGGCGCAATCGGCCCGGTCGGGCGTCAGCGAGACGTCGATCAGGGGATCGTCCAGCCCGACCACCGAGGCGAAGGGGGCACCCACGGGGGCGTCCTCGGGCAGGTCGATGATGCCCTCATGGGCGTCCGACAGCCCCATTTCGCGCTCGGAACAGAGCATCCCGTTGGACTCGACGCCGCGGATGACGCCCTTCTTCAGCTCCACGCCGGTCGCCGGGATGACCGAGCCGGTCGGCGCGAAGACGCCCTTCATGCCCGTGCGGGCATTGGGCGCGCCGCAAACCACCTGGACCGTTTCGGACCCGGTATCGACCATGCAGACGCGCAGCTTGTCGGCGTCGGGGTGCTTCTCGGCGGAGACCACGTAGGCCACCCGGAAGGGTTCGAGCCCCTTGGCGCGGTCGACGACCTCCTCGACCTCCAGGCCGAGGGATGTGAGCTTCGCAGAAATCGTCTCGACGTCGGCCCCGGTGTCCAGGTGGGCCTTCAGCCAGGAAAGGGTGAGCTTCATCGTCGGCTGTCCTTATCGGTTCAGGCCCTGGGCCAGGGAAGGCACGTCGAGGGGCACGAAGCCGTAATGCTTCAGCCAGCGCAGGTCGGCCTCGAAGAAGGTGCGCAGGTCGGGGATGCCGTATTTCAGCATGGCGATGCGCTCGATGCCCATGCCGAAGGCGAAGCCCTGGTACTTCGTGCTGTCGATGCCGCAGTTCTCCAGCACGTTCGGATGCACCATGCCGCAGCCCAGGATCTCCAGCCAGTCGCCGAAATTGCCGATCTTCAGCTCGCCGCCGCGGCGCAGGCAGCCGATGTCGACCTCCGCCGAGGGTTCGGTGAAAGGGAAGAAGCTGGGCCGGAAGCGCAGCGGCAGGTCGTCCACGTCGAAGAACGCGCGGCAGAACTCGACCAGGCAGCCGCGCAGGTGCGCCATGCTGGTCTTCTCGTCCACGACCAGCCCTTCGACCTGATGGAACATCGGGGTATGGGTCATGTCGTAGTCGGAACGATACGTGCGGCCAGGAATGATCACGCGGATCGGCGCCTTGTCGGCCAGCAGCGAGCGGACCTGCACCGGCGAGGTATGCGTGCGCAGGAGCATGCGGCTGCCGTCGGTCGGACGGTCCGGCAGGTAGAAGGTGTCGTGCATGTCGCGCGCCGGATGACCGGGCGGGAAGTTCAGCGCGGTGAAGTTATGGAAGTCGTCCTCGATGTCCGGCCCTTCGGCGACCGAGAACCCCATGTCGGCGAAGATCGCGGTCAGCTCGTCGATGGTCTGGGTGATCGGATGAACGCGGCCCTGGGTCTCCGCCCGGACAGGCAGGGTGACGTCGATGCGTTCGGCCTCCAGGCGCCGGGCGAGCTCCGCCTTGTGCAACTCGGCCTTGCGGGCGTCCAGCGCCGTCCCGACCTCGTCCTTCAGGGCGTTCATCTGCTGGCCGCGTTCCTTGCGCTCCTCGGGGGACAGGGTGCGCATGTCGGCCATCAGGCCCGTGATGCGGCCCTTCTTGCCCAGTGCGGCGACGCGGACCTCTTCCAGCGCGGCCAGATCGGCGGCCTGGCTCACCGCCGTCAGCAATTCCGTCTTCAGCGCTTCGAGAGCGGACATGGATTCCTCGTCAAGGTTGGGCGCCGCCGGAAATGGGGGCGGCAAGCGCGAAAAGGGGGCCAGCCCAGCCGGGCGGCCCCCTAGTCAATTGCCGTCGATCGCTCCGGCGCCCGTTTCGGCGGGCGCCGGAAAAGATCAAGCAGCCTGGGCGAGAGCGGCCTGGGCCTTGTCGACCAGGACCTTGAACGCTTCCGGCTCGCGGGCGGCGATGTCGGCCAGGACCTTGCGGTCCACGTCGATGCCGGCCCGCTTCATGCCGTTCATGAAGCGCGAATAGGTCAGACCGTGCTGACGGACGCCGGCGTTGATACGCTGGATCCACAGGCCGCGGAACTCGCGCTTCTTGTTGCGGCGGTCGCGGTAGGCGTAACGGAGCGCCTTCTCGACCTTCTGGATCGCAATGCGGAAGCACTTGCTGGACCGGCCGCGATAGCCCTTGGCCAGCTTGAGGATCTTACGGTGACGGGCGTGAGTGGTTACGCCCCGCTTGACACGTGCCATGGTTCAGCTCTCCCGATCAGGCGTTGCGCAGGAAGTTCTTCAGGATGATCTCGCCATCCTGCGGCGCGAGCACCATGGTGCCGCGCGCGTTGCGCTTCATCTTCTGGGTACGCTTGACCATGCCGTGGCGCTTGCCGGCGGCCTGGGCCTTTACCCGGCCGGAGGCCGTCACCTTGAAGCGCTTCTTCGAACCGCTGTGGGTCTTCAACTTGGACATTTCTGCTCCCAAGAACCTGGAGTGAGATATCAGAGCGGTTGGGCATGTCCGTAGGGTCCAACGACCCGGCCTCGCCGCCCGAATGAGCCGTGGGTTATAGTGGGGCGCGCGGGCGAAAGCAAGCCGGCAGTGCGTCCGCGGTCACATCCTGGAAAACGTCCCGGCGGGTGGTCGCGGCTGCGCAGTCGGCCCACGCGAGGCGGGCGACGCGTTCCGCCGGCGACAGTGTTTCAGAACCCCCGGGGGCGGCCGGCGCCGGCAGTGGCTCGCGGGACGTCACGGCTTCCCCGTCAGAAGGCGGCATCGAGGAGTCGGCGCGTCAGGCGATCGGCCGGCGGGACCGGCCGGCCAGCGCCGAACTCGCGGAGCGGCTTCGCCGATTCGAAGCCGTGGGTTTCGGGGATCGGCTCCCCCCTTGCCTCGGCCTGCGGCGATCCGCGGAAAGCTTCTTCCCGGCATGGCCTGGGAAATGCGCGGTGGTCCGACATGGGTGTTCTCCGGTCTGCATGCCCGGATGAATGATACCTGCGGAGCCCCGGCCGACTAACCCGGACGCGGTCGTATACCGCTAAAATTAGATGCATATCCGCCGAGGGCCGACGCACCGGACCGGCGGCTACTTCCCGCCGAACGGAACCGCCAGCGTGAAGTTCAGCACTTCGCCGCTATCCCCCGTCGAGGTGCCGACCTGGGCCGGATTGGTCACGTGGAAATATGTCGCCCCCAACCGCCAGTCGTTCGAGAATTCGTAGGCGGCGGCGATGCCGGTGCGGATCTCGATCTGTCCCTTGTTGGGGTCGGTCGGGTCGCGGATCTCGCCCTTGTCGGCGACTCCGGCCGCGATGCTCGGCGTGAAGATGAAGCTCTCGCCCAGCGAAAGTTCAAGGCCGATGCCGCCCTGGGTACCGCCGGGGGTGACCGCGTTGCGGTCGCTGGGCGTCAGGGCCGAGCCAGCCGATTCGGGGACGAACAGCCAGTACTTCAGCCCCAGGCCCCACTCCAGCTGGACGTTGGAGCTGGGCTCGGCCGGCTTCAGGTCGAAATAGCCGACGCCGCCGGTGATGTATTCCGGCTTCGGCTGGGTAGAGTTGATCTGGGCCGCGGCCTCGGCTGCCGTCAGGCAGAATCCAAGCGCGACCACGACTGCCATCATGCGACGCATCTGGATCACAAAGCCCCCTGTTCAGAACCGCGGGACCTAGCATATAGGCGGAAGTGTAACATCTGGTAAATGGTGCATGCGGCGATGCAATACACTCACCCTCAGGCCAGATGCTTGAATTTTTCCGTAGCCGCAACGAGGGCAGCCCGAATGCCCGGCTCCATGGCCGAATGTCCCGCATCCGGAACGATCACGTAGTCGGCTTCCGGCCAGGCGCGGTGCAACTCGTCCGCGGTGGCGATCGGGCAGACTATGTCGTACCGGCCCTGGACGATCACCGCGGGGATCCCGCGAATCCGGCCGAGGCCTTCCAACAGGCGGTTCTCCGGCGTGAACAGGTTGTTGCGGAAGTAGTGGGCCTCGATTCGGGCGAGGCCGAGCGCATGGGTATCCTCGCCGGAGGCGGAGAGGAGCTCCGGGCTGGGCAGCAGGGTCGAGCAGGCGCCCTCGTAGACGCTCCAGACCCGAGCCGCCGCCATGCGCATGCCGTAGTCGGAGCCGGTCAGCCGCCGGTAGTAGGACTCGAGCAGGTCTCCGCGCTCCTCGGCGGGCAGGAAATTGGAGAAGTTGGCCCAGGCTTCCGGGAAGATCGTCCTCATGTGGTACAGGAACCACTGGATCTCCGACCGGCGCATCAGGAAGATGCCGCGCAGCATCAGGCTGATGCAGCGCTCCGGGTGCGCCTGCGCATAGGCCAGTCCCAGGGTGCTGCCCCAGGACCCGCCGAACACGTGCCATCGCTCGATGCCCAGTTCGGTCCGGAGCTGTTCGAGATCGGCGATCAGATGGTCGGTGGTATTGTCGCGGATCTCCCCCAGCGGGGTCGAGCGCCCGGCGCCGCGCTGGTCCATGATGACGATGCGGTAGTGGGACGGGTCGAAGAAACGCCGGTGCGTGGGCGATGCCCCCGCACCCGGCCCGCCGTGCAGGAAGACCACCGGTACGCCGCGCGGGTTGCCCGACTGTTCCCAGTAGAGGGTATGGATCGCATCGACCTGGAGCAGACCGGTCTGGTATGGATCGAGCGGAGGGAACAACTCGGTGCGGGGCATAGGAGCGGGCCGTATGAAGTGGAGCGGATTGAAGTCTATGGGACGGCGCGCACCGTGGCAAAGCCGCGTTGCGCGGGCAACAGAAAACGGACCGGCCATTTTGGCGCGGGCGATCGCCCTTGCCGCCCTGCTGTTTCAGCCTTGGACCGGCACGGCTGCGGCGGACCTGCCCCGCGGCTTGGCAAAGGGGGCGACCGCGACCGTGGTCGAGGTGATCGACGGCGACACCGTGGTGCTGGATACCGGCGGCGAGGTGCGGCTGGTCGGCATCCAGGCGCCCAAGCTGCCCCTCGACCGGCCGAACTTCAAGGAATGGCCGCTGGCGCGCGAAGCGAAGGAGGAGTTGGAGAAACTGGTGCTCGACCGGCGCGTGACGCTGTCCCACGGCGGTGCCCGGGGCGACCGGCACGGCCGGGTTCTCGCCCACCTGCACACCGACGACGGCACCTGGGCGCAGGGGGAGATGCTGGGCCGCGGCCTCGCCCGCGTCTATACCTTCCCCGACAACCGTGCCGCCGCGACCGAGATGCTTGAGCGGGAGGCGGCGGCCAGGGAGGCCAGGCGAGGGATCTGGGCGCTCGGCTACTACCGCGTACAGGAGGCGGACGGCAGGGTCGGACCCCCGGACACCTACCAGCTCGTCGAAGGTACGGTCAGGCAGGTCGCGGACGTACGGGGTCGCATCTTCCTGAATTTCGGGGAGGACTACCGCAAGGACTTCACCGCCACGGTGGCGCCGAAGGACGCCCGGACCTTCACGGCGTCCGGGATGGACATCAAGTCGCTGGAAGGGAAGAAGCTCAGACTGCGGGGCTGGCTTTACGAGCGGAACGGCCCCGCCATGGACCTGACCCACCCGGAACAGGTGGAGGTGCTGGAGTGACGGCGCCACGGGCGTCCACAAGACAATGGCGGCCGGGTCTTCCGACCCGGCCGCCATTTTTCCGGAACCGTCAGGTACGTTACGCCGTACGGCGCTGGGACAGCAGGCGAAGCGGCTTGGCCTTGCCTTCGACGGCCTCGCGGTTGATCACCACGCTGTCGACGCCGGTCATGCCCGGCAGCTCGAACATGATGTCCAGCAGCACGGCTTCCATGATGGACCGCAGGCCGCGGGCGCCGGTCTTGCGCTGCATCGCCTTGCGGGCGATCGCCGCCAGGGCGTCCTCGGTGAACTCGAGGCTGACCTGCTCCAGTTCGAACAGCCGCTGGTACTGCTTGACCAGCGCGTTCTTCGGCTCGGTCAGCACCTTGATCAGGGCCGCCTCGTCCAGGTCCTCCAGGGTCGCGACCACCGGCAGGCGGCCGACGAATTCCGGGATCATGCCGAACTTCAGCAGGTCCTCCGGCTCGACCTCGCGCAGCAGCTCGCCGATGCCCCGCTCGTCCGGACCCTTCACGTCGGCCCCGAAGCCCATCACGGTGCCGCGGTTGCGCTGCGCGATGACCCGGTCCAGGCCGGCGAAGGCGCCGCCGCAGATGAACAGGATGTTGGAGGTGTCGACCTGGATGAACTCCTGGCCCGGATGCTTGCGGCCGCCCTGGGGCGGGACCGAGCAGACGGTGCCCTCGACGATCTTCAGCAGGGCTTGCTGGACGCCCTCGCCCGACACGTCGCGGGTGATCGAGGTGTTCTCGCCCTTGCGCGAGATCTTGTCGATCTCGTCGATATAGACGATGCCGCGCTGCGCCCGCTCGACATTGTAGTCGGCCGCCTGGAGCAGCTTCAGGACGATGTTCTCGACGTCCTCGCCGACATAGCCGGCCTCGGTCAGCGTGGTCGCGTCGGCGACGGCGAAGGGCACGTCGATGATGCGGGCCAGGGTTTGGGCGAGCAGCGTCTTGCCCGAGCCGGTGGGACCCAGCAGCAGGACGTTGGACTTGGCGATTTCGACCTCGCCCCGCCCGGCCCCCGCCCCGTTGGCGAGGCGCTTGTAGTGGTTGTGAACCGCTACCGCCAGCACCTTCTTGGCCTGGGCCTGCCCGATGACATAGCTGTCGAGCGTCGCCGCGATCTCCCTCGGCGACGGGGTGCCGACCGCCTTGGTGTCCCTCTCCTTGTTCTCCTCCCGAATGATGTCGATGCACAGATCGACGCATTCGTTGCAGATGAACACGGCCGGGCCGGCGATCAGCTTCACCACTTCATGCTGGCTCTTGCCGCAGAAGGAGCAGTAGAGGGTCTGGTTCGAGTGTTCTTTCGTCATATCCGGGCTGTACCTTGGTCCCTGCGAGCAACCGGAACTGCATCACGACTCGATGCGGCGAAGCGGTGTGGATTGTCCGCGTCTATCCACAATGTATGGTGCATCCCCAACAGTTAACAGTTCCGAGGTGGATTTTCTGCGTAGAAGGTTCCAGCCTGTTGCAGCACTGCACGATCATACCAGTCCTGCACACCTTTCATGCCAGCGTCAACACGACGCATGACATAGAACGCCGTTGGCCTGTAAGCGGTTCGGTAGGCCGTGGCATGCATGACACGCTAACACGCCTCCGATCGCACGCCATCATGCAAAACCTCCTCAAGCGCGGGCGGACCCGCCCAAGCGGCCGGCCGGCCCCCTACGATCGCGATTGCCGCCAGGGTCCCCACCGGGTAAGTTCCCGGCCATGACCGAAGCGGCCGACGACGCACCGACACCCTTGGTCGCTCCCCCCGCCGCCCTGATGCCGACCTCCCCGATGACCGGGCAGGCCGCCGGACGGCGCCGCCGCCTGCGTCTGCCGATCGCCGCCGTTCTCGTGGCGGGGTTCGGCACCCTGATGCTGGCCGCGGTGGCAAGCGTCCTCATCCTGGGGCTCAGCAGCGCCGGGCGCAACACTTTTGCCTTGCTGAACGACAAGGCCGACCTGGCGATCGACAACGTCGTGGTGAGGGTCCGCCACCAACTCGACCCGGCGCGCGATCAGATCACGTACCTGAACCGGCTCATCGAAAGCGGAAAACTGGATCCGGATGATCCGGAAGCCATGCGCGACACCTTGCGCGGGGCGCTGGCCGCGACACCCCAGGTGACCGGGATCGGCTTCACGCCTCTCAACCAGATAATGACGAGGGCTGGCCGAATCAACGGCGAGATGGTGGAGAGCACGCTCGACCTGTCCGCCTCGCCCGAGATGACCGCGGCCATGGCCGAAGCCAGGGACCGCCAGGGTCCTTTCTGGGTCGAACCGATGTGGTCGCCCGAGGTGAAAACGACATTGCTGACCCTGCGAATGGGGGTTCGGCGCGACGACCGCTTCATCGGCATGCTGATCGTCGGCGTCTCCATCGGCGACCTCTCGCGCTTCCTGTCGGAACTATACGTGGACGAGGGGCTCAGCGCCTTCGTGCTCTACGGCCGGGAGCACGTGCTGGCTCACCAGGCGCTGCGCTACAAGGAGTTCGACTTTTCCGACCATGGCGGCGGTTTGCCGCTGCCGCGGATCGACCAGGTCGACGACCCGGTGCTCGCCGGCCTCTGGCGCAACAGCCGACCGGCCGAGACCTTCGTGATCCCCGGCCGCAACTCGGCCAACGCGGAGGTGATCGAGATCGGCGACGACAGCCACCTGTTCCTGCTGCGCACCCTGGAGGGCTACGGCGCCCAGCCCTGGACCGTCGGCATCAACTACCGCCTGGACGAGGTCGGGGTCGAGGTCGAGCGACTGTGGACGACCGGGCTGGTCGGCTTCGGCATCCTGCTGGTGTCGGTCGGCGCCGCCCTGTGGATCGGGCGCGCCATCAGCCGCCAGATCGCCCGCTTGGCCGCTGCGGCGGCCAGCGTCAGCGCGCTCGACTTCCGAAGCGCCCCGACCCTGCCCGACAGCCGCTTCCGCGAACTGGCGAACGCGGCGGACGCCTTCAATTCCATGGTCGCCGGGCTGCGCTGGTTCGAGACCTATGTCCCCAAGGGGCTGGTGCTGCGCCTGATCCGCCGGAGCGCCCAGGGAGGCGGCACGTCGGGCCTCGTCTCGGAGGAACGGCAGGTGACCGTGATGTTCACCGACATCCGGGGCTTCAGCACCCTGGCGGAGGATCTCGGCGCCGCCGAGACGGCGGCCCTGCTGAACAGCCACTTCACCCTGCTGTCCACCTGCATCGAGGCCGAGGGCGGCACGGTGGACAAGTTCATCGGCGACGCGATCATGGCGTTCTGGGGCGCCCCGGAAGTCCAGCACGACCATGCCGCCCGGGCGCTCCGCGCGGCGCGCGCCATGGCACTGGCGCTCCGGGCCGACAACGCCAAGCGCCTCGAGGTCGGCCTGCCGGCGGTGCGCATCCGCGTCGGCCTGCACAGCGGGCCGGTGGTGGTCGGAAACATCGGCTCGGCCAGCAGGATCAACTACACGATCGTCGGCGACAGCGTGAACACGGCCGCCCGGATCGAGGAACTCGGAGCCGCGATGCAGGGCGACGCCGAGATCATCGTGCTGGTCGGCGCGACGACCGCGACGGAGAGCGGCGGCTGCGTCCCGCTCAGCCCGCTGGGTCCCCAGAGGCTGCGCGGGCGAAGCGGCCGGGTCGAGGTGTTCAGGCTGGACGCCTGAGCACCCCGACTTTCCCGGCCGGCGCCTACGCCGCCAGGCCCAGGCCCTTCTCCATCACCAGCGCCAAGCGGCGCGAGAAGGCGGCCGGATCGGGGATCGGCTCCCCTTCGACGATGCGGGCCTGGTCGAGCAGCAGCCAGGCGACGTCCTCGATATTGTCGGAAAGGCCCTCCTTCGCCGCCATGCCGGTCAGCCGGCGGATCAGCGGGTGGGTCGGGTTGACCTCCAGGATGCGCTTGGCGCCGCCGTCGAGTTGGCGATGCTGCTTCAGCAGGCGCTCCAGGTGCATGTCCATGTCACCCTCGTCGGCCACCAGGCAGACCGGGCTGTCGGTCAGCCGCTCGGAGATCCGGACGTCCTTGACCGAGTCGGCCAGGGTCAGCTTGAGCGCCGCGACAAGGCTGCCCAGGTCGTTCTCGGCGGGCTTCTCCTCGTCCTTCTTCTCGGGCTCGCTCTCGGCCTTGATCTTGGACAGGTCGGCGCCGCCGCGGGTGACCGACTTGAACTTCTTCTCCTTGTACTCGGCGACCGAGGGGATCCAGAACTCGTCCACCGGGTCGGTCAGCAGCAGCACCTCGACGCCGCGCGCCTTGAAGCCCTCCAGCTGCGGGCTGCGGCGAAGCGCCTCGATGTCGTCGCCGGTGATGTAGAAGATCGCGTCCTGGCCTTCCTTCATGCGGCCGACATAGTCGTCCAGCGAGACCAGCCCGTCGGAGCCCGTGGAGCGGAAGCGCATCAGCCTGGTCAGCTGCTCGCGGTGCTCGTAGTCCTCGTAAAGGCCTTCCTTCAGGACGGCACCGAAGTTCTCCCAGAACGACGCGTAGGATTCGGCCTGCTCGGCGTCGTCGGCCTTCTTCACGAGGTCGCCCAGCACGCGGCGGACGATGCCGGCGCGGATCTTGGCCAGCATCGGATTGTGCTGGAGCATCTCGCGGCTGATGTTCAGCGGCAGGTCCTCGCTGTCCACCACGCCGCGCAGGAAGCGCAGGTACGGCGGCAGCAGCCCCTCGGCCTCGTCGGTGATGAAGACGCGCTTGACGTACAGCTTCACCCGGTGCCGCCGGTCGGGGTTGAACAGGTCGAACGGCTTGGCCGAGGGGACGAACAGCAGGCTGGTGTACTCGATCTTGCCTTCGGCCCGCCAGTGCAGGGTCAGCCAGGGATCGTCGAAGGCGTGGCCGACATGGTGGTAGAATTCCTTGTATTCGTCGGCCGTGATCTCGTTCCTGGACCGGGTCCACAGCGCGGACGCCCTGTTCAGCGCCTGGGCGTCGGCGGCGTCGCCGAACAGGATCGGCAGCGCGATATGGTCGCTGTACTTCTGGACGATTCGCCGCAGCCGGTGCTCCTCCAGGAACTCGCCCTCGTCGGCCTTCAGGTGCAGCACGACGCGGGTACCGCGCGGCGCATCCTCCGCCTCGCTGACCGTGAACTCGCCGCGCCCGTCCGAGACCCAGCGCCAGCCCTGGCTTTCGCCCGCCTTGCGGGTCAGCACCTCGACCTTGTCCGACACCATGAAGGCCGAATAGAAGCCGACGCCGAACTGGCCGATCAGGCCGATGTCCTTCTTGGCGTCGCCGGTGAGCTTGTTCATGAAGGCCGCGGTGCCCGACCGGGCGATGGTCCCCAGGTTCTCGATCAGGTCCTCGCGGTTCATGCCGATGCCGTTGTCCGCCACCGTCAGGGTCTTGGCGTCGGCGTCGGTCAGCAGGCGGATCTTGAGGTCGGGATCGTCAGCCGAAAGTTCGGGCTGTGTCAGGGCCGCGTAGCGCAGGCGGTCGCAGGCGTCGGATGCGTTCGAGATCAGCTCGCGCAGGAACACCTCCTTCTCGCTGTAGAGGGAGTGCGCGACCATGTCGAGCAGGCGGCTGACCTCGGCCTGAAAACTGAGCCGTTCCTCGGACATTGCAGTATCACCTTCGGAAATAGGTTTGGTGCCTTGACCAGGCTGATGCGTAAGGTGCGCCAGATATGTGAAATGCCGCGAAAAGCTGCAACCCCTTCCGGCTCCGGAGCGTGACGGGCGACGACGCCCCTTGCAATGCAGCACATGAACCCCAATGCTGTCCCCTATGAGCGCAGCATCTTCTGGCGTGGCTTTCCAGCATCAGGGTCAGCACCAGGGGCGGGTTACCGCCGTTCTCGGGCCGACCAACACCGGCAAGACCTTTCTCGCCATCGAGCGGATGCTGGGGCACCGTTCCGGCATGATCGGATTTCCGCTCCGCCTTCTCGCGCGCGAGAACTACGACAAGATCGTCAAGGCGAAGGGCCGCCACGCGGTGGCGCTGGTCACCGGCGAAGAGAAGATCATCCCGCCGCGCGCCGTCTATTTCGTCTGCACGGTCGAATCGATGCCGCTGGACCGGCCGGTCGCCTTCATGGCGGTGGACGAGATCCAGCTCTGCGCCGACCCCGAGCGCGGCCACATCTTCACCGAGCGGCTGCTCCACGCCCGCGGCATGGACGAGACCATGTTCCTGGGCGCCGACACCATCCGGCCGCTGATCCAGAAGCTGGTGCCCCGGGCCGAGTTCATCAGCCGGCCGCGGTTCTCGTCGCTGACCTATGCCGGGCACAAGAAGCTGACCCGGCTGCCGCCCCGGTCCGCCGTGGTCGCCTTCTCCGCGACGGACGTCTACACCATCGCCGAGCTGATCCGGCGGCAGCGGGGCGGCACCGCCGTGGTGCTGGGAGCGCTCAGCCCGCGCACCCGCAACGCCCAGGTGGCGCTCTACCAGGCGGGCGAGGTCGATTACCTCGTCGCGACCGACGCGATCGGCATGGGGCTGAACATGGACGTGGACCATGTGGCCTTCGCCCGGCTGACCAAGTTCGACGGGCACGCGCCGCGCAAGCTGCGACCGAACGAGATCGCCCAGATCGCCGGCCGCGCCGGCCGCCACATGACCGACGGCACCTTCGGCACCACCGGCGACCTGAACGGCCTGGATTCGGAGACGGTCAACGCGGTCGAGAACCACCAGTTCGAGTCGCTCAAGGCGATCATGTGGCGGAACACCGCGCTGCGGTTCGAGAGCCCGGGCGCGCTGATCAAGAGCCTGGAGCAGCGGCCGCCCCGGCCGGAGCTGATGCGCGCGCGGGACGCCGACGACTACCTGTCGCTGGTGGCGCTGTCGCGCGACCAGGAGATAGCCTCCCTGGCGACCAACCGCGGGGCCGTGCGGCTGCTGTGGGAGGTCTGCCAGATCCCCGATTTCCGCAAGGTGCTGTCGGACGCCCATACCCGGCTGCTGTCCCAGATCTATCGCCACCTGATGACTCCGGAAGCCCGCCTGCCGGAGGACTGGGTCGCCAAGCAGGTCGCCCGGATGGACAGGACCGAAGGCGACATCGACACCCTGGTCTCGCGCATCGCCCATATCCGGACCTGGACCTACATTTCCCACCGGCCGGACTGGCTGACCGACCCGGGGCATTGGCAGGCCCAGTCCCGCGCGATCGAGGACAAGCTGTCCGACGCCCTGCACGAGCGGCTGACCCAGAGATTCGTCGATCGGCGCTCCGCCGTGCTGGCACGCACCCTGGCCGGTGGCGGTGAGCTTCTGGCCGCCGTCACGGCCGCCGGCGAGGTGCTGGTCGAGGGCCACCATGTCGGCCGGCTGGAGGGGTTCCACTTCACCCTCGACCCCGAGGTGCGGGAGGACGACGTGCGCGCCTTCATGAGCGCCGCGCGCCGGGCGCTCCGCGACGAGATCGGCCGGCGGGTCCTCCTGCTGGAACAGGCGGGGGACGACAGGATCGACCTGCGGCCCGACGGCATCCTGGCCTGGGACGGCCATCCCGTGGCGCGCCTGGGGCCGGGGACGTCGGTCCTGACCCCGGCGGTGATTCCGCTGCACGACGACCTGTTCGAGTCGGGGCAGCGCGACCGGGTGCGGGCCCGGCTCGGCCGTTGGGTCGAGGGGTTCGTCAAGGACCGGCTGGCGCCCCTGTTCAAGCTGCGCGAGGCCGACCTGTCCGGCCCGGCGCGCGGGCTGGCCTTCCAGCTTTCCGAGTCGCTGGGCAGCCTCGCCCGGCCCGACCTGGAGCCGCTGATCGCCGGCTTCAGCAAGGCCGACCGGCAGGCGCTCAACCGGCTGGGCGTGCGGCTGGCGACCAGCCAGGTGTTCATGCCGGCCCTGATCAAGCCCCGGGCGGTGGAGACCCGCGGCCTGCTGTGGGCCGTCCTGCACGGCGGCCACGCCGCGATGCCCCTGCCCCCGCCCACTCCGCCGGCCGGCCGCGTCTCGGTCGCGACCGACGCCGTGCCGCCCGGCTTCTGGGAAGCGGTGGGTTATCCGCCGATGGGACCGCGGGCGCTCCGGGCCGACATCCTGGAACGGTTCGAACGCGAGCTGTACAGGCGGTCCGGCGAAGGCCCGTTGACCGCGGCGCCCGAACTGGCCCAGATGATCGGCAGCACGCCCCAGGACCTTGAAGGCGTGCTGGCGGCCATGGGGTACCGCCGCAGGGAGGACGAGGCCGGCGCCGTCACCTGGGCGCGCGGCAAACCGCCGCGCCGCCACCAGGACCGGAAGGGCCGGCGCCGCGGTGCCGCGGCCAAGCCGCGCGCGGAGGCATCCGCCGATTCCCCCTTCGCCAAGCTGAGGCAGATCGAGTTCATGCGATGACATCGGAAGAGGATCGGGACGACGACGGGGCCGCCACCGCCCAGGAGCTGGCATCCGGCCGGCTGCGGCTCGACAAGTGGCTCTGGTACGCCCGTTTCTTCAAGACGCGCAGCTTGGCGGCGAAGCTGTGCGCGGCCGGCGCCGTCCGCATCGGCGGCGCGCCGGTCACCAAGGCGCATCACGCCGTCAGGCCGGGCGACGTGCTGACCTTCGCCCAGGGGCGCCATATCCGGATCATCAAGGTGGTCGCCCTGGGCTCCCGGCGCGGCCCGGCGCCGGAGGCACAGGCGCTGTACGAGGACCTGTCGCCGCCGGCGCCCGAGACGGCGATGGCCCGTCCGGCGGAACGCCCCTCCGGGGCCGGCCGGCCGACCAAGGCGGAACGGCGGGCGACCGAAAGGCTGCGGTCGGAATCCTGAGTCGATTCGCCGGGGCGGCGCGGAACTTACCTGCCGCTGTCCGGTTCTCAGCGCGCCATGCTAGACATCCTCGCCGATCCCCAGACCTGGGCCAGCCTGTTGACCTTGACCGTGCTCGAAATCGTGCTCGGCATCGACAACATCATCTTCATCTCGATCATGGCCGGGCGGCTGCCGCCGGAGCGGCAGGCGCGCGGACGGCAGGTCGGCCTGGCGCTGGCGCTGGTCACCCGCCTGGGCCTGCTCGCCTCGATCGCCTGGATCTCCACCCTGACCAACCCGCTGTTCACGATCGGCGAGTTCGACGTGTCGATACGCGATCTCGTGCTGATCGTCGGCGGCCTGTTCCTGCTGGCCAAGGGAACCACGGAAATCCATCACAACCTGGAGGGCGAGGACGAGGAGGCCGGGGGGAATGGCACCGCGACCTTCACCTCCGTGGTGATCCAGATCATGATGCTGGACATCGTCTTCTCGCTGGATTCGGTGATCACTGCGGTCGGCATGGCGCAGCACCTGGAAGTCATGATGGCCGCCGTCATCATCGCCGTGGGCGTCATGCTGTTCGCGTCGGGTCCCGTCAGCCGGTTCGTCAACACCCATCCCACGGTCAAGATGCTGGCGCTCAGCTTCCTGCTGCTGGTCGGCGTCGCCCTGATCGCCGACGGCCTGCATTTCCATATCCCGAAGGGCTACCTGTACTTCGCGATCGCCTTCTCGATCCTCGTCGAGTCGCTGAACCTGCTGGCGAACCGGCGGCGGCGGCGGAAGCGCGGCCTTGCCGGCCGGCCCGCCGGAAGCGCGCGCCCGGCGGAGTGACCTGCGGAACTCGGCCGGGCCGCTTCAGCCCCGCCGGAACACCACGGACAGGTTGTTGGCCGGCATCTCGATGACTTCGTCCAGGGTGAGGCCGGAGCCGGCCGCCGCCGCGCAGACCTCCTCCAGGTCGCGCACCCCCCACTCGGCGTTCTGGGCCTTCAGGGAATGGTCGAAATCCTCGTTGCTCGGCGCGGTATGGCGCCCGTCCCGCCTGTACGGGCCATAGAGATAGAGCGGCGCGCCCGTCGGCAGGGTGCGCCCCGCCCCCGCCATCAGGCCCAGGGTCGCCGGCCATGGCGAGATATGGATCATGTTGATGCAGACGATGGCGTCGGCGTGGGTGACGGGCCAGGCGCGGGCCGCGGCGTCCAGGTTGGCCGGAGCCGTGACGTTGGTGACGCCGGTCTCGGCGATCCAGGCCCGGATGCTGGCCCGGTTGTCCGGGTCCGGATCGGTCGGATGCCAGATCAGGTCGGGCAGCGAGCCGGCCAGGAAGACGGCGTGCTCGCCGCTGCCGCTGGCGATCTCCAGCACGGTGCCGGCGGCGGGAAGCACGCGCCGCAGAACGCCCAGGATGGGTTCCCTGTTGCGCTGGGTCGCCGGGGCGTGGCGGCGGTGGTCTGGGCCGGCTGCGGTCATCATGGCGAGCAGGCTAGTGCCTCCCGCACCCGAGGGCAAGGGTCAGCAGGGGTCGTCATCGTCAGGACAGTCCCCATATCTGACGGACTGCATAGTTTCGCGATACCGGCCTGGCGACGGGCCGCAAGGATGGGATTTCCGTAATGCTGGCTCGATTGAAAGCACTGTTGATGGATGCCGACGACACGGCCCGGCGGGCCGGGCGGCACTCGCACGACGAGGTGCAACTGGCGGCCGCCACGCTGCTGGTCGAGGCGGCGCGCCTGGACGACGAGTTCGGCGAGCGCGAGCGCGCACGCATCCGCGACCTGCTCGAGGGGCGCTTCTCCCTGTCGGGCGCCGAGGCGGACGACCTGCTGGCGGAGGCCGAGACGGTGACGGAGGGGCCGGCCCAGTGGCACCGCTTCACCTCCACCCTGAAAGACCGCTTTTCCGACCAGGAACGCATTCAGATGATTGAAATGCTCTGGGAAGTGGTCTACGCCGATGGTGAACTGCACGATCTGGAAGCCAGCCTCTTGCGCAGGGTGGGCGGACTGCTCTACGTCTCCGACCGCGACCGTGGTGCGGCCCGGATGCGCGTGCTTCAACGGCTGGGCATCGCCGACTCCACGCTGGAGGCGCCGACCGGAGAGAGCTCGATCTAGAGATCTCCATCTGACTGAACTGCTGCCGGCCCCCGGGACCAGGACGAAGCCCGGGTGCCTGAAGAGGATAAAGGGAAAGCGAGCATGCCCTACGTCGTCACCGAACAGTGCATCAAGTGCAAATATACCGACTGCGTCGAGGTGTGCCCCGTCGACTGCTTCTACGAGGGGGAGAACATGCTTGTTATCCACCCCGACGAGTGCATCGACTGCGGCGTCTGCGAACCGGAGTGCCCGGCCGAGGCGATCGTCCCGGACACCGAGCCCGATGCGGAGAAGTGGCTGGAGCTGAACCGGGAATATTCCCTGCAATGGCCGAACCTGACCCGCAAGAAGGACGCGGCGCCCGAGGCCGAGGAGTTCAAGGGAGCCCCGGACAAATTCGAGAAGTTCTTCAATCCCAATCCGGGAACTGGCAACTGAACGTTGGGTTGACGCGCTATTCGTCAGCCTGAAAGTTTATTCTTACGTTCCGCCATGCAATTCCCGCAGGTCCGCCATCGTGCGACCGGCGGGAGCTTGCTTATGACCAAGACGTTATATCTTTGTAACGCCCTCCTCACTTCCTATATAATGGCGGCCCTAGGCCCGGTCGCTTTCGCGCGCGTCCCGGGCTTGCGATGCTCCAGGCTCGGATTGCCTATTCGTCGGCCCCTAAACGTCATAGGGGCCGGTGGATGGCGCTTCAGCCTTTCGTTGTCCCGAGGCATCCGGCCGGGACAGCCGGGTGCCAGCGAGCGTGAAGTGAGAGCCAACAGGAATGATGAACAAGCTTGAGTTCACGGCCGGTGATTTCGTCGTCTACCCGGCCCACGGGGTCGGTCGTGTCGAGGGAATCGAAACGCATCATATTGCCGGCCAAACCGTAACGCTTTACGCCATCACCTTCGAAAAGGAGCGCATGACGCTGAAGGTACCGGTGGGTAAGGCCAAGGACTCAGGTCTCCGCCGCCTCAGCTCCAAGGACCGGATCAAGGTCGCGTTGGAGACGCTCCAGGGCCGCTCGCGCGCCCGCCGCGCCATGTGGAGCCGCCGCGCCCAGGAATACGAGGCCAAGATCAATTCCGGCGACCCTGTCTCGATCGCCGAAGTGGTGCGCGACCTTTATCGCGGCAGCGACCAGCCCGACCAGTCCTACAGCGAGCGCCAGATCTATCAGGCGGCACTGGAGCGGCTCGCCCGGGAGTTGGCCGCCGTCGAGAAGATCGACGAGATGAAGGCCACCGAACGGCTCGAGGCCGTCCTGACCAAGGCCGCCGCCTGAGCTGCGTGGAGGCTGGGGGCCGGGGATCGCAACAATCCCCGGCCACTCCCTTTTATCGGCTTTTGCTGGGCACGCCGGGCGCCTAAACTCCGGCCATAGTCCATGCCGGACCGGAGTTGCGTTTACGCGTCCTGATGTCAGACAATCAGAAATTTGCAGATATCGGCCATCCCAAACGGATCTGGGCCGTGGGTGCCGTCCATGGCGAAGTCGACCGTCTGGCGGCATTGCATGCCGACATCGGTCGGCGGTTCACGCCTGGCGATCGGCTCGTCTATACCGGCAACATGATCGGCCGGGGTGCCGCGGTGCGGGAAACGATGGACGAGTTGCTGTCGTTCCGCCGGGCCCTCATCGCGATGCCCGGCATGCTGGCGGAGGATGTCGTCTATCTCCGCGGCGCCCAGGAGGAGATGTGGCAGAAGCTGCTCCAGCTCCAGTTCGCGCCCGATCCGGCCGTCGTCCTGAGCTGGATGCTCCGGCAGGGCGCCGACGCGACCCTGAGTGCCTATGGCGGCAACCCGGACCAGGGCTTGGCCGCCGCGCGTGACGGGGCCGTCGCGATCACGCGGTGGACCAACAGCCTGCGGGGCGCCATGCGCGGGCATCCCGGTCACGAAAACGTGATGAGCGCGTTGCGCCGCGCCGCCTACACCAGCCAGCCCGGTGCCGGGCCGGCCGAACGCATCCCCGTGGGCGTCCTGCTGGTCTCCTCCGGTATCGAGACCTCCCGGCCGCTGGGAGCCCAGGGCGACACCTTCTGGTGGGGCGGTACCGGATTCGGGCGCATCGACCAGCCCTACGACCAGTTCCGCCGCATCGTCCGCGGGTATGACCCGGGACGGGGAGGTATCCAGGCTGGTGACTTCACGGTCACCCTGGATGGCGGATGCGGTTTCGGCGGCCCGTTGGTCTGCGGCTGCCTGGCCGCCTCGGGGGAGATCCTGGAGCTGATAGAGGTCTGAAGCGTCGTCCTGCCGGCTGAAAAAACTTCCTTCCCGATGTGATCCGGGTCCGTCCCGGCTGCGTATCTGAAGCAACCGACGGCACCCGCCGGTGTTGACCCTCATGGACAGGGCCATCGCCGAGGTCGCGCGTCCATCAGGGGGAAGGACAGGACGATGGCTCATATCGATGACCCGGAAACACAGCGGGCCAATCTGACTTTCATCAAGGCCTCGATGCGGGAACCTCTCCTTTCCCGCGACCACGAATTCGAACTGGCACGCAACTGGCGGGAAGACGGCAACGAGTCGGCACTTCACGATCTCGTCCGCGCCTATACCCGTCTGGTCGTCTCCACCGCGTCCCGCTTCCGGAACTACGGCCTGCCCATGGGGGACCTGGTCCAGGAGGGCAATGTCGGCCTGATGCAGGCCGCCGCCCGGTTCGAGCCGGACCGCGAGGTACGGTTCTCGACCTATGCCGCCTGGTGGATCCGCTCGGCCATGCAGGACTATATCCTGCGCAACTGGTCGATCGTGCGGACCGGTACCACCGCCGCCCAGAAGAGCCTGTTCTTCAACCTGCGCCGCCTGCGCGCCAAGATCGAGGACGCGTCCAGCAACGGCGCCCTGACCCAGGCCGGCCGGGTGAAGATCGCGACCGAACTGAAGGTCGAGGTCCATGAGGTGGAGGCGATGGAGATGCGCCTGAGCGGCGCCGACCAGTCGTTGAACGCCCCGATCAGCGACAGCAGCGAGGACGACTGGCAGGATTTCCTCGCCGACCAGCGTCCCAGCCCCGAAGACGTCGTGATCGGCATGCGGGACAGCAACACACGCTCCAAGTGGCTCGCCGAAGCCCTGGGCGAGCTGAGCCCCCGCGAGCGGACCATCATCGCCCAGCGTCGCCTGCGCGACGACGGAGCCACCCTGGAGGAGTTGGGCAAGGAACTGGGCGTCAGCAAGGAGCGCGTCCGCCAGCTCGAGCACCGCGCGATGCTCAAGCTCAAGGAGTCCATGATGCGCCGGGTGGAACTGTCCAGCGACCTTCTCCTGGAGATCTGATCGTTCCACCGCCCCGGCGAGCGTCGGGTCTTTCGGCCCGACGCTCGCCGGGGTTCAGGCCGCTTCCTTGGTCAGCTTCTTCAGCCTGCTGTCCAGATACCACCAAGCCATCCGCGTGGCCGCCCGGTACAGCGTGGTGTGGGGCTTCAGGCCGACCGCCTTGAAGATCATCGCGACGCCCCGGTCCACATGGGTCGGGCGGTAATAGGCATAGGCCCGGCGCATATAGGCACGGGTGTTGGTCTCGCGGTCGTAGGGCGCGTCGGAGCCGTTGGCCGCGTAGTAGGCATAGGCGAGCTCGTCGTCCTCGGACTCGTTGATCCGGCCCAGCGCGATGCGCAGCCGGGACAGCCGGCCAAGGTCCTCCCGCTCCATGTAGCGCTTGAGGTGCTGGTAGAACAGCTTGTAATGGCGGAGTTCGTCGGTCGCGATGCGCCGGCAGATCTCCTTCAGCACAGGCTCATCGGTGGCATCGCCCAGGGCCGTGTAGTAGGAGCTGGTGCCGGTCTCGACCATGCAGCGGGCGATCAGTTCGCCGCTGCGCGATCCACGGACCGATTCCGTCGCTTCCAGCTTGATCTTGTAGCCGTCGGTGAACCGCCTGAAGGCGTCCTCAAGGGAGAAGGAGGGGTCGACGATCTCGGCCCAGCGGCCGAGCGCGGCACCATGCTGGACCTCTTCCTCCGCCCAGTCCCGGGCCACCTGCTGGAACTCGGGATCGTCGTTGAAGACGTTGCACAGGTAGGTCGCGTAGTCCCTGCCGTTGTACTCAACGAGAGCCGCGGCCTTGATGATCTTCAGGATCTCCGCATCCGCTTTGGAACGATCGATCCGGTCCCAAGGAAGATCCTCCAGCGTCCAGTGTTGATAGCCCATTCTTCCCCAAGCCGACGTTTGTTGACCCTGAAAGACCGATGGCCCGGCCTTGGCGGCCAGGCCATCGATATCAGGTCTGCAGATTATCCCTCTGTGCGCGTTTTACAACGCCAGAGCGGGCATCAGTGCGCGGTGGTGCCGGTGATCGCCTCGAGCTTGGCGCGGGCGACCGCCAGACGGCCCTCCGCCGCGGCGCGCTCGCTGTCCGACTTGGCGTCCTCCACGTCTTCGCCCACGTCCCTGACCTCCTGCTCGACCGCGGCGCGGTCCAGTTCGCTCAGGTTGGTCGCCTGCTCGGCCAGGACGGTGCAGCGGGTCTCGGTCACCTCGGCGAAGCCGCCGGCGACGAAGATCCGGTCGACGACCCGGTCCCCCTCGAAGATGTCGATGACGCCGGGGCGCACCGTGGTGATCATCGGCGCGTGACCGGCCAGCACACCGAAGTTACCCTCGCCGCCCGGCACCACGACCATGTCGACCGGCTGGGAGACCAGCAGCTTTTCCGGCGAAACCAGCTCGAACTCGACTTTGTCGGCCATGGATAGCTCTCGTTCCTGAGTTAGGCGTCAAACAAGGCGAAGGGGCGGTCGAGCCCCTTCGGCCTTCGGTACTTACGCGGCCTCGGCGGCCATCTTGCGGGCCTTCTCGACCGCTTCCTCGATCTTGCCGACCATGTAGAAGGCGGCCTCGGGAAGATGGTCGTACTCGCCGTTGACGATGCCCTTGAAGCCCTTGATCGTGTCTTCCAGGCTGACCAGCACGCCCGGGGTGCCGGTGAACACCTCGGCGACGTGGAACGGCTGCGACAGGAAGCGCTGGATCTTGCGGGCGCGGGCGACGACCAGCTTGTCGTCTTCCGACAGCTCGTCCATGCCCAGGATCGCGATGATGTCCTGCAGCGACTTGTAGGTCTGCAGGACCTTCTGGACCGAGCGGGCGACCTGGTAGTGCTCATCGCCGACGACGCGCGGGTCGAGGATCCGGCTGGTGCTGTCCAGCGGGTCCACGGCCGGGAAGATCGCCATTTCGGCGATCGAGCGCGACAGCACGGTGGTGGCGTCCAGGTGGGCGAACGAGGTGGCGGGCGCCGGGTCGGTCAAGTCGTCGGCCGGCACGTAGATCGCCTGCACCGAGGTGATCGAGCCCTTCTTGGTGGAGGTGATGCGCTCCTGCAGGGCGCCCATGTCGGTCGCCAGCGTCGGCTGGTAACCCACCGCGGAGGGGATGCGGCCGAGCAGCGCGGACACTTCCGAACCCGCCTGGGTGAAGCGGAAGATGTTGTCCACGAAGAACAGCACGTCCTGGCCTTCCTCGTCGCGGAAATACTCCGCCAGGGTCAGGCCGGTCAGGCCGACGCGCGCGCGGGCGCCCGGCGGCTCGTTCATCTGGCCATAGACCAGCGCCACCTTGGAGCCCGGGCCGTCGGTCTTGATGACGCCGCCCTCGATCATCTCGTGGTAGAGGTCGTTGCCCTCGCGGGTCCGCTCGCCCACGCCCGCGAAGACCGACACGCCGCCGTGCGCCTTCGCGACGTTGTTGATCAGCTCCATGATGGTGACGGTCTTGCCGACGCCGGCGCCGCCGAACAGGCCGATCTTGCCGCCCTTGGCGTAGGGCGCCAGCAGGTCGATGACCTTGATGCCCGTGACCAGGACCTGGGCTTCGGTCGACTGGTCGACGAAGTCCGGGGCGGAGCGGTGGATCGGGAGGGTCGAGGTGTTGCCGACCTCGCCGCGCTCGTCGATCGGCTCGCCGATCACGTTCAGGATGCGGCCCAGGGTGGCCGGGCCGACCGGCACCGAGATCGGGCTGCCGGTGTCGGTGACCGACTGGCCGCGGACGAGGCCGTCGGTCGTGTCCATCGCGATCGCGCGGACGGTGTTCTCACCCAGGTGCTGGGCCACTTCGAGCACCAGCGTCTTGCCCTCGTTCTGGGTATGCAGGGCGTTCAGGATCGCGGGCAGGTCGGCTTCGAACTGGACGTCGACGACCGCGCCGGTGATCTGTGTGATCTTGCCGATGGCATTGCTGGGCATGGCGTTGCTCGGCGTAGTGCCGGTCTGGATTGCAGCAGTCATGTGGGTTCGCTCCCTCGGAACCAGATATCAGTGTCGGACGCTTGCAGACCTTAGATCGCCTCGGCACCGGAGATGATCTCGATCAGCTCCTTGGTGATGACGGCCTGGCGGGTCCGGTTGTAGGTCAGCGTCAGCTTGTTGATCATGTCGCCGGCGTTGCGGGTGGCGCTGTCCATCGCGGTCATCCGGGCGCCCTGCTCGCTGGCGGCGCTTTCGAGCAGCGCGCGATAGACCTGGATCGACAGGTTCTTCGGCAGCAGGTCGGCGAGGATCTGGTCCTCCTCCGGCTCGAACTCGTACAGCGCCTTCGCCTCGCCCTGATCGGCGGCCTGGGTCCCGGCGGTCTCGCCTTCCGGCATGGCGAACGGGATCACCTGCTGGACGGTGACGACCTGGGTCATCGCCGACTTGAACTTGTTGTAGATCACCGACGCCACGTCGTACTCGCCGGCATCGAACAGCTCGAGCACCTTGGCGGTGATCATGTCGGCCTCGGCGAACGACAGCCGCTTGCGCCCGATATCCTCGTAGGACTGGATGACGCTGTTCGGGTTGGTCCGGCGCAGCTGGTCGCGGCCTTTGCGGCCGACGGTCAGCACCTTGACGGTCTTCCCCTCGCTTTCGAGCCGGGCGATCTGGCGCCGCGCCTCGCGCACGATGGTTCCGTTGAAGCCGCCGCACAGGCCACGGTCCGACGTGATGACGACCAGCAGGTGCACGTCCTGCTTTCCGGTACCGGTCATCAGCTTCGGACCTTCGCCGTTGCTCGACACGTTGGCGGCGAGCGACGCGAGCATACGGCCCATGCGCTCGGCGTAGGGACGGCCGGCCTCCGCCTGTTCCTGCGCGCGGCGCAGCTTGGAGGCGGCGACCATCTTCATGGCGGCCGTGATCTTCTGCGTCGACTTGACGCTGGAGATACGGTTTTTAAGGTCCTTAAGGCTTGGCATTCGAGGCCTTCATCACACCGGGGGTTGGAGCCCTGCCTTCCTGATCCCCGATGCGACCCCCGGAACACCGGGGGTCGCATCCAGGGACCGCTTCGAGCTTAGACGAACACCTTGGAGAAGTTGTCGAGGAAGCCCTTCAGCTTCTCCTCGGTCTCCTTGGAGAGCGCCTTCTCGGTGCGGATGGCGTCGAGGATGTTCGCCCCCTTGGAGCGGACATCATCCAGCAGCCTGGCTTCGAACCGGTTGACGTCCTCGACCTTGACCTTGTCGAGGTAGCCGCGCACGCCGGCGAAGATCGAAACCACCTGCTCTTCCACCGGCAGCGGCGAGAACTGGCCCTGCTTCAGCAGCTCGGTCAGGCGGGCGCCGCGGTTCAGCAGCCGCTGGGTCGAGGCGTCCAGGTCCGAGGCGAACTGCGCGAAGGCGGCCATCTCGCGGTACTGGGCCAGTTCCAGCTTGATGGTGCCGGCGACCTGCTTCATCGCCTTGATCTGCGCGGCCGAACCGACGCGGCTGACCGACAGGCCGACGTTGATGGCCGGGCGGATGCCGCGGTAGAACAGGCCGGTCTCCAGGAAGATCTGGCCGTCGGTGATCGAGATGACGTTCGTCGGGATGTAGGCCGACACGTCGCCGGCCTGCGTCTCGATGATCGGCAATGCCGTCAGCGAACCGGCGCCCTTGGCGTCGTTCATCTTCGCCGCACGCTCGAGCAGGCGGGAGTGCAGGTAGAACACGTCGCCCGGATAGGCTTCGCGTCCCGGCGGACGGCGCAGCAGCAGCGACATCTGGCGGTAGGCCACGGCCTGCTTGGACAGGTCGTCATAGACGATCAGCGCATGCATGCCGTTGTCGCGGAAGAACTCGCCCATGGCGCAGCCGGTGTAGGGCGCCAGGAACTGCAGCGGCGCCGGCTCCGACGCGGTCGCGGCGACCACGATCGAGTATTCCAGCGCGCCGGAGTCTTCCAGCGTCTTCACGATCTGGGCGACGGTCGAGCGCTTCTGGCCGACGGCGACATAGATGCAGTAGAGCTTCTTGCTCTCGTCGTCGCCCTGGTTGATGCCCTTCTGGTTCAGGAAGGCGTCGATGGCGACGGCGCTCTTGCCGGTCTGGCGGTCGCCGATGATCAGCTCGCGCTGGCCGCGCCCGATCGGAACCAGCGCGTCGATGGCCTTCAGGCCGGTCTGCATCGGCTCGTGCACCGACTTGCGCGGGATGATGCCGGGCGCCTTCACCTCGACGCGGCTCATGACCACGTCGGTCAGCGGGCCCTTGCCGTCGATCGGGTTGCCCAGGCCGTCCACGACGCGGCCCAGCAGGCCGCGGCCGATCGGAACCTCGACGATGGCGCCGGTGCGCTTGACGACGTCGCCTTCCTTGATGTCACGGTCGTCGCCGAAGATCACGACACCGACATTGTCGGTCTCGAGGTTCAGCGCCATCCCCTTGAGACCGTTGGGGAACTCGACCATCTCGCCGGCCTTGACGTTGTCGAGGCCGTAAACGCGGGCGACGCCGTCGCCGACCGAGAGGACCTGGCCGACTTCGGCGACATCCGCCTCATTCCCGAAATTCGCGATCTGTTGCTTGAGGATCGCGGAAATCTCCGCGGCGCGGATTTCCATCAGCCAACCCCTTTCATGGCGATTTGCAGCTTGTTCAGCTTGGTGCGCACGGAGCTGTCGACCATGCGCGAACCGACTTTGACGATCATGCCGCCGATCAGGGACGGGTCGACGGTGACCCGGACCTCGATCTTGGACCCCATCTGGGCCCTGAGGGCATCTGTGAGGGCCTGGACCTGGGGATCGGACAGGCGGTATGCCGAGGTCACGTCGGCGGTCATCTGACCGCGGCGGCGCGCCAGCTCGGCAAGGTAGCCGTCGATCATGCCGCGCAGCGCGAACAGCCGGCGGTTCTGGGCGACCAGCCCGACGAACCGCTGCGTCAGCTCGGACACGCCGGCCTGGCGGAGGAGAGCGCCCATCGCCCGGCTCTGGTCGCCGCGGGACAGCACGGGGCTGCGTACCATACGGTCCAGTTCGGGACTTTCGACGAGCATCTGCTTGATGGCGGCCAGATCCTGGGCGACCTGGTCCAGCGCCTTGTTTTCGTCCGCAAGCTCAAACAGGGCAGTCGCGTATCGCCCTGCCAGCCCGGATACTCCTGTACCTTCGGATGCCACGCGGTACCTCGGTTCGGTCCATAGACCTTGTTGATTTTTAGGGCCTTGGAGGAGAAGACATGCGTCGGGCAGGCCCCCTCCCCTGACGGCGAGCGGTCACATAACACAGGGAGCGGGTGCGCGCAACCGACTCAAATCCAGCAAAACCGGGCAGTTGGGGCCGAAACACCCCCGGCTTTACCGTTCCGCGGGCGGCACCGGCCGGCCTGCGACACTAAGGCCGGGGAGCGGAGGCGATCCGGACCGCGATTAAGCGCTAATTAACTTTGGATGCGCATCTTTGGGGGTGCCGCCGGCTGGCGGTGCGGCAACCGGTCCCGCCGGTATCGCCCTTCGGATTTTCCCTCTGATCACGCCTCCGGATCACCTGACCATGACCGTCGTCGCCTTCAGCCTGGCCCGCTTCACCCCGGCCGACCTTGCGGAATTCTACGAGATCGCCCGGCCGCGCATGGAACGCGGGCTGTGGGCCGGCGTGTCCCGCCAGACCAGCCCCGAAGGCGACCTGCTGCTGGTCACCTTCCCCCATCTGGACCGCCCCGTCTTCCGGTTCGAGCGCGACCGTCGGGGAACCTATACCCTGTGGTTCCACGACCGCCAGGGCTGGCACAGCATCGGCAGCGGCTCCACCTCCACCGAGTGCCTGTCGATCTGGCGCACCCGTCCGGCCCGCGTCCCGGCCCCGGCGCTGCGGGAGGCTTGAAGGCGGCTCAGCGGGACCGGCCGCCGTTCCGCTGGCTTTCCACGAAGGCGCGCAGCACGGCGTTCATGCGGCTCTGCCAGCCGCGCCCCTGGGCCTTGAAGAAATCCACCACCTCGGCGTCGTAGCGCACCGTGACCTGGCGCTTGTTCTCGCGCGACGGCAGGGGAAAGGGAAAGCCGGGCACGGACAGTTCCTCCCAGTTGTCCGGCACCGCCAGATCGGGATCGGAAGCGATCTGGGCCTCGATCTCTTCGTCGGTATCCTCGCGCGACCAGTCGGTTCGATCCTCGCCCCTCGCGATCATCGCGTCAATTTCCGATGCGGTATACCGCACGGTATCGTCTCTCTTCACCATACCTTGCCCTCCTGGCGGAAATGATCCGGATACGCTCTTCCCGGATCGTCCAGACCACGGCAAAAAACTTGTCCTCGATCCGGCAGACACTGACCCACCGCTCTTCCGCGCCACGGGCCGAAAGATAGACGACCACCGGTCTTCCATCGAAAAGCTCGCGCATGCGCAGAAAGTCCACCCCACGCGCTTCAAGCGTCGCTTGCCGCTTAGCCTCGGACCACTCGAATTCCAGGTCCATGACGCCTCGCGTGTAGTTGCATTGTAGTTACAAGCAGGGCCGAATCGCAAGGTTTGCCTATAACACTTTCGATGGATCGAATGCAATCGCAGGCGCCCTATAGAAAGCTGTAGGGGTCGATATCCACCTGCACCCTCACCGTCCCCGGCACCTCCACCCGCGCCAGCCAATCGGCGATCAGCGGCTGGACCGACACGGCGCGGGGCGCCTTCAGCAGCAGCCTCCGCCGGTGCCGGCCGCGCAACAGGGCATAGGGCGCCGGCGCGGGTCCCAGCACCTGGACGGTCTCGGAGCGCGGCGCCGCACGCCCCAGGGCGCGAGCGACGGCCTCCACCGCCCCCTCCTCCTCGCCGGACACGATCAGCGCGGCCAGCCGGCCGAACGGCGGCATGGCGTGGACATGGCGCTCCTCCGCCTCGCGCTCGTAGAACGAATCCCGGTCGCCCGACACCAGCGCCTGGAGCACCGGATGCTCCGGCATGTAGGTCTGGAGGAAGACCCGCCCCGGGCGCTCCGCCCGCCCCGCCCGGCCCGCGACCTGCTGGAGCAGCTGGTACGTCCGCTCGGCCGCGCGCAGGTCGCCGCCGCCGAGCCCCAGGTCGGCATCGACCACGCCGACCAGCGTCAGCATGGGGAAATGGTGGCCCTTCGCCATCACCTGGGTGCCGATCAGCAGGTCGATCTCGTGGTCCTGGACGCGGCGGACCATCTCGCGGATCGCGTGCGGGCCGACCAGGCTGTCGCTGGTCATCAGGGCGGTGCGCTGGTCGGGGAACAGCTGGGTCACCTCCTCGGCGATCCGCTCCACGCCGGGACCGCAGGCGGTCAGCGAGCCCTCGGCGCCGCAGGAGGGGCAAACGTCCAGCAGCTTCACCGTGAAGTCGCAGTGGTGGCATTGCAGCTTTCCGGCCAGGCGGTGCTCGACCAGCCAGGCCGTGCAGTTCGGGCATTGCAGCCGATGGCCGCAGTTGCGGCACAGGGTCAGCGGCGCATAGCCCCGCCGGTTGAGGAACAGCATTCCCTGTTCCCCCGCGGAGAAGGTCTCGGTCAAGGCCTGGACGAGCGACGGCGCGAGCCAGCGGTTGCGCGGCGGCCGGTCGAGCCGCAGGTCGATCAGCTTCATCTCCGGCATGCTGGCGCCGCCGTGGCGGGCCGGCAGGTCGATCCGGCCGTAGCGGTGGGACTCGGCGTTGATCGCCGATTCGAGCGACGGCGTCGCCGAGACCAGGACGATCGGGATGCCGGCCAGGTGCGCCCGGGCCACCGCCATGTCGCGGGCATTGTAGATCACCCCGTCCTCCTGCTTGAACGAGGGGTCGTGCTCCTCGTCGATCAGGATCAGGCCCAGCTCGGGATAGGGCAGGAACAGAGCTGACCTCGCCCCCACCACCACGCGCGCGGCGCCGGTCGCCACGTCGCGCCAGGTGGCGCGCCGCTGGGCGCCGGACAGGTCGCTGTGCCATTGGTGCGGCGGCGCTCCGAAGCGGAGGGCGAACCGCTCCAGCCACTGGGCCGACAGGGCGATCTCCGGCAGCAGGACCAGCACCTGCCTGCCGGCCTCCAGCGCCGCCGCGATCCCCTCGAAATAGACCTCCGTCTTCCCCGACCCGGTGACGCCGTCCAGCAGGGTGGCGCTGAAGGCGTCGGCCGCGACGCGGGCGCGCAGGGCCGCGGCCCCGGCCGCCTGCTCGCCCGACAGATGGGGGCCGGGAAGGCTCCAGTCCGGCAGCGGCAGGTCGCGGGTGGGATGCAGCAGCACCGGTTCCAGCACCCCGGCGTCGGCCAGTCCGCGGACCACGCCGACGCCGCATCCGGCATCCAGCGCCAGCTCGGCCGGGGGACGCGGCGGCCCGTCGGCCAGCAGGTCGAGCACCCGCCGCCGGGCCGGGGTCATGCGCAGCTCGGCCAGCCGCCCGGGATCGCCCAGGCGATAGGCGGTCACCGGCTTGGGCGGTTCCATGCCGCCGATCGCGCTCAGGGCCATGCGCAGGACGGCACCGGGCGGCGCCATGGTGTAGGCCGCCACCCAGTCGATGAAGCGCCGCTGGACTTCCGGCATCGGCGGCACGTCGAACCGCTGGGCGATCGGCCGCAGCTTTCCGTCGGCGACCTCGCCCGCACCCGGTCCCCAGACGACGCCCAGCAGGTGGCGGGGGCCGAGCGGCACCTCGACATAATCGCCGGGCGCCACGTCGAGCCCGGCCGGCACCTTGTAGTCGTACGCCTCCGGCAAGGGCAGCGGCAGCAGCACGGAGACCCGCTTCGGAGCCGATGGCCGCGCCTCCCAGCCGTCGCCGAAATCGAATCCGGGGGCGGAACTGGAACCCTGATCCACCATGGGCTAGAGTGTTCCCGAGTTTCCGGGCCGGCTGCCGCGCAGGCGCCCGCCGCAATCGCCGCTTCGCTCAATCAAGGATCTTTTCCTGATGAAGTTCTTCATCGATACCGCAGACCTCGCCGAAATCCGGGACCTCGCCGATACCGGCCTCCTGGACGGTGTTACCACCAACCCGTCCCTGGTCGCCAAGTCCGGCCGCAACTTCATCGAGCTGGTCAAGGAAATCTGCCAGATCGTACCCGGCCCGGTGAGCGCCGAGGTCGCCGCGATCGATTTCGACACGATGCTGGCCGAGGGCAAGTACCTGGCGACCCTGGCGCCGAACATCGCGGTCAAGGTGCCGCTGACCCCGGCCGGGCTGAAGGTCTGCAACATCCTGTCGTCCGGCGGCACGATGGTCAATGTCACCTTGTGCTTCTCCGCCGCGCAGGCGCTGCTGGCGGCCAAGGCCGGCGCCACCTTCATCTCCCCCTTCGTCGGCCGGCTGGACGACATCGGTTATGACGGGCTGTCGCTGATCTCCGACATCGTGCAGATCTACGACCAGTATCCCGGCATCACCACCGAAGTGCTCGTCGCCTCGATCCGCCACCCGATCCACATCACCGAGAGCGCCAAGATGGGCGCCCACGTCGCGACCATGCCGCCGTCGGTGCTGCGCCAGCTGTTCAAGCATCCCCTGACCGAGAAGGGCCTGGACCAGTTCGTCGCCGATTGGGCGGGCACTGGACAGACGATTCTGGACAAGGCCGCCGAGTAGGCTCACAACGTTAACGCCTGATGGAGTAAGTTCCGCTTGGAACGGGCATGGGGTTCGACAATGGGAGAGGGCCGACGCTGATGGCTCGGGAAACCGGACATAGCCAAAGGACGATGGACGCGCTGACTGCTGAGGATGTCGCGGCATATCTGCGCGAGCATCCCGATTTCCTGGCCCAGCACGCCGACCTTGTCCAGCACCTGACGCCTCCCGCCATGGCGCACGGCAAGGGGGTGGTGGATTTCCAGTACTTCATGGTCGAGCGGCTTCGGGGCGAGGTCGGGCGCCTGAAGGAGCAGCAGCGGGAGCTGATCACCACCACCCGCGCCAACATCAACAACCAGAACCGGATCCATGCCGCCGTGCTGTTCCTGCTGGACGCACGGTCCTTCGAGCAGCTGATCCAGACCATCACGACGGATCTGGCGGTCCTGTTGGATCTTGACGTCGCCGGCCTGGCGGTGGAGGCGAACGGCGACGACCGGCCGCACGTACACACCTCGGGCGTACGGGTGGTCGAGGCGGGTACGGTCGACGGGTGGCTGGGCAAGCGCGACGTGATGCTTTATTCCGACACCCGCGGCGACCCGGCGATCTTCGGCGCCGCGGCCGGGCTGGTACGCTCGCAGGCGCTGATCCGCATCCAGGTCAGCGAGGATACGCCGCCGGGGCTGCTCGCCTTCGGCAGCCGCGATCCCGACATGTTCCATTCCGGCCAGGGGACCGAACTGGTCTGCTTCCTGGGCCGGGTGATCGAGCGCAGCATCCGGGCATGGCTCGACCTGCCGGAGTAATCGGCTTCTCCTGCGCCGAGGACGTCACGGCGGCGATCGCCGCGTGGCGCCGCTGGCTGGAGATGGAGAAGCGCGTCTCGCGCCACACGCTGACGGCGTACACCGCCGATCTGTCGGGATTCCTGGAATTCCTGACCGGGTATCATGGCCGCCCGCCGGCGCTGAACGACCTCAGCGCCGCCCGGCTGATGGATTTCCGCGCCTGGCTGGCCCGCCAGGCGGCGGATGGCCTGGGCACGGCGAGCCGGGCGCGGGCGCTGTCGGGCATCCGCAACTTCTTCCGCTGGCTCGACCGCAGCGGACGGATGCACAACGCCGCGGTCGGCTTGATCCGGGCGCCCAAGCTGCCCGACCGGCTGCCCAAGCCCCTCACGGTGGCCGACGCCGCGGCATTGCTGCCCAACGCCGAGGCCTGGGCCAACGAGCCCTGGGTCGGCAAGCGCGACCGCGCGCTGTTCACCCTGCTCTATGGCTGCGGCCTGCGCATCGACGAGGCGTTGAGCCTGAACCGGCGCGACATGCCGGCCGACGATACCCTGATGGTGACGGGCAAGGGCAGCAAGCAGCGCATGGTGCCGGTGCTGCCGGTGGTGCGCGACGCCCTGGCCGAGTATGTCGCCGCCTGTCCCTACGCCCTGCCCGCGGACGGCCCGCTGTTCGTCGGGGTGCGCGGCGGCCGGCTCCGGGCCGGCATCGCCCAGAAGCAGATGCGGGAGATCCGGCATCTGATGGGCCTGCCCGACACCGCGACGCCCCATGCCCTGCGCCACAGCTTCGCGACCCATCTGCTGGCCGACGGCAGCGACCTTCGCGCGATCCAGGACCTGCTCGGCCACGCCTCCCTGTCCAGCACCCAGCGCTATACCGAGGTGGACGCGGACCAGATGCTCGGCGTCTACGAGAGCGCCCATCCCCGCGCCCGCAGGAAGCCCGCGGGAGACTAGCGCTTTCCGCCGTCTCTCCCGCCACTTCCCATGTCGCCCAGGACGAGCAGCGCCACCGGCCCCAGCGCGACCACCAGTCCCTGCGAGACGAAGGCCAGACCCCAGGCCAGGTGGCTCTCCCCGCCGCCTGCCGCGTCCAGGACCACCCCGAACATCACCGAGCCCACGAAGGCCGCCCCGAAGCCGAGGAAGGAGTGGACCGCCATGGTGGCGCCCCGCCGGCCCGGCAGGGCGTTGGTGACGGCGCCGACGGTCAGCGACGCGCTGTCGGCGGTCACCGTGACACCGTAGAGCGCGACGACGCAGACCGCCAGCCAGAACGGCAGGCTCGCCGAGAAACCGACGCCGCAGGCCAGCAGCGCCGACCCCGCCATGATCGCGACCAGGACGCGGCGCCGGCCGTAACGGGTGGCGGCCTCGTTGCCGAGGATGCTGGCCGGAAGCCCCAGTAGCAGGATGACGGTGCCCAGCGTCGTGACCACCGCCGGGACGGTCCCGTCGGGCACGGTCCCGGCGCTGGTCGCGAAGGCGAAGGCGAGGAAGGCCACCAGCCAGGCCCGCAGGCCGAACAGTTCGTAGCAGTGCGCCGAATAGGCCAGGATGTAGCCCATGGCCGCCCGGTGGCGCAGCACGGGCCGGAAATCGAGCAGCGCGGTCTCTGCCGCCACAGGACGCTCGGCCGGTGCCCGGGGGATCCCCCACCAGGCGAGGGCCAGTGCCGCGGCGGTCGCCGCCGCGGAGGCCAGGAAGGCCGCCCGCCAGCCGAACTCCGCCCCCGCCAGCCCGGCGATCAGCACGGAGGCGCTGGAGCCCAGCGCGTAGCTGGCCGTGTAGAAGGACAGGTAGCGCCCCTGGCGCGGACCCGCCGTATGGTCGGACAGGATGCGCAGCCCCGGCATGTAGGTTCCGGCCAGCCCCACGCCGCCCAGCGCCCTGAACAGCATGGCGGTCCAGAACCCGTCCGCGAACAGCGCGAAGCCCAGCAGCGCCAGAGCCGCCAGCGCCGTCGAGAACAGGTATATCCGCCGGGGATCGATCCGGTCGGTCAGGGTGACCAGGACCGGCACGGCGGCGACGTAGCCGCCGTGGAACACGCCGTTGATCCAGCCGGCCTCCACCGTGCCCAGGCGCCACTCCGCGAAGAAGGTCGGCAGCAGCGCCGGGAAGCTCATGGTGCCGGCCATGCCGAGCACCTCGGCAAGGCACAGCACCAGGGCCAGCCGGCCGGGAGAGGACCTCCCGGCCGCCGGCTCCGACTTACATGTGGAGGGGTCGGCCATCCACCGCCAGGGCCGCTTCCTTGACCGCCTCGTTCAGGGTCGGGTGGGCGTGGCAGGTCCGCGCGATGTCCTCGGCGGACGCACCGAACTCCATCGCCAGCGCCAGCTCGGCGATCAGGTCGCCGGCGCTGGCGCCGACGATGTGGACGCCCAGCACGCGGTCGGTCGCGGCGTCGGCCAGCATCTTCACGAAGCCTTCGGTCATGCCCAGGGCGCGGGCGCGGCCGTTGGCGGTGAAGGGGAACTTGCCGACCTTGTACTTGACGCCCGCGGCCTTCAGCTGCTCCTCCGTCTTGCCGACGGTGGAGGCCTCCGGCCAGGTATAGACCACGCCGGGGATGGCGTCGTAGTTGATGTGGGCCGACTGGCCCGCGATCAGCTCGGCCACCGCGACGCCCTCGTCCTCGGCCTTGTGGGCCAGCATCTGCCCCTCGATCACGTCGCCGATGGCATAGATGCCGGGGACGTTGGTCTCCCAGTGGTGGGAGGTGACGATCCGGCCGCGCTGGTTGATCTCGACGCCCATCTCCTCCAGGCCCAGCCCGGCGGTATAGGGCCGGCGGCCGATCGCGACCAGGACGACGTCGGCCTCGATCTGCTGGGCCTCGCCGCCCTTGGACGGCTCGACCGTCAGGGTGACGCCCGCGTTGCCCACCGCGGCCGCCGTGACCTTGGTGTTCAGCTTGAAGGTCATGCCCTGCTTGCCCAGGATGCGCTGCATCTGCTTGGACACTTCGCCGTCCATGCCCGGCAGGATCCGGTCCAGGAACTCGATCACGGTGACCTCGGCGCCCAGCCGGCCCCAGACCGAGGCCATCTCCAGCCCGATCACGCCGCCGCCGATCACCGCGAAGCGCTTGGGCACCTCGGCCAGTTCCAGCGCGCCGGTGGAGGTGACGATGCGCTGCTCGTCGACCTCGACGCCGGGGACCGGCATCGATTCCGAACCGGTGGCGATGATGATGTTCTTGGCGCCGACGGTCTCGCTGCCGCCGTCGCCCTCGATCGTCACCTCGTTCCTGGCGGTGATGCGGCCGCGGCCCTTCAGCCAGTCGACCTTGTTCTTCTTGAACAGGAACTCGATGCCCTTGGTGTTGTCCTCGACGACCTTGTTCTTGTTGGCCATCATCACGGGCAGGTCCAGCTCGACGGAACCCAGCTTGATGCCGTGCGACGCGAAGCTGTGCTTGGCTTCCTCGAACTTTTCCGAACTGGTGAGCAGCGCCTTGGACGGGATGCAGCCTACATTGAGGCAAGTCCCCCCCAGCGTCTTGCGCATTTCCACGCAGGCCGTCTTCAGGCCGAGCTGAGCTGCGCGGATCGCGGCGACGTATCCGCCGGGACCGCCGCCGATGACTACAACGTCGTAGGTTTTCTCAGGCATTTTTCTTCTTCGCCTCCGTGGGCAGCTCGCGAGCGTGGCCGTGCTTTGCGGATGCGATTTATGGCCTCTCGGGCGGCCCGTGGCAATCGTCGTGACTGTCACAAGTCCATGGAAATGCCCGAAAACCCTGATATCCACGACACTTGGCGACACGCAGGGCAGCTGCGCGGCGATGGGTCGCACGGTCCCCCCGGGTGGCGCGGCACCACCGTAAATCTTCCTTAACCCGATCGGCGCTCATCATGCTGGCGCTATAGGACGGAGCGCATAAGACGTCGCTTTCCGGCAGACATTTGAAGCAAGAACATGGCCGACGAGACGTTCCATCAGACCCAGCATGATCTGGCGCGGACGCTGATCCGTACCTTCTACGAGGCGCTGGCGGTCCAGTTCGAGCGCAAGGACCACATCACCCGCGACGAGCTCGACCGAGCCTTCACCCTGATCGAGGGATTCTGGCCGAAGACGCTGCCCGCCTTCAAGGCCAACTGCCGGCTGTGCCTGGACAAGCATGGCGCCCGCGCCTACAACCCCGACGCCCGCCGTAAGGATTTCCTGACCCGTTTCGTCTTCTCGCTGCTGATCACCAGCATCCCGTCCCGCATGGACCCGATCAGCGGCAAGCACTTCCCCCAGGTCATCGTCCGCGGCATCCAGCGCAACGTCACGACCCTGTTCAGCAATGCCGAGTACGAGATGCTGAACAGCCAGGCCCAGGCGATCTTCGCCACCATCGGGACCGACGACGATACCCAGATGTGGCCGCTGATCCGGGCGGACGAGACCATGAGCATGCTGGCGGACAAGATCTTCATCCGCATGCTGCTGCGCTTCAGGCAGTTCAACCACCAGCGCCAGACCTTCACCGCCGCGATCGTCGGCAGCATCGAGGCCAATGTCTACAAATTCACCGACCAGGACTTCTGCACCGTCTTCGAGGCGATGTTCAGCCGCTACGAGGCCCTGATCCGCACTCCAGAGGGGCGGATCAAGATGGACGTCTATTACGGGGACGGCACGGCGGACGGGATCTCCAGCATCTTCTTCTCCTTCGAGCAGTTCAAGAAGGACCTCGCCGCGCGCGAAGGCCGGACGAAGGGAATGCTGTCGGCCCGGCGCCGGTGACTCTCGTCCAATTTTGGTAGGTTTTTATTAACCATACAGCCGTCATTCTCCCTCTGGTTGATTTGCCAGTTCGGGGAACCCATGACCTGCATCGTTGGATTGATCGAAGGCCGCCGCGTATGGATGGGCGGCGACAGCGCCGGAGTTTCCGGTTTGGACATCACCGTGCGCGCCGACCCCAAGGTCTTCCGCAACGGCGACTTCCTGATCGGCTTCACCAGTTCGTTCCGCATGGGCCAGTTGCTGGCGTTCCGGCTGCGTCCGCCGAAGCGGCCCGAAGGGATGGACGTGTTCCGCTTCATGGTCACCGACTTCGTGGACGAGGTCCGGAACTGCCTCAAGGAGGGCGGCTACGCCCAGCGCAACAACGACGCCGAGCAGGGCGGCAGCTTCCTGGTAGCCTACGAGGGCCGGCTGTTCTCGATCCAGAGCGACTATCAGGTCTGCGAGACGACCCGCGGCTTCCACGCGATCGGCTGCGGCGCCGACTATGCGCTGGGTTCGCTGGCCTCCACCACCGGCCAGCCGGCCGAGCAGCGCGTCCGCAAGGGGCTGGAATGCGCCGAACTGCTGAACGGCGGCGTCCGCGCGCCCTTCCGCATCGAGTACCTGGACTCCGAGGAGGACAACCTGACCCTGCCGCTGCTCAGCGCCGTGGCATAGCCCGGTTCGGAAGGCCCGGTTCAGAAGATGGTCTGGCCGTGACCGACATATTGCGGCGCCATGACGCGGAAGCGTGACCAGACCTTCTTGAGGTTGGGCTGCTGGACGGGCTTGAGCAGGTAGTCGTCGGCCCCCAGCGACCGCGCGTCGCGCACGGTCTCCATGGACGCGTCCGACGTCACCATCACCACATAGGCGTCGCGCCGCAGCGCCTTGATCGCCTTCAGCGCCTGGATGCCCGTCATGTCCGGCATGTGGACGTCCAGGAAGACGATGTCGAAATATTCCCGGTTGCAGGCCTCGACCGCCATCCGGCCGTCGTCGGCGCCGGTCACCATGCTCTCGATCCCCAGCAGGTCGAGCCCGCGCTTCAGCAGCGCCTGGCCGGTGCGGCTGTCGTCCGCGGTCAGCACCGCGAAGGGACGTCGGACCTCCTCCAGGCTGGTCATGATCCGGTTCAGCGACCCGGCGCTGATCGGCTTGGTCACGAAGCCCTGGGCGCCGTAGTCCTGCGCGGTCCCGCTGGCCGCGGCGCTGGTGTCCGACGAGATCATGAAGACCAGCGCGCAAGCGTCGTAGGACCGGATCGCGCGCAGCGTCTGCAACCCGTCGAGGCCCGGCATGTGGATGTCGAGCAATACGAGGTCGTACCGCCGCGTGCGGTAGGCGGCCAGCGCGTCGGTCCCGTTGTCCACCTCGGTGAACTGGAAGCTGGTGCCCGGCCAGACGAAATTGCCCTTGATGAGCGCTCGCATGGCCCGTGAGTCATCGGCCAGCAGGACTTGGACCTTGGCGGGAAGCTTCACGGCTCGCCGTCCCGATGATCGATGATTTGAACCACGATGAACCGCCCCAGGAATGGATGGACGAGATTAACCGCGACGCTGCCCGCGGGGGATGCGGTATGGTGGCCCACCGCCTCGGGCCCGCGCTCGGCCACGGACGGCAGGGACAGGACGGCGGCGCCGCGGACCAGGCCCTTCACGTTTCCCGCGACCGTGTTGCACAGTTCGGCCACCACGTCGGTCCGTTCGGCGGGCGTGGTTTCCTCGGCGGGGATGCCGAACAGCGCGGAGGCGAGGCAGGCCGCCAGCGGCGACGGCACCCGGAAGGCGACCGTCCCGCTCCAGGCGCCGGACAGCTTGGCCTGGGCCAGCACCACCCGGGCGTCGGTCCGGCTCAGCGCCGGCGACGGCGGCTCCGGAAACGACGCCAGGGCCTCGGCGACGAAGTCGGTGACCACCTCCTCGGTGATGCCGTGCTCCAGAGCGTTCATGCTGCCTTCCGCCCCTGCCCGATGGGGATAAAACGACGCCCCGGCCATGGGAGCGGCCGGGGCGTGGACTTCTCTTGCGCGGCGAGGCGTCGATCAGACGTCCAGCAGGATGCGCTGCGGGTCCTCGATGCACTCCTTGACGCGGACCAGGAAGGTGACCGCTTCCTTGCCGTCGATGATGCGGTGGTCGTAGCTCAGCGCCAAGTACATCATCGGCCGGGCCTCGATCTTGCCGTTGACCACCATCGGGCGTTCCATGGTCTTGTGCATGCCCAGGATGGCCGACTGCGGCGGGTTGATGATCGGGGTCGACATCAGCGAGCCGTAGACGCCGCCGTTGGAGATCGTGAAGGTGCCGCCCGACAGCTCCTCCATGGACAGCTTGCCGTCCCTCGCCTTCTTGCCGAGGGCGCCGATGGTCTTCTCGACCCCGGCGAAGTTCAGCTTGTCGGCGTCGCGAACCACCGGAACCACCAGGCCGCTCGGCGTGCCGACGGCGACGCCGATGTCATAGTAGTTCTTGTAGATGATGTCGGTGCCCTCGATCTCGGCGTTGACCGCCGGGAGCTCCTGGAGCGCCGTGATGCAGGCCTTCACGAAGAACGACATGAAGCCCAGCTTGACGCCGTGCTTCTTCTCGAACACGTCCTTGTAGGAATTGCGCACGGCCAGCAGGTTGGTCATGTCCACCTCGTTGAAGGTGGTCAGCATGGCCGCGGTGTCCTGGGCCTCCTTCAGCCGCTCGGCGATGCGCTGGCGCAGGCGCGTCATGCGGACGCGCTCCTCCTGGGCGGCGCGGGCGCGCGGGCCGGCCGGAACGGCGGGCTTCGGCGCCGGCTTGGCCGCGGGGGCCGGAGCGGGAGCGGCCGGCATCTGGGTCGGACGGCTCTCCAGGTAGCGCAGCACGTCTTCCTTGGTCAGGCGGCCGTCCTTGCCGGTCGCCGTGATGTCCGCCGCCTTCAGCTTGTTGTCGTCGATCAGCTTGCGCACCGCCGGGGACAGGGTGTCGTGCTGCTCGGCGGCCGGGGCGGCGGGAGCCGCCGGCGCGGGGGCGGGGGCCGGGGCGGGCTCGGCCTTGGCTTCGGGCTTCGATTCCGCCGGCTTGGCGGCCGGGGCGCCGGCGCCGTCGGACAGGGTGCCCAGCAGGGCCCCGACCTCGACCGTGGCGCCTTCCTCGGCGACGATCTCGGCCAGCGTGCCGGCGGAGGTGGCGTTGACCTCCAGCGTGACCTTGTCGGTTTCCAGTTCCAGCAGGGGCTCGTCCATGGCGACCGAGTCGCCAACCTTCTTCAGCCACTTCGCGACGGTGGCTTCGCTGACCGATTCACCGAGGACGGGGACCGTGATTTCCAGGGCCATGATTTCAAACCTTTTTATGTGAGCGGTTCGCTCGGTTTTGTTGGGAGATGCGGGGGCGGCCGCAGGACGGCGCCCCCGCAGGTCCGGTTACTTGACGGTCAGCGCCTCGTCGACGAGCTGCGCCTGCTCGCGGTTGTGCCGCTTCAGCAGGCCGGTCGCCGGGGAGGCCGCCTCGATGCGGCCGGCATAGAGCGGACGGCTCGCCTTGAGCTGGGCCGCCACCATGCAGTCCTCGAGCCGGCGGTCGATGAAGGTCCAGGCCCCCATGTTGCGCGGCTCTTCCTGGCACCAGACCACGTCGGCGTTGGCGTAGCGGGACAGCTCGCGGGTCAGCGAGGTGCGCGGGAACGGGTAGAGCTGCTCCAGCCGGACGATCGCCACGTCCTTGATGCCCCGCGTCTCGCGCTCCTGCAGCAGGTCGTAATAGACCTTGCCGGTGCACAGCACGACCCGCTTGACCTGGTCGTCGGCGACCAGCTCGTACGGCTCGCTCAGGATGCGGTGGAACGAGGTGCCGGGACCGAAATCCTCCAGCTTCGACACCGCCAGCTTGTGGCGCAGCAGCGACTTCGGCTCGAACACGACCAGCGGCTTGCGGAAGTCGCGGCGGACCTGCCGGCGCAGCGCGTGGAAATAGTTGGCCGGCGTCGTGCAGTTCAGGATCTGCCAGTTGTCCTCGCCGCACATCTGCAGGTACCGCTCCAGCCGGGCGGAGCTGTGCTCCGGCCCCTGCCCCTCGTAGCCGTGGGGCAGCAGCATCACCAGGCCGGACATGCGCAGCCACTTGGACTCGCCCGAGCTGATGAACTGGTCGATGATCACCTGGGCGCCGTTGGCGAAGTCGCCGAACTGCGCCTCCCAGATCACCAGTTCGTGCGGCTCGGCCAGCGAGACGCCGTACTCGAAGCCCAGCACCGCCGCTTCCGACAGCGGGCTGTCGTGGACCTCGTAGATCGCCTGGCCTTCCCGGATGTTGTTGAGCGGGATGAAGCGCTCCTCGGTCTCCTGGTCGACCAGCACCGAGTGCCGCTGGGAGAAGGTGCCGCGGCCGACGTCCTGGCCGGACAGCCGGACCGGCGTGCCCTCGACGCACAGGGTGCCGAACGCCAGTGCCTCGGCGGTCGCCCAGTCGATGCCCTCGCCGCTCTCGATCGCCTGGGCCTTGGCCTTGAGCTGGCGGGCGATCTTGGAATTGATCTTGATGTGCTTCGGCTCGGTCGAGATCGCCTTGCCGACCTCGCGCAGCACGTCCAGCTCGACCGCGGTGTTGCCGCGGCGGTCGTCGCCCGACGCCGCCTCCAGGCCCGACCACTTGCCTTCCAGCCAGTCGGCGCGGTTGGGCTTGTAATGGCTGGCGACCTCGAACTCGTCCTCCAGCTTCTTGTAGAAGTCGGCGACGATCTTCTCCGACTCCTCCGCCGTGATGACGTTCTCGTCGATCAGCTTCTTCGCGTAGATCTCGCGGGTCGTGGCGTGGCTGCGGATCGCCTTGTACATCAGCGGCTGGGTGAACGCGGGCTCGTCACCCTCGTTGTGGCCGTGGCGGCGATAGCAGAACAGGTCGACGACCACGTCCTTCTTGAACTTCTGGCGGAACTCGATCGCGATCCGGGCGACGTGGACGACCGCTTCCGGGTCGTCGCCGTTGACGTGGAAGATCGGCGCCTGGATCATCTTCGCGACGTCGGTGCAGTACGGCCCCGAGCGCGAATAGCTCGGCATCGTGGTGAAGCCGATCTGGTTGTTGATGATGAAGTGGATCGTGCCGCCGACGCGATAGCCCTTCAGCTCGCTCATCATCAGCGTCTCGGCCACCAGTCCCTGGCCGGCGAAGGCGGCGTCGCCGTGCAGCAGGATGCCCAGCACCTCGTCGCGGCTCTCGTCGGTCGGCGGGACGGTGCCGCAGCGCTGGATCTGCTTGGCGCGCACGCGGCCGATCACGACCGGGTCGACCGCCTCCAGGTGCGACGGGTTCGGGCTCAGCGACAGATGGACGGAGTTGCCGTCGAAGTCGCGGTCCGAGGAGGTGCCCAGGTGGTACTTGACGTCGCCCGAGCCCTGGACGTCCTCCGGATGGGCCGAATTGCCCTGGAACTCCGAGAAGATCGCCTTGAACGGCTTGCCCATGAAGTTGGCCAGCACGTTCAGGCGGCCGCGGTGGGCCATGCCGAGCACGACCTCGCGCAGTCCAAGCTGGCCGCCGCGCTTCAGCACCTGCTCCATGGCGGGCATCAGGGCCTCGCCGCCGTCCAGGCCGAAGCGCTTGGTGCCGGTGTATTTCTTGTCGAGAAAGCGCTCGAAGTTCTCGGCCGCGGTCAGCCGCTCCAGGATCGCCTTCTTGCCGTTGACCGTGAAGTCCGTGTGGTTGCGCCCGCCCTCGATGCGCTCCTGGATCCAGGCCTTCTGGTCGGGATCCTGGATGTGCATGAACTCGACGCCGATGGTGCCGCAATAGGTCTTCTTCAGCACCTCCAGGATCTGGCGCAGCGTCGCCGTCTCCATGCCGAGGACGTTGTTGATGAAGATCGGGCGGTCCCAGTCGGCGTCGGTGAAGCCGTAGGTCTTGGGATCCAGTTCCGGATGCTGCTCGCGCTTCTCCAGCCCCAGCGGGTCCAGGGTGGCCTGGAGATGGCCGCGGACGCGGTAGACGCGGATCAGCATCAGCGCCCGCAGGCTGTCCAGCGTGGCGGCGCGGAGCTGGTCCTGGTCGATCACGGCAGCCGGCGCCGCGGCGCCGTTCGGGGCGGCGTGGCCGTTGGCCTTGGCCTGCGCCGAACCGTTCGGCTTGGCGGCGGGGGCGGGTTCCTCGCCGATCACCGCCGTGGTGTTGGGCGCCCAGCTCGCCCCGCGCAGTTCGTCCAGCACCTCCCGCGCGTCGTCGTTCAGTTCGCCGAAGAAGCTGCTCCAGCTCTGGTCGACGGACTGCGGGTCCTTGAGATAACGGGCGTACAGCTCGGCGATGAAAGTGGCGTTCGAGCCGAAAAGGAACGATGACTGATCAGGGGTCGCTGCGATCGCTGACATTTGTTAATGACGCGGGCGTTGGCGCCCGCGCCCTCTTTCTGGCAAGGGTTTACGGCTCCGACGGGCCGGTCGGGGACCGGCCCGGGCTGATCGGGATCAACCCTTCAGAGCCTTCAGCATGGTGCTGCCCAGGCTGGCCGGGCTGTCGGCAACGTGGATGCCGGCGGACTTCAGCGCCTCGACCTTGAAGTCGGCGGTGTCGTTGCCGCCGGAGATCACGGCGCCGGCATGTCCCATCCGGCGTCCCGGAGGAGCGGTGCGGCCGGCGATGAAGCCGACGACCGGCTTCTTCGTCTTGCTGTCCCTGAGGAATTCGGCTCCCTTGACCTCGGCGTCGCCGCCGATCTCGCCGATCATGATGATGCCTTCGGTCTCCGGATCGTCCAGGAACAGCTCCAGGCTGTCCACGAAGTTGGTGCCGTTGACCGGGTCGCCGCCGATGCCGATGCAGGTCGACTGCCCCAGGCCCGCCGCCGTGGTCTGCGCCACCGCTTCATATGTGAGGGTGCCGGAGCGGGAGACAACACCGATCTTGCCGCGGCGGTGGATATGGCCGGGCATGATGCCGATCTTGCACTCGTCCGGGGTGATGACGCCCGGGCAGTTCGGACCGATCAGGCGGGTCTTGGAGCCGGCCAGGGCGCGCTTGACGGTCACCATGTCGAGGACGGGGATGCCCTCGGTGATGCAGACGACAAGGGCGATCTCGGCGTCGATCGCCTCCAGGATCGCGTCGGCCGCGAACGGCGGCGGGACGTAGATCACGCTGGCGTTGGCGCCGGTCGTGTGGACCGCCTCCGCGACGGTGTCGAACACCGGCAGGTCGAGGTGCTTGGTGCCGCCCTTGCCGGGGGTCACGCCGCCGACCATCTGCGTGCCGTAGGCGATAGCCTGCTCGGAGTGGAAGGTCCCCTGCGCGCCGGTGAAGCCCTGGCAGATGACTTTCGTTTGGGAATTGACGAGGACAGCCATTTACGCCGCTTCCTTCACCGCTTTGACGACCTTTTCCGCCGCATCCGCCAGATTGTCGGCGGACAGGATGGGGAGGCCCGATTCACTGAGGATCTTCTTGCCCAGGTCGACGTTGGTGCCTTCGAGGCGGACGACCAGCGGGACATGGAGGGAGACTTCGCGGGCCGCGGCGACGACGCCCTCGGCGATCACGTCGCAGCGCATGATGCCGCCGAAGATGTTGACCAGGATGCCTTCGACGTTCTTGTCCGACAGGATCAGCTTGAACGCGGTGGTGACCCGCTCGCGCGTGGCGCCGCCGCCGACATCCAGGAAGTTGGCCGGCTCGCCGCCGTACAGCTTGATGATGTCCATGGTCGCCATCGCCAGTCCGGCGCCGTTGACCATGCAGCCGATCGAGCCGTCGAGCTTGATGTAGTTGAGGCCGTGCTTGGCGGCTTCCAGCTCGGAGGCTTCCTCCTCGTCGGCGTCGCGCAACTCCTCCACGTCCTTGTGGCGGAACAGGGCGTTGTCGTCGAAGTTCATCTTGGCGTCGAGCGCGATGATGTCGCCCGAGCCGGTCACCACCAGCGGGTTGATCTCGACGATCGAGGCGTCCAGGTCCACGAAGGCCTTGTACGTCGCCAGGATCAGCTTGACCGCGGCGTTCACCTGCTTGCCTTCCAGGCCCAGGCCGAAGGCGATCTTGCGGGCGTGGAAGCCGGAGATGCCGGTCGCCGGGTCGACCGCGACCTTCAGGATCTTCTCCGGCGTGTTGTGGGCGACCTCCTCGATCTCCATGCCGCCCTCGGTCGAGGCCATCACGGTGACGCGGGAGGTGGCGCGGTCCAGCAGCAGGCCCAGGTAAAGCTCGCGCTTGATGTCGCAGCCTTCCTCGATGTAGAGGCGCTTGACTTCCTTGCCGGCCGGGCCGGTCTGCTTGGTCACCAGGACGTGGCCGAGCATCTCCTTGGCGTTGGACGAGACGTCCTCGACGGACTTGACGACGCGGACGCCGCCCTTGCCGTCGGGATTGTCGGCGAAGCGCCCGGCACCCCGGCCGCCGGCATGGATCTGGGACTTCACCACCCAGACCGGTCCGCCCAGATCCTTCGCGACTTGCTCGGCCTCGGGAATGGTATAGGCGACGCCGCCGCGCGGCACCGACACACCGTATTTTTTCAGCAGGTTTTTGGCCTGATATTCATGAATGTTCATGGACGTCCGTCTATCTGATGGCGGCTATCTGGTGACGGGTGGCAAACGAGGCACCCCGGCTTAAGAATACCTGGCCCGTTCCGTCCGGGTTGCGGCGGTGCCGGCCGCTCAGTCTAGCACCCTCCGCGCGCCGATTGAACCGGGCTCGGCCGTACCGGCTATGCCGGGCGGCCAGTCGGGATACTAAAAAGGCCGCCCGGAGCGGCGGCCTCCCGAAGGCCGCTGTCAGGCGGACTTCTCGCTTTCCATCTTCTTGACGACCTCTACCAGGGTCTTCACGGCCCCGACCGAATGGTCGAACATGGCCTTCTCGTCGGGGTTCAGCTCGATCTCGACGATCTTCTCGACGCCGCCGGCGCCGATCACGACCGGCACGCCGACATACAGGTCGTCCACGCCGTACTGGCCGGTCAGGTGGGCCGCGACCGGCAGGACGCGCTTCTTGTCCTTCAGGTAGCTGTCCGCCATCGCGATGGCGGACGCGGCCGGGGCGTAGAAGGCCGAGCCGGTCTTCAGCAGCTTGACGATCTCGGCGCCGCCGTCGCGGGTGCGCTGGACGATCGCGTCCAGCTTCTCCTGGGTGGTCCAGCCCATCTTGACCAAGTCGGGCAGCGGGATGCCGGCGACGGTGGAGTAGCGCACCAGCGGCACCATGGTGTCGCCGTGGCCGCCCAGCACGAAGGCCGTCACGTCCTCGACCGAGACGTCGAATTCCTGGGCCAGGAAGGTGCGGAACCGCGCGCTGTCAAGCACGCCGGCCATGCCGACGACCTTGCTGGTGGGCAGGCCGGACGCCTGCTGCAGCACCCACACCATCACGTCGAGCGGGTTGGTGATGACGATGACGAAGGCATTGGGGGCGTACTTGCCGATGTTCTCGCCGACCGTCTTCATCACGCCGGTGTTGATGCCGATCAGGTCGTCACGGCTCATGCCGGGCTTGCGGGGAACGCCGGCGGTCACGATCACGACGTCGGCGCCCTCGATGATCGAGTAGTCGCTGCCGCCGACCAGCTTGGCATCGAACCCCTCGACCGGGGCGGACTGCGCGATGTCCAGCGCCTTGCCGTCCGGCATGCCTTCCGCGATGTCGAACACGGCGATGTCGCCGAGTTCCTTCAAGCCTGCCAGCAGGGCGAGCGTGCCACCGATCTGGCCGGCGCCGACGAGCGCGATCTTATTGCGTGCCATGAAGCGTTCCCCAAGTGTTGCCGAGCTTTGTTTACGAGGGAGCGAGGGTCGCTTTGGTCCGGGCCGGCCGGTCCTGAGATCGGCCCTCAAATCCGCGCGGCTACGTACTCCGATTCCGTGCCGAGGGCAAGGGGGACGGGCCGGGCATAACCGAGCGGCGGTTGAGTAGCACCCGCTCACGACCATCGCGCCGACCCTCCCCGGAATCGCGCTTCGGGAACCCGCGGACCCCGCTTAAGGTTTGGATGGTAATACCAAATTTGGCTGAGGAGAGCGCTCATGTTGACCTGGACTTCCCGCTTGTGCGGTGCGGCGGCACTGCTCGCGGCCTCGCTGCCGGTACAAGCCCAAGTGGTATCACCATCCCCCGGAACGGCGCCCGACCCGGCCTCCCGGCGGGCCCAGCCGACCCCGCCCGCCTTCACCTCCGTGACCCCGGGCTCGGATGCCGCGGAAACCTTCGAATGCAGGTCCCTGCTGACTTTGCTGCGGGTCGACATCCCCTCCTGGGAGCGCGCGACCGCCTGGTTCCAGGAACCGTTCGTCCGGGACGAGCCGACGCTCGAACAGCTCGCGGCACGGCAGCGCTGCTTCGACATCCTGGCCTCCCCGGTCGTGAGCTTCGAGGAAAACGTTCCGGTCGAGCGGCCGGTCGATCGGGTGCCGCGTCCCGGAATGTGAGCGTCGCCGGTCCCCGCGCGGGGGACCCCGGCGGTCGGCCGGAAGGCCGTTCCGGGGTGCTTCGGGGGCAGTTTCCGGTTGTGGCGGCAGATTGACGCAGTGCCCGAAAGTCGGCCGGCCGGAGGGCGTTCCAGACAGATTCGTATAGCTACGTGCGGCGCGGGCGAAACATACCGCCGGCCGAAAGGCCGTTCTGGAAATCTTCATGTTGGAGTTGCCCGCGGAAGCGCCCCGGGCCGATCCGCCCGGGGAGCCGGCACGGCATCGCCGCCCCAGGGTGAAGGAGGTCGGAGCCCGCTTGCTCCTAAAGCCTGACCCCGTAGAACTCCAATTGCCAGGTCATCTCGACCGGGGTCAGCGGATAATCCACGCCGTTGCGGGCATTCAGCAGCATGCGCGGCGGGATGTTGGCGGCGCGCGACTGGAGCTGCATGGCGCACCGCATGCTCAGGCCCGCCCGCCAGGCCAGCGCCGTGACCCCCTTGGGGCTCTGCGCGGCGATGATCTCCTCCACCAGGGACGGCGCGATGCCGGCCATCAGCGCCAGGCCCAGCTTGACGAACACCATGTCGTTCCACGACAGCGCGTCGCTGATGGCGCTCTCGTCGAGCTGTCCGACCATGAACAGCCGGCGGGCGCGGTGCTCGGGCGACTCGCCCTCGGACCTCTGGTCCAGGTAGTCGATCCGGCGCCGGGCGACGCTGACCACCTCGGCCGCGGTCTCGGCGTCCAGGTCGCGGCGCTGGCGCAGGATGGTCAGCACGTGCTGGTCGACGAACTCGGCGAGCCGGACCGCCAAGCGGCCGGGCAGCCTGGGCCGCCTGGCCAGCGGTTCCTGCCAGGACGGGCGGGCGGCCGACTGCTCGACCATGCCGGACAGGGTACTCTCCGGGATCAGGGCGCCGTGGTTGTCGAGCAACGCGGTCGATGCCTCGACGTCGCCCGTCTCGTACAAGGCCGCCGCGACCGGGCCGGAGACGCCGTCGCGCTGGGCGATCGCGCTGAGCACCCAGGATTTCGGCTGGTTGGCGATGATGCTCAGCAGGTCCTTGTCGGTCAGCGTGGCGCAGTAGTGCAGGATCGGCTCGGCGACCTCCCGCTCGACGTCGCGCGCCAGATGCGTGCAAAGGTCGGGCGGCGCGCAGGCGACGTCCTTCAGGCTGGACGCCAGCGCCTGCCGGACGCCGACCGCCTGGTCGCGCGCCAGCTGCTCCAGCGTCCTTACCGTGAGCTGAAAGAGCTGGCCCTGCGCCTCGCGCGAGAGGTCGGGCAGCAGGCGGCTCAGCTTGTCCGCCAGCAGGCGGCGCACGCTCTCGTCGTTGTCGCGCGCCAGAACCGCGCTGGCCTGAGCCGGCGCCGAGGGGTTGGCCGCCACTTCGCGGCGCACCTCCACCGCGGGATCGATCGCGAGATAGTAGAGCAGTTCCGGCCTGACATCCTCGCGCCCGGCCACCCGCGCGCGGACGGCGGTGTCCTCGCTTTGGGCCATGCGCTTCGAGGTCTCGTAATCGAGCGGGCCGTCGGCCGGCGGGTTCTGCTCTCTGCTGGGCACGATCTGTCCTGGTCTGCCGGGCGCGGCATGGGCTCGCCGCGCCGATCCCGAACCTTTATCGGCGATCAGGGTTTCCAGAAGATGAACCTGACGGCCGGCCCCTACAGGCCCGTGGGCGGCGGCGGTTCCGGTTCCGGGTTGGTCGCCGGACTGAACTCGTGCTCGCGGCGCCGGCTGTTGAACTCGTCCAGGGCCCAGCGCACGGTCGGGAAGGCGATCAGGTCCCACGGGATCTCGTCCCACCTGAAAAGCCCCACCTCCAGGCTCTCAGGTCCCGCCGCCACGTCCGGCGACCGGAGCCGCGCGCGGTAGATGAGCTGGACCTGGCTGATGCGCGGGATTTCGTACACGGCGAGCAGGCAATCGATCTCGATCCTTGCCCGCGCCTCCTCCCAGGCTTCGCGGGTCGCCCCCTCGGCGGTCGTCTCGTTCAGTTCCATGTAGCCGGCCGGCAGGGTCCACAGCCCCTTGCTCGGCTCGATCGCCCGGCGGCACAGCAGGATGCGGTCCTCCCACGCGGCCACCGAACCCACCACGATCTTCGGGTTCTCGTAATTGATGAAGCCGCAATCGGGGCATACGAGGCGGTGACGGTCGTCGCCCTCGGGGATGATGCGGACTGTCGGCCCGCTCGGCTTTGGATCGGAAGTCATGGCCGTAATGTGGCGCAGCCCGTGAGGGCGGGCAAGCGGAACGCGCCGATGCCTTCGGACGGGGACTTCAGACCGTGATGTTCACGTTCCGGCCGCGGGTTGCGAAGGGGTCCGTCACCGGCTGGTTCTCCGGCGTGCCGCTTTGCGCTGCGCCGACGGCCTGGCCGCCCCCCTGGCCGCCCTGCTGCTCGTCCTGGGGACGTGTCGCGGGTGATTGAAGGGGGCTGGAGTAGCCCGATGCGGGACCGACTCCCGATGCTTGCACTTGCATGGCGATCTCCTGGAGGCGTTGCGGAAGCCGGGTATCGCACGAGCCCGGTGCATTCCGAACAAGGATTAGTCCTTTGGGAGTATAACCCGTACAGGCGGGAGAAAGCCATACCCATGAGGCTGCGGCGATGTCGCCTTCCAGTAAGATGAAAGACCTTCGTCGCCCTATTCTCCGGCGTCCTGCGGGTTCGAGTCAAATAGTTTAAAATGTCAGGGAATCTGAGGGCCAGTCACGGACACGGCGATGGCGGACCGGCGGATTAACATTTTACTAAGGAAGATTCCGCATGCTCTTCACGCTGCGAAGTCAGCGGGAACACGGTTCCGATCCGATGACCGGCCGACCAGAAGGGTCGCGAAGATGAAGTGTTTGGTTTTGGTTTCCCAGGAAATGCCGGCCGATCGAAAGGACCGTCCTGCGGCGCATCGCCAAGGCGGCCGGGACATCTCCCGGCGCGCCCCGGCCGGAGGGCGCCGATGAGCGGAGGCGTGGCGGAACCCGGATCGGAAGCAAGGACAGGCGGCGGTACAATGGCGCATCTGGCCGATCTGTTCGAGATGGCGCGGGACAGGAGCCAGACCGGACGGCGGGCTCTGGCCGACAAGGTCGGCGATTTCTATTTCGCGGGGCACAGCCTGTCCGACCGCGAGCGCGACCTGGTGGTCGACATCCTCCGCCAAGTGCTGCGCGACGCCGAGATGGACGTCCGGCGGTCGCTCGCCGAACGGCTGGCGCCCCACGCCGAAGCGCCCCGGGACCTGATCGTGACCCTGGCGAACGACCAGATCGAGATCGCTCGGCCGATCCTGCTGCGCAGCGAAGTGCTCGAGGACGAGGACCTGATCGCGATCGTCCGCGCCCACGCCGAAGCCCACCAGCTGGCGGTCGCCGGCCGGCCCAGGATCAGCACGGCGCTCAGCGACGTCCTCATCGAAACCGGCAACACGCGCGTCGCCGAGACGCTGCTGGGCAACCGGGGCGCCAGCCTGTCCGGACAGGCCATGATCCGCCTGACCAACGTCGCGCGCCGGGTGCCGCCCCTGCGGTCCCCCCTGCTCGGGCGGCCCGAACTGACGCCGGAACTGGCGACGAAGATCTACTGGCTCGTCTCGCAGGAGCTTCGGCGGACCATCCTGGACCGCTTCGCCATCCCGAGGGCGCAGCTCGACGCGGCGCTCCAGGCCACGCTCCAGGATCTGATCGACGGGACGCGCGGGCGGACCAGCCTGACCGCCGACCAGCTGGAAACGGTCGAGCGGATGGCCGAGGCAGGCGCCATCACGCCGCAGGTGCTGATCCAGACCCTGCGGCTCGGCCAGATCGACCTGTTCAAGGCGCTGTTCGGCCGGATCGCCGGCCTGGGTCCGGAAGCCATGCACCAGCTGATCGCCGAGACCGGCGGCGAAGCCATGACGCTGGCCTGCCGGGCGCTGAGGATCGACAAGGGCTTCTTCGCCTCGATCTTCCTGCTGAGCCGGGCGGCCCGGCCGGGCGAGCAGATCGTCGATCCGCGCGAATTGTCACGGGTGCTGGCGCTCTACGACCGCCTGACTCCGGAATCGGCCCTGCCGATCCTCCAGGGCTGGCGTCAGAATCCCGCCGCCATCAACCTGGTCCCGCTGCGCCGCCGCGAACGCCCGGATGCCTGACGACGGCCGTCCCGCCGTCAGGAGTTGGTCGTCGGAACCCAGGGGATGCGCTCGACGGTGATGCCTTCCTCCTTCAGCTCCGACGACTCGGCTTCGGTCGCCTCCCCGTAGATGCCGCGGCTTTCGACCTCGCCGTAATGGATGCGCCGGGCCTCCTCGGCGAAGCGGTCGCCGACATAGTCGCAGTTCTCCTCGACCTTGCGGCGCAGGTCCTTCAGTTCGCGCAGGATCTCGGCCTTGCGCCGGGCCGCCTCGTCGGTACCCTCGGCGGCGTCGCGCGACTTCGCGATGCGCGGGGCCATGGGCGCCTTGCCGATCCTGACGTCCCCGCAGATCGGGCATGAGATCTCCTGCGCGGACGCCTGGGCCTCGTAGGCGCCGCTGTTCCTGAACCAGGCTTCGAAGACGTGGCCGGCCTGGCACTTGAGATCGAAGAGGATCATCGACCGTTACTCGTTCCGCTCCCGGCGGCGGCGCCGCCGAATGTTCACCGATCTGACCGGACTGTCATATATGTACGAATTGGTTAGGCCAAGGTGAAAGCACAAGCGGGTTGACGGACCATGGACCACACTGAATCCCCCACGCCCTTTTCCCCGCCCCCGTCCCGGTGGGTGGTCCGTTTCGCGCCGCTGGTGCGCCAGGGCGGCCCGGTGCTCGACGTGGCCTGCGGGTCCGGCCGGCACACGCGCCTGTTCGCCGGGCTGGGACACCCGGTCACCGCGGTCGACCGGACCCTGGCGGGCGTCGCCGATCTGGCCAACGGCTCCTCCCCGGAACTGATCGAGGCCGACCTGGAGGACGGAAGCCCCTGGCCCTTGCCGGCGGACAGGCGCTTCGCCGCCGTGGTCGTCACCAACTACCTTCACCGCCCCCTGTTTCCCAGGCTGCTGGACTCGCTGGAACCCGGCGGCGTGCTGATCTACGAGACGTTCGCGCGGGGCAACGAGCGGTTCGGCAAACCTTCCTCTCCGGACTTCCTGCTGGCTCCCGGCGAGCTCCTCGACCGCGTCGGACACCAACTCCAGGTGGTAGCCTTCGAACAGGGCGAGATCGATTTCCCGAGGCGGGCGGTCGTCCAGCGCCTCTGCGCCGTGGCCGATCCCCATCCCCGGCCGATCCCGCCGCATCGTCCGGAGGAGTGACCGCCGCGCACGATTGGACAGAACCTTCGGTACGATAAGGCGAGACAAGGCGCGTGCCTATGGCTTACAATTATTAACCTTGTTTTGGGTTCCCCGAACGAGCGAGAGGTTGGCTTTTGGTAACCGTGGTGCGCTGCATACTGCGATATTAAACCGGACACTGCATGGAAACCTTCTTTCGCGCCCTCGGCGAGCCCGGCGACTTCCTGCCCCACGGCCTTTGCTTGACCTGGCGACCGGAGCTGATCTGGACGCACCTGCTGTCCGACATTCTGATCGGCCTCGCCTACTGCTCCATCCCGATCGGCCTGATCTATTTCGTATGGCGGCGCGAGGACCTCGCCTACAAGTGGATTTTCCTGATGTTCTGCGGCTTCATCCTGGCCTGCGGGATAACCCACTTCTTCGGCGCCTGGACGTTGTGGAACCCGGACTACGTAGCGCAGGGCGCGGTCAAGGCCTTCACCGCCGCGATCTCGGTCGTGACCGCGGTCATGCTCTGGCCCCTGATCCCCCACGCGCTCGCCCTGCCCAGCCCGGCCCAGCTCCGCGACGCCAATTTCAGGCTCGAACAGCAGATCCGGGAGCGGCAGCGCGCGGAGGCGGAGGTCCGCCTCGTGAACGGGGCGCTGGAGCGCCGGGTCGCCGATCGCACCGCCGAGCTGGAGGCGGCCAACGCGGCGCTTCAGCGGGCCAACGAGACGCTGGAGATCCGGGTCGCCGAACGCACCGCCGAGCTGTCGGAGGCCAACCGCCGGCTGCGCGCCAGCGAACTGCACTATTCCAGCATCTTCCACCATCTGGCCGAGGGCCTGTTCGTCGTCCGCGTGGATGGCCCGGGCGAGTTCCGGTTCGAAGCGCTCAACCCCAGCCACGAGCGCCAGACCGGCCTGGTCTCGACCGAGGTGGCCGGCCGGACGCCGCACGAGATTTTCCCGCCTGCCGTGGCCGACCATCTGGTCGAGCGCTACCGCGCCTGCTGCGAGGCAAGGCAGCCGATCCAGTACGAGGAGACGCTGGATCTCCGGGACGGCACGCGCATCTGGCAGACCAACCTGGCTCCCGTGCTCGACGCCGAAGGCCGTCCGACGAAGCTGCTCGGCACGTCGCGCGACATGACCGAGTACCGCACGCTCCAGGAGGAGCTGGCCCAGACCTCCAAGCTGGCCACGCTGGGCACCCTGGCCGCCGGCATCGCGCACGAGATGAGCCAGCCGCTGAACATCATCAGGATCACCGCCGACGACAACCGGCTCCTGATGGAGGAGGAGGGCGTGGAGGCCGACGCGGCCTATCTCCGCCAAGGGATGGAGCTGATCTCGACCCAGGCGGCCCGCATGGGCGAGATCGTCGACCAGATGCGCTCCTTCAGCCGGCGCGACGGCCCGGAGGTCGTGCCGTTCGACCCGGTCCAGCCGGTCCGGCGCGCCGTCGGCCTGCTCGAACGCCATTTCGCGACCGAGGGCATGGCCCTGGCCCTGGACGCGCCGCCGGCCGCGCCCGCCGTGGCCGGCCGGCCCGGCCGCCTGGAGCAGGTCGTGATCAACCTGCTGAGCAACGCCCACGACGCCATCGCCGCCCGCCGGACCGCCGACCCTGCCTTCGAGGGCGGGCGCATCGAGGTCGGCCTGTCCGAGGAGCAAGGCCCGCACCAGATCCGCATCACGATCAGCGACGACGGAACCGGCCTTCCGCCGGGAATGGCGGACCGGATCTTCGACCCGTTCGTCACCACCAAGGAGGCGACCAAGGGGGTCGGCCTCGGCCTGTCGATCTGTGCCAGCCTGATCGGCGCGATGGGCGGGCGGATATCCGCCGAAAACCTGGACCAGGGAGCCCGCTTCACGATATTGCTGCCGGTCCGCAGCAGACCATCACATGAGAACCCGAATGCCTGACACCGATGCCGTGACGCAAGAGCAGCCCAGGAGCCACGTCCTGGTCGCGGACGACGAGGCGATCGCTGCCATGGCGCTCGAGCGGTTCCTGACCCGCAAGGGCTACCGCGTCACCACCGCCTGCGACGGCAGGGAGGCGCTGGCGATCCACCGGCAGGACCCGGCCGACATCGTGGTGACCGACATGCGGATGCCGCGCGGCGGCGGGCACGAGCTGATCGGCAACCTGCGATCGACCGACGACCTCCTCCCGATCGTCGTGATGACCGGCTACATGTCGCCGAACGAGGAGGAGGCCATTCCCGCCGGCGACAGGCTGGTGGTGATGCAGAAACCGATCGAGGTCGAACGGCTCCTGGAGATCATCCGGAGCTTCACGGGCTGACGCTCAAGTCACCGCTTCGGGCGGCTCGACGGTCCGGTCGTGCTTCAGCGACGGCACCTGGGCGCGGGCCTTGGCGACCTCCTCCAGGTCGAGGCGGGCGGTGACGACGCCCGGCTCCTCGCCGCCGTCGGCCAGGATCTCGCCCCACGGGCTGACGATCAGCGAATGGCCGTAGGTGGTGCGGCCGCCGTCATGGGTGCCGCACTGGGCCGGAGCCACGACGAAGCAGCCGGTCTCGATCGCCCGGGCGCGCAGCAGGACGTGCCAGTGCGCCCGGCCGGTCGGCACCGTGAAGGCGGACGGAACGGTCAGGATCGACGCGCCGGCATGGGCCAGCATGCGGTACAGGTAGGCGAAGCGCAGGTCGTAGCAGACCGTCATGCCGACCCCGCCCCAGGGCGTCGCGGCGAGCACCGCCCGGTCGCCGGGCCGGAACGTCGCCGACTCGCGGTAGCTCTCCCCCCGCGCCAAGTCCACGTCGAACATGTGGATCTTGTCGTAGCGCCCCGCGATCTCGCCCTCGGGCGAGAACAGCAGGCTGCGGTTGGCGACCCGCTCCTCGTCGAGCTTGACCGCCAGGGAGCCGGCCAGCAGCCATGCCCCGGTCCGCCTGGCCATGTCGCGGAAGAAGGGGACCGCCGGATGGTCGCCTTCCGGCCGGGCCCGCCGCAGGACGCGGCTGCGGCCCAGCACCATCATGCTGACATTCTCCGGCGTCGTGATGAAATCGGCCCCGGCCTCGCGCGCGCGCAGGATGAGGTCCCCGACCGCGGTCAGGTTCGGCTCGATGTCCGGCCCGGCATTGACCTGGACGCAGGCGACGGTGAGCGACGCGGCGGGAGGGGAGCCGGTCATCAGGCGCGGCCCAGCATGGGGTCGAGCTTGCCGGCCCGGTCGAGCGCGTAGAGGTCGTCGCAGCCCCCGATCGGCTTCGAGTCGATGAAGATCTGCGGAACCGAGGTCCGTCCTTCGGCCAGTTGCGTCATCTCCACCCGCTTGCGCGGCTGCATCATCACGTCGATCTCCTCGAACTGGACGCCCTTCTCGGCCAGCAGCTTCTTGGCCCGCGTGCAGTACGGGCACCAGGGACTGGTATAAATGACGACTTCGGCCATGGACTCCGGCTCCACTGTGGATTGACTATCCCGTTATATGATCGATACCGGCGATTTCGCTAGACGCCGGACCGTATGACGCGCGCGAGCGTGAGGACGTCGACCCTGGCGGCACCCGCGCGCAGCAGGACGCGGGCGCATTCGGAGACCGTGGCCCCCGTCGTCAGAACGTCGTCGACCAGCACGACCGGCCGCCCGCGGATGCGCTCCGCCAGGCTTGGCCGCACCCGGAAGGCGCCGCGGACGTTCCGCTGCCTGCCGGTCCGGGAATGGCCGCCTTGCGGCGTGGTCCGGCGGTGGCGGACCAGCAGGCCGGGCAACACGGCGACGCCGGAGCGCCGGCCGACATCCCTGGCGAGCAGCGCCGCCTGGTTGTAGCGCCGGGCGAACAGTTTCCACCGGTGGAGCGGCACCGGCGCCAGGACGGCGTCGGGCGCCAGCAGTTCCGCCCCGGACCGGGCGAGCCAGCCGCCGAAGGCGACGGCGGCATAGGTCTGGTCGGCATGCTTGAAGCCCAGGATCATGCCGCGGCTGCCGTCGTCGTAGCGGAGCGCCGACCGGGCCCTGCCGAACGGCGGCGGGCTGGCGACGCAGCGGGCGCACAGCAGCGTCTCGGCCCGTTGCGTCTCGGCCGGGCCGGGATCGACCACGCCCTCGAACGGCTCGCCGCAGCACGAGCACCAGGGCGGCGCCAGGAAAGTCAGGGCACCCCAGCAGCGCATGCACAGCGTCCCCTGCCGGTCGACCGACTCGGCGCAGGACAGGCAGCGCGGCGGCAGCACCGCGTCGAGCGCCGCGCGCGCCAGGGTCGTCAGGGAGGCGGTCAGCGGCCAGTCCATGGCGCAGGATCGAACCGCCCCCGCCCGGCGGCAACGGTCCGGATGCCGCACCCCGACCGCACCCGTCACGTGTTGTGCGGCGCGGGGGAACCTCCATATAGGGGAGATGGACGACAGCGACATCATGAACGTGTTCGACCGCGCCGCGGTCCGCCGCCACCGGGACCGGGCCGCGGCCGGTTTCGCCGGTTACAATTTCCTGTTCGAGGAGATCGCGGAGCGGCTGGCCGACCGGCTGGAGGACGTCGTCCGCGACTTCCCCACGGCGCTCGACCTGGGCTGCCACACCGGCGAGGTCGGCCGCGCGCTGCGCGGGCGGAAGGGGATCGAGCGGCTGGTCCAGTGCGACCTGTCGCCCGCCATGGCCGCCGCCGCCGGGGGCCTGTGCGTGGCCGGCGACGAGGAACTGCTGCCGTTCGCCGACGGCAGCTTCGACCTCGCGGTCAGCAACCTCAGCCTCCACTGGGTCAACGACCTGCCGGGGGCGCTGCTCCAGCTCCGCCGCGCGCTGAAGCCGGACGGCATGTTCATCGGCGCCATGCTGGGCGGCGACACCCTGTTCGAGCTGCGGCGCTGCCTGATGGAGGCGGAACTGGACTTGACCGGCGGGGTCAGCGCCCGCATCTCCCCCTTCGCGGAAGTCCGGGACGCCGGCGGCCTGCTCCAGCGCGCCGGCTTCAGCCTGCCGGTGGTGGACAGCGACACGCTGACCGTGACCTACGACAGCGCCTTCAAGCTGATGGCCGACCTGCGCGGCATGGGCGAGACGAACGCCGGGCTCAACCGCCGCCGGCGGCCGACTCCGCGGGCCCTGCTGATCGACGCCGCGCGGCGCTATGCCGAGCTGTTCTCCGAACCCGATGGGCGGGTGACCGCGACCTTCCAGGTGCTCTATCTTGCCGGCTGGTCGCCGCACGAGAGCCAGCAGAAACCGATGCAGCCGGGCACCGCCCAGGCGAGGCTGGCCGACGCCCTGAGGACGGAGGAGCGGCCGGCGGGCGACAAGGCGGAACCCTGACGGCTCGGTTCCCGGCGAACCCGGGGAAAACCGCGGCGGCCGGGAGCGATCAGACGCCTTCGGCCATGTCGTAGATGCCGTCCATGTCGGCGATCTGGATCCGGTTGCCCTCCTGGAGCGAGATCGCCTGGGAGGTCTTGAGCTGGGTGAAGGTCCGGCTGACGGTCTCGGTCGTGAGGCCGAGATAGTCGGCGATGTCGGCCCGGCTCATCGGGACGTAGACCGGGTTCTCCTTGTGGCCCCGGCGCGACTGGCGCTGCGACAGCATCAGCAGGAACGAACAGATCTTCTCCCGCGCGGTCTTGCGGCCGAGCAGCAGCATCTGGTCCTGCGCCGCCGCCAGCTCGTTGGACGCCATGGAGAACAGGCGCCGCTGCATCTTGGGGAACTCGTCCAGCAGCGCCTCCATCTTGCGGCGCGGGAACCTGCAGAGCGACGTGGGCGTCACCGTTTCCGCCGAATAGGCGTAGCTCTCGTTCATGGCGAGCCCGAGGAAGTCGCCGGTGACCAGGAACCCCGTGATCTGGCGGCGTCCGTCGGGCAGCAGCTTGTAGAGCTTGACCGTGCCGGAGGTCACGTTGAACAGGGCGTCCGCCTGATCGCCTTCGGCGAAGATCGTCTGGTTGCCCTCCATGCGCTGCATCTGGACGATATCGGCGAGCCGACGCACCTCGTCCGCCTCCAACGCCGCACAGACCGTCAGCGTCCGAACCGGACACGCGCCGCAGGGCGTCGTCTCCGCGGCAGCACCCTTGTCGCGCACCCTGCCCATGTCGAATGGAGGCATCGCAATTCCCCCCGCCCTTCTGCTTCCCTATTCCATTCTGGTTATAAATTGGATTTTTCGCAAGATTGCAACACGCCTGAATATAACCATTCTCATAGGGGTTATTTTTGGTCGTTTCGCGGCTGCGGTGTTACACGCTCGTCATCGTCGAACAGGATGCGGTTGGCGGCTCCGTCGAGGTCGTCAAACTGGCCGGACCTCAGGCACCACAGGAAGCCCAGAAGGCCCAGGAGTCCCAGGCCCACCGCCAAGGGAATGAGATATATGAGCACGTCCATGGGACTGTCCCGGGTTGGCCCGGCGCCGGGCGAGGCGCAGGGCGTTGAGGATGACGATCAGCGACGACGAGGACATGGCGAGCGCCGCGATCAGCGGAGTCACCAGCCCGGCCACCGCCACCGGTATAGTCAATAAGTTATAGAGGAAGGTCAGGGCGAAGTTCTGGCGGACCAGCCGGTCCGACCGCCGCGCGACGTCCAGCGCCTCCAGGATCGGTCTCAGCCTGATACCCTGGAACACCACGTCGGCCGCCGTCTGGCTGACGTCCGCCGCGGTGGCCGGCGACATGGAGACATGGGCCGCGGCGAGCGCCGGCGCGTCGTTGAGGCCGTCGCCGACCATCAGCACGGTGGCCCCGGACCGGGCCAGCTCCTCCAGGCAGGCGGCCTTGTCGGCCGGCGCCTGGGCGGCCCGCCACTCCTCGATGCCCAGGCGGGCGGCGCAGGCCGCCACGGCGGGACGCCGGTCGCCGGACAGCAGCAGAACCCGCTTGCCGCCGGCCCGCAGGGCCGCAACCACCTCGACGGCGTCGGGCCGCAGGGCATCGCTGAAGGCGAAGCGGACGGGGCGGCGGCCCGGCCGGGCCAGCCACAGCTCCGGACCGGCCGACTCGCCGGCCGACTCGCCCCCCTCTTCCGCGCCGGTGAAGCGGCGGCTGCCCAGCCGGATCTCCCCTCCCGGCCCATCGAGGCCGAGGCCGGCGCCGGGCACCTCGCGCACGCCGGACGCCACCGGAACCCCCGGCACGGCACGGCACAGGGCCCGCGCCAGGGGGTGGCGGCTGGCCCCGGCGATCGCGGCGGCAAGCCGCAGGTCCGCGTCCTCCGCCCCGTCGGCACCCTGGAGTTCGGGCCGCCCCTCGGTCAGGGTGCCGGTCTTGTCGAACACGACGGTATCGACTCCGGTCAGCCGCTCCAGCGCCGTGGCCGACTTCAGCAGGATGCCCTGGCGCATCAGCCGGCCGCTGGCGATCACCTGGACCACCGGCACCGCCAGCGCCAGCGCGCAGGGGCAGGTGATGATCAGCACAGCGATGGCGTTGAGCAGGGCCGGCTGCCACGGGCTGCCGGCCAGGACCACCCAGCCGAGGAAGGTCGCCAGGGCGGTCAGGTGGACCACCGGCGCATAGCCCCGCGACACCCGGTCGGCCAGGGCCACGTAGCGCGCCCTGCCCTGCTCCGCGACCTCCATCATCCGCACGATCTCGGCCAGCAGGGTACCTTCGCCCACGGCGGTGACGGTCAGCCGGAGCGGCGCGGTCAGGTTGAGGGTCCCGGCGAACACCTGGTCGCCCGGCCTGGCGGCGCCCGGCACGCTCTCCCCGGTGATCAGGCCGGTATCGATGTCCGAGACGCCGTCGGAGACCCGGCCGTCCACGGGGATGCGCTCCCCGGCGGCGACCAGCACGGTCATGCCGGCGGCGACCTCGCCCGGCCGGACGACGCGCCCGCGCCCGTCGGCGTCGATCACGGTGACCGCCGAGGAGCCCAGCGCCAGCAGGTGCTCGGCCGCGGACCGCGCCCGACCCCGCGCCCGCAGGTCCAGATAGCGCCCGATCAGCAGGAAGAACAGCAGCGTCACGGCGCTGTCGAAATAGGCGTGCTCCGCGCCGCGGATCGTCTCGGCCAGGCTCATCCCGGTCGCGAGCGTCACGCCGATGGAGATCGGCACGTCCATGTTGGTGCGCCGGGCCGACAGCGCCGCCCACGCGGAGCGGGCGAACGGACGGGCGGCGTAGAGGATCGCCGGCATCGCGATCAGGGCCGAGACCCAGTGCATCAGGTCGCGGGTCGCCGGCCCCATCCCCTGGGAGTGCCCGGCCCAGATCGCGACCGACAGCAGCATCACGTTGGCGGCGGCGAAGCCGGAGACGCCGAGCGCCCGCAGCAGCTCGCGTTCCTTCACCGCCTCGGCCGCCTCCAGCTTCGCCGGATCGAACGGCACCAGCCGGTAGCCCAGGCGGACCACGGCGCCGGCGACCCCGGCGGCGTCGGTCACGGCCGGGTCCCAGGTCACGGTCAGCCGGCGGGTCGTCATGTTGAGCCGGGCATGGGTGACGCCGGGCTGCCGGCGCAGCACGGTCTCGATCAGCCAGACGCAGGCGGCGCATTGCAGGCCGTCCACCATCAGGTGCAGGCTGGCCCGCCCGTCGGCGCCGGCCGAGACATGGGCCGAGAAGTCGGCGGGGGCCGCGTCCTCGTCCGGGCGGATCGGCCGCGCGTCGGGATCGATGGAGCGGCGGGCGTAGTAGGTGTCCAGCCCCAGGTCGCGGATCAGCGCCCAGGCGGCCTCGCAGCCGGAGCAGCAGAAGCCGGCGCCCCGGCCGGGGACCTCCTGGCCGCAATGGAGGCAGGTGCCGGGAAGCGTGGAGGCGGGAATGGAAGCGGTTGAGGTGCTCATGCCCGGGTCATCACCCCTTGACCACGACCCGGCGGACTTCCTGGTAGTCTCCCTGGGGATGGTCGGCGACGATCCGGATGTCCCACTGGCCGGCCAACGGCATCGCGAACTCCGCGCCGTAGCGGCCCTGGCCCTGGTAGGTCAGGTCGACCGCGAAGTCGTGGCCCTCGCTGGTCGGGCGGACGACCCGGGCGGTCACCGTGGCGCCGTTCAGGAGGTTGCCGTGATGGTCCTTCAGGTCCACCGTCAGCCGGCCCTGCAGGGCCGCCGCCTGGAAGTCGATCCCGACCTGCCAGCCGCGTTCCTGCTGGCGGCGGGCGCCCTCGATGGCGGCGTTGTAGGTGGTGCCGCGCTGCCAGTAGTGCTGGGTTTCCAGCCCGGTCCAGGTGTTCATCGCGAAATAGACCATCGTCGCGTTCACCCCGACGGTGACGAAGAAGAAGGCGACGAAGATCCACGGGTACCACCACCCCGGCGATCTTCCGCCCGGGCGGGACTGCTGCTGGTCGATGTTCATGGTGCTGCTCATGGGGTCCATCGTGACGTCACTTGTCCGGGCCGATGAAGACCGAGTCGTAGCCCGCCGTCTCGGAGGTCTGCTGGTCGGTCAGGGTGAAGGTGACGGGGGTCGAGGTCGCCTTGAGGGCGGCCGGCGGGGTCCGCACGTAGATCCGGTACGTCGCGACGGTGTCCGGCTTGGCGGAGAGTTCGATCCGGTCCAGCCTCTCGTCCTGGCCGATCACCGACAGGGTGGCGCCGGGCACGCCGGCGAGCTGAAGGCTGTATTCCTTCTGGTACCGGGTCATGTTGGAGATCTTGAAGGTGTAGCCGTTGCGGATGTCGCCGTCCGACAGCGTGACGAACAGCGGCGCGCGGTCGCGCAGCACGCTGATGTCGAGCTGCGGGCGGAAGATCAGGCCTGCGGCCATCAGGCCAAGCAGGACGACCAGGATCAGGCCGTAGATGACGGTGCGCGGCCGCAGCAGCTTGACGCTGGTCTTCTCCCCGCAGGAGCGGGCGACCTGGTTGTTGTGCGTGTCGAAGGTGACGAGATTGAGCGGCCGGCCGATCTTCGTCATGATGTCGTTGCAGGCGTCGACGCACAGGCCGCAGCCGATGCATTCCATCTGGAGCCCGTCGCGGATGTCGATGCCGGTCGGGCAGACATGGACGCAGGCCTTGCAGTCGATGCAGTCGCCCCGCCCTTCCCAGGACTGGTCCTTGCGCTTGGCCCCGCGCGGCTCGCCCCGCCAGCCCTCGTAAGTGACGATCAGGCTGTCCTCGTCGATCATGGCGCTCTGGAAGCGCGGCCAGGGGCACATGTAGGTGCAGACCTGCTCGCGCGCCCAGCCGCCCAGCAGGTAGGTGGTGAAGGTCAGCAGGGAGATGAAGAAGATCGACTGGCTGTCGAGCTGGAAGTGGAACAGGTTGTAGACCAGCGTCGGCGCGTCGGTGAAGTACATCGCCCAGGCGCCGCCGGTCAGGAAGGCGATGACGAGCCAGGACGAATGCTTCGCGATCTTCTTCAGCGCCTTGGACCCGGTCCACGGCCCCTTGTCCAGCCGGATGCGTTCCGACCGGTCGCCCTCGATCTTGCGCTCGACCCACATGTAGAGGTCGGTCCACACGGTCTGCGGGCAGGCGTAGCCGCACCAGATGCGCCCGGCCAACGAGGTGGCGAGGAACAGCCCGACCGCGGCCATGATCAGCAGCCCGGTGAGGTAGTAGATCTCCTGCGGCCAGATCTCGATGAAGAAGAAATACAGGCGCGGCCCCGTCATGTCGACCAGCACCGCCTGGTCCGGCGCGGTCGGCCCGCGGTCCCAGCGGATCCAGGGAACCAGGTAGTAGATGCCGAGCAGGACGACGACGGCGGCCCATTTGAGGTTTCGGAACTTGCCCGCGACCGATCGCGGGTAGACTTTCTCCCGGTTCTTGAAAAGCGACTTGGGAGCCTGCTCCTCCGCCGCGCCGTGGATCTGGGTCGTCGTCGTCATTCCGTCCGCCTCGGGTCTGCATCGCCGTCTCCGCCGGCGCGCACGCCGCGGATCACGGAACGCAGTGTGAACCGGACAGGTCGGTCCCGACATTGCGATACATCAAAGCCCGGCGGCGATATTCGGCGCTTTCGGGGGATGCGGCGGGGCGCGGCCTTGCCGGCGCGCGGCGGCGGTCCCGCCGCCCACCCCCGGCGGAAGGGGCGAAATGTCATGGATCGTCATCATTTTCCGTGTCCCGGTCCAGGGGTGCGGTCCGGTACATCGGGAGGGACGCAAGCGTATTTCAGGTTCTTGCCAGAGATTACGGCGATGGACAAAGATACGGCCCGGATCATCTGAGGATATCGCCGTAATCTGTGGCAAAACTCCTTCTTCCCGGCCCAGCGTCGTCAGCGGCAGGGATCATCATTCATCCACAGATTCACGCAGATGGACACAGATAAGACCTGAAAAACATTCTGGCCTACTTGCGCGCATTTGTGGGCAACTCCCTCATCTTCCTGGCAGACATCGTCTACGGCAGGCAATGAAGCCAGGGTCTCAGGCAGTCCCTCCCTACCGGCCTTCCCACACCGGCGGGCGCTTGGCGAGGAAGGCGTCGATCCCCTCCTCCGCGTCGCGGGCCAGCATGTTCCTGGTCATGACGTCGCTGGCATAGGCGTAGGCGTCGTCCAGGCCCATGTCGAGCTGGCGGTAGAAGGCCTCCTTGCCGATCGCCAGGGTCAGCGGCGACTTGGACGCGATGCGGGCGGCGAGATCCTGGACGGTCGCGTCCAGCTCGGCTTCGGGCACCGCCTGGTTGATCAGGCCGAACATCACGGCGTCGCCGGCGCCGATCATGTCGCCGGTCAGCAGCATCTCCATCGCGTGCTTGCGGCCGACCGCGCGGGACAGCGCCACCATGGGGGTGGAGCAGAACAGGCCGATATTGACGCCGGGGGTCGCGAAGCGGGTGGTGTCCGCCGCGACGGCGAGGTCGCAGGTCGCGACCAGCTGGCAGCCGGCCGCCGTGGCGATGCCGTGGACCCGGGCGATCACCGGCTGGCGCAGGCGGGTGATCGTCAGCATCAGGCGGGAGCACTGGCGGAACAGCGCCTCGTAGGTCTCCCGCCCGGGGTTGGCGCGGATCTCCTTCAGGTCGTGGCCGGCGCAGAAGGCCGGGCCGGCCCCGGCCAGCACCACCACCGCGATCCCGGCGTCGTCGCGGATATCCTCCAGCTCCTCGATCAGCAGGGTCATCAGCTCCATGGAGAGCGCGTTGCGGGCGGCGGGCCGGTTCAGCGTCAGCGTCGCCACGCCGTCGCGGACCTCGCGCAGGAGGATCGGTTCCGCGGGGCGGGCGGCGGCCGGGGCCGAGCCTGTGGCTGTCATGGTGGCGGTCTCCCGTTCATTTTGGCTGTGTGATGGTTCGCTTGGGGCGATGGTGCGCTTGGATGGTGACGCGCATGGGAAACCATGCGACGAAGGGATTCAAGAGACGAGATGACGGGGGGCCTGGGAAATGGGTGAGTCGGCGATCGCGGCGGCGGAACTGGAAACGCTGATCCGGGAGGGCGTGCCGCTGGTCGGCAGCTATGGCGTCGCGGTCGAGAGCGTGGGCGCCGGGACGATCCGGCTGCGCATGCCCTACCGCCAGGATTTCGTGCGGCCGGGCGGCACCGTGACGGGTCCCGCCTTGTTCGGCCTTGCCGACGTGGCGCTCTACGGCGCCGTGCTCAGCCTGATCGGCCGGGTCGAGCTGGCGGTCACCACCAGCATGACCATCAATTTCCTGCGCAGGCCCGGCCAGCGGGCGGTAATCGCGGAAGCGCGCGTGCTGAAGCTGGGCAAGCGGCTGGCCTATGGCGACATCCTGCTCTATTCCGAGGGCGAGGACGACCCGGTCGCCCACGTCACCGGCACCTACAGCATCCCGCCCGACCGCCCTCCCGTCACCATGCTGGCTTGAGACGGGTGCGGTATCTTGATACCGCATGGTGAAACCAATCGAAAAAAGCCTTTTCCAACAAGGGCATAAACCGAACGGTATTATGATACCGCAACGCTAAATCCCTGCCATGGTGGCGCTTTTCGGTTGACTTGCACCCTGCCGGCACCCTAGAACAGCGCCCAACTTCGGCAGGGGAGTCCCGCTCTCGTGCCGTTACCGGTATTTCTTGAGAGAGTGGCAATGAAGACCCTGTCCCTGAAGCCGTCCGAAGTCGAAAAGAAGTGGTTCGTAATCGACGCGGAAGGCCTCGTCCTCGGACGTATGGCGAGCATCATCGCCAACATCCTGCGCGGCAAGCACAAGCCGTTCTATACCCCGCACGTCGACTGCGGCGATAACATCATCGTCATCAATGCCGAGAAGGTCCGCCTGACCGGCAACAAGCGCAACGACGACATCTTCTACTGGCACACCGGCTATCCCGGCGGCATCAAGGGCCGTTCCAAGGGGCAGATCCTGGATGGCAAGTATCCCGAGCGCGTGATCATCAAGGCGGTCGAGCGCATGGTTCCGCGCGGTCCGCTGGGCCGCAAGCAGATGGGCAACCTGAAGGTATACGGCGGCACCGCCCATCCGCACGAAGCCCAGCAGCCGGAAGTGCTGGACATCGGCGCCCGGAACCCGAAGAACAAGAGGATCGCATAATCATGGCGCAGGTCACCACCACCCTTGCCGATCTGAAGAACCTGACCGGCGGCGCCTCCTCCACGGTCACCGCCGTCGACGCCGTCGCCGCGGCGCCCGAGCCGAAGATCGACGCCCAGGGCCGCGCCTATGCCACCGGCAAGCGGAAGAACGCGGTCGCCCGCGTCTGGATCAAGCCCGGCTCCGGCAAGGTCACCGTCAACGGCCGCGACATCGGCGTGTATTTCGCCCGCCCGGTGCTGCGCATGCTGTTGAACCAGCCGTTCGAGATCGTCGCCCGCATCGACCAGTACGACGTGACCTGCACGGTCGCCGGCGGCGGCCTGTCGGGCCAGGCCGGTGCGGTGCGCCACGGCATCTCGAAGGCGCTGACCTACTACGAGCCGGGCCTGCGCTCGCCGCTGAAGGCCGCCGGCTTCCTGACCCGCGACGCCCGCGTCGTCGAGCGTAAGAAGTACGGCCGCGCCAAGGCCCGCCGCAGCTTCCAGTTCTCGAAGCGCTAACGGGTACCCAGGGCACCAAGCCCCGCATTTCTGTTATACTGCGGCAGGGCGTCCCGATCGGGGCGCCCTGTTCGTTTTCGTACCTGCCGCCATTACCTCCGTTCTTCTGTCCCGCTCTTCGCCTTTGGGAGTTCGTTCCATGCCCGAAACGGTCGATCGGATCCGGATCGCCATCCTGGGAGCCAGCGGTTATACCGGTGCCGAACTGGTCCGCATGCTGGCCCGCCACCCCGCCGCCGACATCCGCGTCCTGACGGCCGAGCGCCAGGCCGGCAAGCCGCTGTCGGACGTCTTTCCCCATCTGGCCTACCTGAAGATGCCTGATCTGGTGAAGGTCGAGCAGGTCGACTGGTCGGAGATCGACTTCGTCTTCTGCGGCCTGCCCCACGGCACCACGCAGGAGATCATCCGCGCGCTGCCGCACTCGCTGCGGGTCGTCGACCTGTCGGCCGATTTCCGGCTGTCGGACGCGGCGACCTACGCCGAGTGGTACGGCCACGAGCACCAGGCGGTGGAGCTCCAGGCCGAGGCGGTCTACGGGCTGACCGAGTTCAACCGGCAGGGCGTGCGGAACGCGCGGCTGGTCGCCAATCCCGGCTGCTACCCGACCGCCACCTTGATCCCGCTGCTGCCGCTGGTGCTGGACGGGCTGATCGAGACCGACGACATCATCGTGGACGCCAAGTCCGGGGTGAGCGGCGCCGGCCGCGACGCCAAGCAGCAGAACCTGTTCTGCGAGGTCAGCGAGGGCATGCACGCCTACGGCGTCGGCCGCCACCGCCACATGCCGGAGATGGAGCAGGAACTGAGCCTGGCCGCCGGCAAGCCGGTGACCATGGCCTTCACCCCGCACCTGATCCCGATGAACCGGGGCGAGTTCGTCACGACCTATGTCAGGCTGGCCGGCGGCAACACGCCGGACGACCTGCGCGCGGCGCTGGCGGCGCGGTTCGAGGCGGAGCCGTTCGTCCAGGTGCTGCCGGCCGGCGTGGTGCCGCACACCAAGCATGTCCGCGGATCGAACCAGATCCACATTTCCGTGTTCCCGGACCGGATCAAGGGCCGCGCGATCGTGCTGTCGGTGATCGACAACCTGGTCAAGGGCGCCTCGGGCCAAGCGATCCAGAACATGAACGTGATGGCCGGCCTGATCGAGACCATGGGCCTGGAGCAGGCGCCGCTGTTCCCGTAAGGGCGGAAAGGGTTTTGCCACAGATGAACGGCGATGGAGGGGGATACCGACCGGATCATCTCCGTCGATCGCCGTTATCTGTGGCCGAAATTCTTTCGCTTTCGAGAAATCGGCGCCGTCGGCTTCAGAAGTGCGTCCAGCCCCGGGACGGCAGCGGCAGGGGCTGGCCGGCGGCGTTCAGGACGGTGACGCTTCCGGGCTCGCCGCCGGGAACAAGGCGGCCGATCTCGGTCACGTCGGCGCCCGTGGCGAGCAGCGCGTCGCGGTCCTCCGGCTTCACCGTGAGGACGATTTCGTAGTCGTCGCCGCCGGTCAGCGCCGTCGCCAGCAGGGTCGCGTCGGCGGCCACGACGGTGCGGGTGGCGGCGGACAGGGGGACGCGGTCCGCATGGATCACGGCGGCGCGGCCCGAGACCTCGCACAGGTGGCCCAGGTCGGCGACGAGGCCGTCGGACACATCGAGGCCGGCCGTGGCGAAGCGCCGCAGCACGGGCACCAGGGACAGGCGCGGCCGCGGGCGGCGGTAGCGGTCGATCAGCGGCCGGGGGTCGGCGGCGGTCAGGTTCCCCTGGAGCACGGCCAGGCCGAGCACCGCGTCGCCGATGGTGCCGCTGACGAAGACCAGGTCGCCTGGGTCCGCCCCGCCCCGGCGCAGCGCCCGGCCGGCGGGCACCAGGCCGAAGGCGGTCACCGACAGGGTGACGGGGCCGGGCGTGGACACGCTGTCGCCGCCCATCAGGTGGATGCCGTATTCCCGCTGGTCCTCCGCCAGTTGGGCGGCGAATGCCTCCAGCCAAGCGTCGTCGAGGCCCGCGGGCAGGCTGGTGACCAGGGAATAGGCCAGCGGCTCGGCGGCCATGGCGGCGAGGTCGGACAGGTTGACCCGCAGCATCTTGGCGGCGATGTCCGCCGGAGGATCGTCGGCCAGGAAATGCACGCCGGCGACCAGCGCGTCGGTGGTCACCACCAGCTCTTGCCCGGCGGGAATGCCGAAGACCGCCGCGTCGTCGGTCAGGCCGAGGGCGCCGGGAAACCCCGCCGCCAGCGGCTTCAGGTATCGTTCGATCCGGCCGAATTCACCGAGCGGCACGGGACGGGTCCGGCGTCGCCAGGTCCTCGGCCCGGATCGCGCGGGCCAGCTTGTCCAGCACGCCGTTGACCATGGCCGGCTCGCGCCCGGCGAAGAAGGCGTGCGACACGTCCACATACTCGCTGATCACGATGCGCGGATGGGTGTCCACATGGACCAGCAGTTCGAAGGCGCCGGCCCGCAGGATGGCGCGCATCAGCAGCTCCAGCCGGTCCACCGGCCATTGGGCGTCCAGGCAGGTGCCCAGCATCTCGTCCAGCTCGGCCCGGCGGGCGCTGGCGCCGCGCAGGATGTCGGAGAACAGCTGGGGGTCGGCGGCGACATAGGTGTCGCCGTCCACTTCATGCCCCAGCCGGTGCTTGATGAACTCGCCCAGAACCGACTCCGCGTTGGTGCCGGTCAGGTCGATCTGGTAGAGCGCCTGCACGGCCGCCAGCCGGGCCGCCTTGCGGCGAGCCTTCGCGGAGCCGCCGCCGGTGCGGCGTGACCCCGAACCGGAAGAGCCGCGCTTGGGCGGGGCGCCGTCTCGCGCGTCGTCGGACTGTGCCATGGTGGAGCTTTTCAACCGCGTCTATGTCTGATCCGAACGTCCCGTTCAGGACGTGAGGCCGAAGTGGCGCTTCAACCGGATCATGTCAAGGCACGCGTTGGCGACCGCCCCGCCCTTGTTCTTCTGATCCACCTTGGCGCGCGCCCAGGCCTGGTCGTCGTTCTCGACCGTCAGGATGCCGTAGCCGATCGCGGCGTTATGGCGCAAGGCGAGATCCTGCAACCCTCTGGCGCTCTCCACGCAGACATAGTCGTAGTGGGTCGTCTCGCCCCGGATCACGCAGCCGAGTGCCACGTAGCCGTCGTAGCGCGGCGGCGTCCCGGCATCGTCGTTTGCATGCGTGGCGTTGTCGCCGGCCTGGATCGCGAAATTGATCGCGGCCGGGATCTCGAAGGCGCCGGGCACCGCGATACGGTCATAGGTCGCCCCCGCCGCCTCCAGCGCCAGGATGGCGCCGCGCACCAGTTCGTCGGCGATGTCCTCGTAGAAGCGGGCTTCGACGATCAGGACGTGGGGACCCATGATCTGGGTTACTGAGTCGGAAACGGCGGACATGCCTCAGTCGGCTCCGGAAGTGGTTGCGTCAGGACTGGTCAGCGGGATGGGCTGCTGGCCGACCACGGTGAGGCCGTAGCCGTCGAGCCCGATGATCGTCTTCTTGTGGTTGGACAGGAGGATCATCTCCCGCACGCCAAGGTCGAACAGGATCTGGGCGCCGATGCCGTAGTCTCGCAGTTCGCCCGCCGGGTTGGGCATGCCTTCGAGCTGCGCCTTGACGCGGCTGGACAGGCTGGTCGGCTGGGGCTCGCGCAACAGCACGACGATGCCGCGGCCGGCCTCGCCGATCGCCCGCATCGCCGCCTGGAGCTCCCCGCCCCGGTCGCAGGACCGGTCGTGCAGCACGTCGTCCAGCACGTTCAGCGCATGCATGCGGACCAGCACCGGGCCGGGCGCCGTGATGTCGCCCTTCACCAGCGCGATGTGCTCGGCGTACTGCACCTTGTTGACATAGACCATCATGCGGAACTGGCCGCCGTAGCGGCTGTCCAGCACCGTCTCCAGCGTGCGGTCGATGATCGTCTCGGTCCGGCGGCGGTGCGCGATCAGGTCGGCGATGGTGCCGATCTTCAGCCCGTGGAACTGGGCGAACTTCACCAGGTCCGGCAGGCGGGCCATGGTGCCGTCGTCGTTCATGATCTCGCAGATCACGCCGGCCGGGTTCAGGCCGACCATGCGGGCGACGTCGACCGCGGCCTCCGTGTGGCCGGCGCGGACCAGCACGCCGCCGTCGCGCGCCATCAGCGGGAAGACGTGGCCGGGAGTCGCGATGTCGTCGGCGCCCATCTCCGGGTCGATCGCGACCTGGATGGTGCGCGCCCGGTCGGCCGCGGAGATGCCGGTGGTGACGCCCTCCCGCGCCTCGATCGAGACGGTGAAGGCGGTCTGGTGGCGCGAGGCGTTCTGCTTGGCCATCAGGGGCAGGCGCAGCTTCTCGATCCGCTCGCCGGTCATGGCGAGGCAGATCAGCCCGCGGCCGAACTTCGCCATGAAGTTGATCGCTTCCGCCGTCGCCATCTGGGCGGGGATGACGAGGTCGCCCTCGTTCTCCCGGTCCTCGTCGTCGACCAGGATGAACATGCGCCCCTGACGGGCCTCCTCGAGGATCTCCTCGGTGGTCGAGAGGTATTCCGTGTCGTGGGGGCTGCGCAGGCCCGCGACGAGGTCGGTCTTGTTGACGGTCCGCATGATCTAAAGGCTCTCCGCCAGGCGCGCGACGTAGCGGGCCAGCATGTCCACTTCCATGTTCACCCTGCTGCCGGGACCCAGCGTCCGGAAGGTGGTGTGGGTCCGGGTATGCGGGATGATGTTGACGCCGAAGCGGCGCCCCTCGACCTCGTTGACGGTCAGCGACACGCCGTCCAGCGCCACCGAGCCCTTGGGCGCCACGAAGCGGGCCAGGTCGGCCGGCACCTCGAACAGGTAGCGCCAGCTGTCGCCCTCCTGCGCCGCGGAGACCACGTCGGCGACGCCGTCCACGTGTCCGGAAACGATGTGCCCACCCAGCTCGTCGCCGAGCCGAAGCGCCCGCTCCAGGTTGATCTCGGTACCCTGCCCCCAGGTGCCGAGAGTCGTCTTGGACAGGGTCTCGCCGGAGGCCGAGATGGTGAACCGGCCGGGCGCCTTGTCGATCACCGTCAGGCAGCAGCCGCTGCACGCGATCGAGGCGCCCATGTCGACGGTGCCCATGTCGAAGGCTGTCTCGATGGTGAAAAGGGTATCGCCCCGCCGCTCCACGGCGGCGACGCGACCCACGTCTGTGATGATTCCGGTGAACATGGGCACAAGCCTAGCAGCTTCGACGGATGCCGGCCACGTAACGGTAAGCCGCAGGGGAGATGACATGGCATCCGACACGGTGCCAGTCAACTGCGGATGGGTCGCGGCGCGGCCTTCCCGGCGGGGCTGGGGGCGCCGGGAAGGCCGACGGTTTCGCACGGCCGGGACCGGCGCCCAAAGTATTTCAAATAAATACTCACGTTCCGACTCAGCTTTATTGAGGCACGCCCCAATCCGGCAAATAGCCTTCTTTCATACCCTGCATTACCAACAATATATGCTGGAACCTTACCTGTTCCCGCCCCCTTTACTGAAACGAATTCAGTTATTTGAAAGACCTTCGCGATGCGCGATAAATTCAATATTGATGAATTGCGGGGATTCGCCTGCCTTTTGCTGGTATCGCTGCATGTGATCGGACACGATCCGTCCGTGGCGATGCGGGTCCCGGACGACAGCTGGTACCGGTACGCCGTGGACAGCTGGCTGTTCGTGCGGATGCCGCTGTTCACCTTCATCTCCGGCCTGGTGTACGCGTTGCGGCCGGTTCGGCGGGAGCATCTGGCCGATTTCTACGGCAAGAAGCTGCGCCGGCTCGGCATCCCGCTTCTGATCGTCGCACCGGCCTTCTTCGTGCTCCAGGCGGTCACGCCGGGGACGACCGCATCGCCGGACTGGTACGAGTTCCTGACCATCCCGGTGCTGCCCTACCAGCATTTCTGGTACCTGCAGGCGCTGCTGCTGATCTTCCTGCTGATAGGGTTCCTGGATGCCCACGGCGCGCTGTTCCGGCCCGCGCCGTTCATCGCGCTGTCGGCGGCCGCGGTGGCGCTGAACCTGACTTTCGGCGGCACCTTGTACAAGACGGTGGACCTGTTCTCGGTCAGCCAGGCGGCGTACCTGCTGCCCTACTTCCTGCTCGGCGTCGCCTTCACGCGGTTCCACGGCGCCTTGTCCGCCCCGCCTGCCAGGATCGGGGCCGTGGCGATGCTGGCGGCCGGCGCGCTGATCCACCAGGCTTCCCTGTGGCACCTGATCCCGGTGGAATTCGGCCGGACCAGCCTGCTGGCCCTGGTCACCGGATCGGCGGCGGCGCTGGTCCTGGTCCGGGCCATGCCGGCGGTGCCGCTGCTGCGCACCGTCGGGCAGCATTCCTACGCGATCTTCCTCCACCACATGTTCTTCCAGGCGGCCGTCCGCATCCTGCTGATGCGGCTCGGCGCCGACGACTGGCAGGTCTTCCTGCTGGCGACGGCGGGCGGCTGCGTCGGGCCGATGGTCCTGCAGCGCCTGGCCTCTGTGAACCCCTGGACGCGGACGGCGCTGCTGGGAGCGGCCTGAGCGCCCCGCCCCGGCTCAGCGCCGCCCTCAGCGCCGATAGCTCTCCATCACGTCGTCGCCGGCGCGGCGGACGCCGACGCGGATGAAGTCGGCGGTGTCCTCCAGCAGGTCCACGCCGAAGCCGACGACGGCGGGCAGCCCGTCGCCGCCGATCATGCGCGGCGCCCGGAACCATTCCAGCCGGTCGACCAGCCGCTGCTGCATCAGCGAGGCGCTGAGCCGGGCGCCGCCCTCGACCAGCAGGCGGGTGGTGCCCCGCGCCGCCAGCGACTTCAGCGTTCCGGCCACGTCCAGCACGCCCGACGCGTCGGGCACCAGGGACACCACCTCCACGCCGCAGTCGGTGAAGGCGCGGGCGCGCTTGGGATCGACGCCCTGCAGGGTGAACACCAGGGTCGGCGTGGTGCGGGCGCCGCGCACCAGCTTTGAGGTCAGCGGCAAGCGCAGCCGGCTGTCCACCACCACCCGCAGCGGCGAGCGGTGGCCCAGGCCGGGAAGACGGCAGGTCAGCTCCGGATCGTCGGCCAGCGCCGTGTTCAGCCCGATCATGATCGCGTCGTAGCGGGCGCGAAGGCCATGTCCCCAGGCCCGCGCGGTCGGGCCGGTGATCCACTGGCTCTCGCCGGTACGGAGCGCGATGCGGCCGTCCAGCGACGTCGCGAGCTTCAGGGTCACCAGCGGGCGGCCGTCGCGGATGCGGCGGAAGAAGCCTTCGTTCAGTTCCGTCGCCTCGTCGGCGCAGAGGCCGACATCCACCTGGACGCCGCCTTCCCGCAGCCGTCGGATGCCGGAGCCGGAGACGCGGGGATCGGGGTCCTCGCACGCCACCACGACGCGGCCGACGCCGGCTTCCAGCAGCGCCTCGGTGCAGGGCGGGGTCTTGCCCCAGTGGTTGCAGGGTTCCAGCGATACATAGACGGTGGCGCCCCGCGCGGCCGCGCCGGCGCGCCTCAGCGCCTCGGTCTCGCCATGGGGACGCCCGCCCGGCTGGGTCCAGCCGCGACCGACCACCACGCCGTCGCGCACGATGACGCAGCCGACCGACGGGTTGGGAGCCACCGTGCCCAGGCCGCGCCGCGCCAGGGCTATGGCCGACCGCATGAAGCCGGCGTCGGCTGGCGGGTACGCTGCGGTCGGGGGTGGAACTGGCATCGGTCGCTGATCCTGGTCGGAAACCCGGATTGCCGGATCGTCAGGTGACTTCCGGCTTCAGGGTTCCGACGAATTCGTTGAAATCGGACGCCTCGCGGAAATCCTTGTAGACCGAGGCATAGCGGACATAGGCGACCTGGTCCAGGTTGAACAGGGCGTTCATCACCATCTCGCCGATCTGCTTGGACGGGATCTCGCTCTCGCCCGACGATTCGAGCTGGCGGACCAGGCTGTTGACCAGCCGGTCGATGCGGTCGGCATCGACCGGCCTCTTGCGCAAGGCGATGCGCATGGAGCGCAGCAGCTTGTCGCGGTCGAAGGGTTCGCGCTGCCCCATGCTCTTGATCACCGTCAGCTCCCGCAGCTGGACCCGCTCGAACGTGGTGAAGCGGGCCCCGCAACCGGGGCAGAAGCGGCGCCGGCGGATGGCCGAGTTGTCCTCGGTCGGCCGGCTGTCCTTAACCTGGGTGTCGTCGTGTCCGCAGAACGGGCAGCGCATTTAGGTCATCGCCTCACAGGTTGGGCTGGGCGCCCTGGTAGATCGGGAACCGCCGGCATAGGGCGCGGACGCGCTCGCGCACCTGGGCCTCCACCGCCGTGTTGTCGCCCGAATTGCTGGCGGCCAGGCCGTCGAGCACTTCCGAGATCATCTCGCCCACCTCGGTGAACTCCGCGACGCCGAAACCGCGGGTGGTCGCCGCCGGGGTGCCGAGCCGGACGCCGGAGGTGACCATCGGCTTCTGCGGGTCGAACGGCACGCCGTTCTTGTTGCAGGTCATGCCGGCATGCTCCAGGCTCGCCTCCGCCGCCTTGCCGGTCAGGTTCTTCGGCCGCAGGTCGACCAGGACCACGTGGCTGTCGGTTCCGCCGGACACGATGTCGACGCCGCCCTCGATCAGCCGGGCCGCCAGCGCGCGGGCATTCTCCACCACCGAGCGGGCATAGTCCTTGAAGTCGGGCCGCAGCGCCTCGCCGAACGCGGCCGCCTTGCCGGCAATGACATGCATCAGCGGGCCGCCCTGCAATCCTGGGAAGACGGCCGAGTTGATCTTCTTGCCCAGGTCCGGGTCGTTGGACAGGATCATGCCGCCGCGCGGGCCGCGCAGCGTTTTGTGCGTGGTCGTGGTGACGACATGGGCATGGGGCAGCGGCGACGGATAGGCGCCGCCGGCGACCAGGCCGGCGAAGTGGGCCATGTCGACCATGAAGAAGGCGCCGACCTCGTCCGCGATCCTGCGGAATCGGGCGAAATCGATCTGGCGGGGATAGGCCGAGCCGCCCGCGATGATCAGCTTCGGCTTGTGCTCGCGCGCCAGCGCCTCGACCTGGTCGAAGTCGATCCGGGCGTCGTCGCGCCGGACGCCGTACTGGATGGCCTTGAACCACTTGCCCGACTGGTTGGCCGCGGCGCCGTGGGTCAGGTGCCCGCCGGCATCGAGCGACATGCCGAGGATGGTGTCGCCCGGCTGGAGCAGCGCCATGAAGACCGCCTGGTTCGCCTGCGCGCCGGAATGGGGCTGCACGTTGACGAAGGCGCAGTCGAACAGGGCCTTGGCCCGGTCGATGGCGAGCTGCTCGGCGACGTCGACGAACTCGCAGCCGCCATAGTAACGGCGGCCGGGATAGCCCTCCGCGTACTTGTTTGTCAGGACGGAGCCCTGGGCCTCCAGCACGGCGGCAGAGACGATGTTCTCCGACGCGATCAGCTCGATCTGGTCCTGCTGGCGCGACAATTCGCGCGCGATCGCCGAGGCCAGCTCGGGATCGCTCTCGGCCAGGGCGGCCCCGAAGAAGCCGGAGGAGGGTGCGAAGGATTGGGGAAGCGAGGACATGGGGGGTTCCTTAGGATCTGCTGCTTCGGGCCGCCGGACGGAGAAGCCGGCGCCGGGCACCGGAATTGCAGTAAAAAAGGCCGGTTCAGCCCATCTTGTCAACGCGGCGGCTGTGGCGGCCGCCTTCGAACGGCGTGGCGAGGAAGGTGGCGACGCAATCCTTCGCGACCTCGATCCCGGTGACCCGGGCGCCCATCACGAGTACATTGGCGTCATTGTGCTGCCGGGACAGCCTTGCGCCCGTCGTGTCGTGGCACAGGGCGGCGCGGATGCCGGCATGCCGGTTGGCGGCGATGCTGATGCCGATGCCGGTCCCGCAGATCAGGATGCCGCGGTCGGCGGTCCCGTCCCTGATGGCGCCCGCGAGGGCCGCGGCGATGTCGGGATAGTCCACTGACTCGGTGCTGTGGGCGCCGAGGTCGACCACCTCGTAGCCTTGGCCGGCGAGCGAATCCTTCAACGAAGCCTTGAAGTCGAAGCCGGCGTGATCGGACGCAATGACGAGTTTCTGTTTAGACATCGAACCAAACCCATTTCCGGAGACCCCGCGGAACCCTCGTGACCCGGCGGGAAGCCTCGGCTCCCCGCGTTCCCCTCCGAAAGCTGGCCATAGGGGCATTACTTGCGGGACACTACCAGATATCGGCGCGGCATGCCAGAATCGCACCGGGCGACGCTGCCGGGCAGACCTGCACAGGGCGCACGCCGCGGTAAGCCATGCGCTCCGCGCGTAGCCGCCATGCATCCGGACAAACTATGCTTCTGAAGCAAAAGCGCTGTTCTCGCTTCTAGCCTCGAATTTGTGGACAAGTGCCGGGGGGACAACGGAGCTGAAATGCCATTCCGGCACCACTAAAATATCTTTAATGCTGATCGCTCCTCAATTCGCCCCGCGAACTAGCGGTTCCCAATCTTGCCGTGTGGATGAAAACCTGGGCGGAGTCAAAATAACCTTTGAACCACTTGCGGAAATTTTATTGACACCCAAATCCCCATGTGCGACTTGAAGAGCATCGAACACAATGAATAATCAGGATACTGGGCATGAGTGACCAGCTTGAACACGACGCGCCGGATGGTGCCATTCTGAGGATGACGGCGGACATAGTATCCGCCTACGTCAGCAAGAATGTGCTTCCGGCGACCCAAATCCCGGAAGTCATCAATACGGTATTCTCCTCGCTGACCGGTCTGAACGGCCAGCCGCGGGAGGTTCAGGCCGAACCGCAGAAGCCCGCCGTGCCGATCCGCAAGTCGGTGACGCCCGAATACATCGTTTGCCTGGAAGATGGCAAGAAGTTGAAGATGTTGAAGCGGCACCTCCGGTCCACCTATGGCATGACCCCGGACGAGTACCGCGCGAAGTGGAACCTGCCGCCGGACTACCCCATGGTGGCGCCGAACTACGCTGCCCAACGGTCCGAGTTCGCGAAGAAGATCGGCCTCGGCCGCTCTTCCGGTCGCCAGACCCGGCGCAAGGCGTCCTGATTGCCGCCGCTCCCCGGGATCGCCGCCCCCGCCCGCACGGGAGGAGAAGGGTGACGGACCCGGGGAGCCGGAGGTCATCGGAAGCCTGCCCGGCGTTCTGACAAGTCGACAGGTATGAACTGACTGCCGGACAGGCAGGCCGGATGGGGAATCCGCCTGACTGTCCGTTTTCGTTTCGCAGGCTGGCTCCGCGCCGCCCTGTATCTTGCCGGCCGTGTCGTCTTGACGTAGGCCGGGAGGCGCTCAACGGGACGGAGTCGACGCTTTCTTGGCCAGGACATATTCCAGCTTGGCCACGGCGGTCCGGCGAAGCATTTCCTGGCTGTGGTTCAGCGGGCCGAGCACGGTCACCTCGGTCAGCGTTTCCGGATCCATCGCGATCGCCTTCATGTACATGCCGACGCGCTGGAACTCCAGAAGGACCTCGCGCTCGGGTGGCTTGGCCATCACAGTTTCCCCTTCCCATATCCGGTAATCGAGCGCTTCGGTCCAGGTGGATAGTGCCGCGGGCGTTTCGATTCGGTAAATTCCCCTGTACCAGGCGCGCCTTTTCCGTCGCCTGGAGTTCGAGTCGGAGAATCAACAATGACCGCAAACCCGATCGTCGCAGCAACCGATGCGGCAATAGGCGAGGAAACCGGGACGTCGGCGCAGGCCGTCCGCTTCCAGTGGGAAGACCCGCTGCTGCTGGAGGACGAGCTTTCCGAGGAAGAGCGCATGGTCCGCGACAGCGCGCGGAGCTATTGCCAGGACAAGCTGATGACGCGCGTGCTGGAGGCGAACCGGCACGAGCACTTCCACCGCGAGATCATGACCGAGATGGGCGCACTCGGCCTGCTCGGGCCGACCATCGACGGCTACGGCTGCGCCGGCGTCGGCTATGTCAGCTACGGCCTGATCGCCCGCGAGGTCGAGCGGGTGGACTCGGGCTACCGCTCCGCCATGTCGGTCCAGTCCTCCCTCGTCATGCACCCGATCCATGCCTACGGCACCGAGGAGCAGCGGCAGAAATACCTGCCGAAACTCGCCAGCGGCGAGTGGGTGGGCTGCTTCGGCCTGACCGAGCCGGACGCCGGCTCCGATCCCGGCTCCATGAAGACCCGGGCGCGCAAGGTCGACGGCGGCTACAGCCTCAGCGGCTCCAAGCAGTGGATCACCAACTCGCCGATCGCCGACGTGTTCGTGGTGTGGGCCAAGGACGATGCCGGCGAGATCCGCGGCTTCGTGCTGGAGAAGGGCATGAAGGGGCTGAGCGCCCCCAAGATCGAGGGCAAGTTCAGCCTGCGCGCCTCGATCACCGGCGGCATCGCGATGGACGAGGTGTTCGTTCCCGACGACAACCTGCTGCCCAACGTCAAGGGGCTGAAGGGGCCGTTCGGCTGCCTGAACAACGCGCGCTACGGCATCGCCTGGGGCGCCATGGGAGCGGCGGAGTTCTGCTGGCATCAGGCGCGCGACTACGTGCTGGAGCGCAGGATGTTCGGCCGGCCGCTGGCGGCCAACCAGTTGATCCAGAAGAAGCTGGCGGACATGCAGACGGAGATCACGCTGGGGCTGCACGCCGCGCTGCGGCTGGGCCGGCTGAAGGACGCGCACCGCGCCCCGCCGGAGGCGATCAGCCTGATGAAGCGCAACAACTGCGGCAAGGCGCTCGACGTCGCCCGGGTCGCCCGCGACATGCTGGGCGGCAACGGCATCTCGGACGAGTACCACGTGATCCGCCACGTCATGAATCTGGAGGCGGTCAACACCTACGAGGGCACCCACGACATCCACGCCCTCATCCTGGGCCGCGCCCAGACCGGCATCCAGGCCTTCGGCTGAGGCAGGGCCGCGGGGTGATCCGGTTCACCCCGCAAACGCCGCGGGAGCGTCGGTGGAGAAGCGGCACGCGGACGTGCCGGGCCGCCCCTCGGGCGGCCCGGCCGGCGACGTGCGAACCGGGCCGCCCGGATTAGGCGGCCGACGTGACCGGATAGCCGCTGTAGTCCAGCGACGACGACCAGAAGCGCTCCAGCTTGCGCATGGTCTCGTTCGCCTTGATCAGCTCCTCGTCGCTGAGGCCGGCCTTGTCCAGGGCCTTGATCTGGCGCTCGAACATGTTGCTGATCTTGTCGCGAAGATCGAGCCCCTTGTCGGACAGGCGGACCCGGACCGACCGGCGGTCGTGGGGCGAGCGCTCCTGGCCCAGATAGCCGTTCTCGACCATCTTCTTCACGTTGTATGACACGTTCGAGCCCAGGTAATAGCCCCGCGCGGTCAGTTCGCCGACGGTCAGCTCGTCGTCACCGATGTTGTAGAGAATCAGGCTCTGGACGTTGTTGATGTCCTGGATTCCCAAACGGTCCAGTTCGGTCTTCAGCACTTCCAGAAAGTGTCGATGCAGACGCTCGATCAGGAGGATGCTGTCATAGTAGGGCTGTCGCACGGCGTTCTCCATTCTCCCGGTTCCGGAGTTCCTTGAGGCCAAGGACTCCGTAGCCTTTCAAGTAATACGTTAGCTCAACAAGCTCCGCGAAGCATCTTTATAATCGCGGAAAAATCCAGTTTGCCATTGCCGTTATTGGCGAACACCGTATAGAGCGCCGCCGCTTCGGCTCCCAAAGGCGTCGCCGCTCCGGAATTATTGGCAGCCTGCTGTGCAAGCTTGAGATCCTTCAGCATCATTTCCGCCGTGAAACCGGGTTGGTAGTCCCGATTGGCCGGCGAGGTGGGTACGGGTCCCGGCACCGGGCAGTACGTGGTCAGGGACCAGCACTGTCCGGATGATTTGGAACTGATATCAAACAATTTTTGGTGGTCCAAGCCAAGCTTTTCGGCGAGGACGAAAGCTTCGCCCACGGCGATCATCGAGATTCCCAGGACCATGTTGTTGCAGATCTTGGCGGCCTGGCCCGTTCCGGGGCCGCCCGCATGGATCACCGCCTTGCCCATCTGCGACAGGAGCGGTTCCGCCCTGGCGAAAGCGTCGTCCGGCCCGCCGACCATGAAGGTCAGGGTGCCGGCCGCGGCCCCGCCCACGCCTCCCGATACCGGCGCGTCGACCATGGCGAATCCCGCCGCGGTCGCGGCCTCCGCGACCGATCGTGCGCTGTCCACGTCGATCGTCGAGCAGTCGATCAGCAGGGCTCCCGGCCTGGCCGAGGCGATCACCCCGCCCTCGCCGGCGTAGACCTGCCGGACATGCTGCCCCGCCGGCAGCATGGTGACGACGGTGTCGGCCCCGGCGGCGGCCTCGCCGGCGCTGGCGGAGCCCGTGCCGCCCGCCGCCGTCAGGCTTTCCAGGTTGGAAGCGGACACATCGAACCCGATGACCTCGTGCCCCGCCTTCACGAGATTGAGGGCCATCGGCAGTCCCATGTTGCCCAGGCCGATGAACGCTACCGTCGCCATTTCAGGTGCCTCCCCGTCTTGTCATATGATCCAGGCGCTTCATGTCAGTCGGCGAAGCCGAGATCGCGGTCGCCGAGCGGTGCGAAGTGACGCTCCACGTCGGCCGCGCCGACTTCGGCCAGGGTGGCCGGACGCCACCTGGGCGAACGATCCTTGTCGACCAGCAGGGCGCGGATCCCTTCGTAGAAGTCATCCCCCCGGATGAATGCCTGACTCATCCTGTACTCCATGATCATCGCATCATCGAATGACAGGTTCTTTCCAAGCCTGACCTGCCGCAAGGTTACCTTGAGGCTTGTGGGAGACATCTGGCTCAAATTTTTCAACGTGGACACCGCCCAATCTGTTCCGTCCTTTTCCAGGGCGGCACAAATCTCTTCAACCGAATCAAAGCGGAAGCAGCGGTCGATGGCCTCGCGACGGGCCGCCAGCGGCGGGTCGCCGGCCGACCCGGCGGCGACGGAGGCCAGGGCTTCGTCCACCACGGCCCGGCCGTCGCCCGACCAGTCGGCACCGGCCAGCGCGTCGATCAGGCCGCCCATGGCGGCGCTCGGCAGGTAATGGGTGGCGAGGCCGGCATAGAGCGTGTCGGCGGCGTGGAGCCGGGCGCCGGTCAGGGCCAGGTAGGTTCCGATCTCGCCCGGGCAGCGCGGCAGGTACCAGCTTCCCCCGACGTCGGGGAACAGGCCGATGCCGGTCTCCGGCATGGCGAACAGGGTCCTCTCGGTCACCACCCGGTGCGAGCCCGGCACGGAGATCCCGACGCCGCCGCCCATGGTGATGCCGTCGAGCAGCGCCACGTAGGGCTTGGACAGGGTGTGGATCCGGCGGTTGAGGACATATTCCTCGCGGAAGAAGTCGCGGGCAAGGTCGCCGCCCTCACGCCCTTCCTTGAGCGCCCGTCCGGCATCCGCCACGGCTCGGACGTCGCCGCCGGCGCAGAAGGCGCGGTCGCCGGCGCCCTGCACCACGATCGCCTTTACGGCGGGGTCCCCGGCCCAGTCGGCGAGGCGGGGATCGAATTCCCGGATCATGCCCAGGGTCAGCGCGTTCAGCGCCTTGGGCCTGTCGAGCGTCACGACGGCGACGGCGCCCCGCCGCTCGAAGGTGATCTCCTGCCTGGAGTCCGGCCCGTTCTCCGGAGTGCTCCCGGCTCCGGATGGGGAATTCGCTGTATCGGTCATGGCGTCCGTTCTTGGTCGTTGGCAGGCGTCCGATCGGAAAAGCGGGTCCGATCGGGAGGGGAGTTCAGGCCGAGAGCAGGCGGCGGGCGATGATCAGGCGCATGATTTCGTTGGTGCCCTCCAGGATCTGGTGCACGCGGACGTCGCGCAGATAGCGCTCCACCGGATACTCCTTGATGTAGCCGTAGCCGCCGTGAAGCTGCAAGGCTTCGTTGCAAATCCTGAAGCCGGCATCGGTGGCGAAGCGTTTCGCCATCGCACAATATAGCGTGGCTTCGGAGTCGCCGTCATCCAACTTCGCGGCGCCGCGATGGACCATCAGCCGGGCGGCCTCCAGGTCGGTCGCCATGTCGGCCAGCCGGAACTGGAGCGCCTGGAAATCGGCCAGCTTGCGACCGAACTGGGTCCGGACGGTCATATGGTCGCGCGCCAGCTCCAGGCAGGCGCGCGCTCCCCCCAGCGAGCAGGCGGAGATGTTGAGCCGGCCGCCGTCCAGCCCCTTCATGGCGATCCTGAAGCCCTCGCCCTCCGCCCCCAGCCGGTTGGCGACCGGAACGCGGCAGTCCTCGAAGATCACCGCCGCGGTCGGCTGGCTGTTCCAGCCCAGCTTTTTCTCCTTCTTGCCGAAGGAAAGCCCCGGCGTTCCCTTCTCGACCACGATGCAGGAGATCCCCTTGGGGCCCGGCTCGCCGGTACGGACCATGGCGACATAGACGTCGGACACGCCGCCGCCGGAAATGAAGGCCTTGGTCCCGTTCAGCACGTAGTGGTCGCCGTCGCGCTCCGCCCGGGTCTTGAGCGACCCGGCGTCGGAGCCGGCGCCGGGCTCGGTCAGGCAGTAGCTGGCGAAATGCTCCATGGATGTCAGCTTCGGCAGCCAGCGGGCGCGCTGGGATTCGTCGCCGAAGCTGTCGATCATCCAGGAGGCCATGTTGTGGATCGAGATATAGGCCGAGGTCGACACGCAGCCGGCCGCCAGCTCCTCGAAGATCACGGCGGCGTCCAGCCGCGACAGGCCCGAGCCGCCGAACTCCTCGCGGCAATAGATCCCGGCGAATCCCAGTTCGGCGGCGCGGCGCAGGGTCTCCACCGGGAAGACCTGGTGCTCGTCCCACTCGGCGGCATGGGGCGCCATGTGCTCGGCGGCGAATCCGCGGGCGGTTTCCCGGAACGCGCGCTGGTCCTCGGTGAGGTCGAAATTCATGGCGGCCTTGCTTCCTCCCGTTTATCCGGATGGCCCGTTTGTTCGGACCGGATGATAAAGCCGGCGGGGTGACTGTCAATCGAGGCGCACTCCGGCGGCGCGCGGGGCGGGAATGCGCGGCGCGCCGAGCCCCCTGGAACACCGGCCATCCGGAACACCGGACCTGCACCCGTGTTGAACCCCAGGTGCGTGGATAGTCTCCCTTTTCAAGCCGTTCCGAAGTGGAACCCGTCACATGAAAATTTCCGTCGTCCTCAATGGCGCCGCCGGATCCCTGGTGGGCCAGCCGATCGAAGAGTCGGTCAGCGAGGTGAAGCGTCTCTTCGAGGAGGCCGGGCACACCGCCACGGTCACGGCCGCGTCCGGCCCGGAGATCGTCGCCGCGATCGACCGGGCCGTGGCGTCGGACGCCGAGGTGGTCGTGGTCGGCGGCGGCGACGGCACCGTGGCCACGGCGGCCGGCAAGCTGATGGGCACCGACAAGGCGCTGGGCATCCTGCCGCTCGGCACGCTCAATCTCTACGCCAAGGACCTGGGCATTCCCCTCGACATCGCCGAGGCGGTGCCGCTGCTGGCGCACGGCCGGATCAAGCCGATGGATGTCGGCGACGTCAACGGCACGGTCTTCCTCAACCACTCCGTCCTCGGCCTCTATCCGATGATGGTGCAGGAGCGCGAGGAGGTCCGGGAGGAGCGCGGGCTGAGCAAGTGGCCGGCCATGGCGATCGCCATGTGCAAGGCGCTGAAGCGCTATCCGCTGCTGCGCGTCCGGCTGGAAACCGACAAGGGCACCCGGCGGATCACCACGCCGATCCTGGCGGTCGCCAACAACCCCTATGACGAGGGCTTCGGCTCCTTCCTCAAGCGCTCCCGCCTGGATACCGGCGAACTGGCGCTCTACGTCGCCAAGCACCGCCAGCCGCTGCGGATGGCGCGGATGATGGTGGCGCTGGTGCTCGGCACTTGGCAGCGCGATGCCGAGTTGGAGGTGATGCACATGACCGAGTTCACCGTGAAGAGCCGCCGGCGGACCCTCAAGGTCGCCAACGACGGCGAGGTCCATCGCATGGAGGCCCCCCTGCACTACCGGATGCTGGCCGGCGGGTTGAGGATGCTGGTCCCGTCGGAGGAGTCGGGCGTGCAGGCGGCATCCCCCGGGGAGCGCCTGGCCGAGGAGGCGGAGATCACGCGGGCCGAGACCGCGCGGAAGGAAAGCGCCTGAACCGGCGCCGGGATTCGACCATGCGCACCGTCGCCCACATCTCCGACCTGCATTTCGGCCGCATCGATCCTCGGGTGGTCGAGGCCCTGGCCGAGGATCTGGCCGAGCAGAAGCCGTCGCTGGCGATCATCAGCGGCGACCTGACCCAGCGGGCGCGGAGCAGCCAATTCCGCGAGGCGCGCGCCTTCCTGGACCGGCTGCCGATGCCCTACTTGGTGATCCCGGGCAACCACGACATACCGAACTTCAACATCCTCGGCCGATTCACCGACCCTTACCGCAACTACAAGCGCTACATCAGCGAGGACCTGTGCCCGATCCACCAGGACGACGAACTGGTGGCGGTCGGCATCAACACGGTGAGGTCCTGGATCCTGGATTTCGCCGAAGGCCGGATCAACCGCGCCCAGATGAAGCGGATGCAGGAGGTGCTCCACGCCGCCGGACCGGACCGGTTCAAGATCTTCTTCACGCACCACCCGTTCCTGCCGCCGCCCGACGCGCCCGAGACCAGGCTGGTCGGCCGCGCCCGCGAGGCCCTGCGCCGGCTGGAGGAGGCCGGCGTCGACCTGATGCTGGCCGGGCACCTGCACCGGGCGTACAGCGGCGACATCATGAGCCACCACACCAAGGTGGCACGCTCGATCCTGGTGGCCCAGGCCTCGACGGCCACCTCGACCCGGCTGCGGAACGAGCCGAACGCGTACAATTTCATCACCATCGAGGGAACCGGCGAGGACGCCAGGGTGACCTTCCTGGTACGATCCTGGGAGGGCGCCCGTTTCACTCCGGGGCTCAAGAGCCAATATGTGAAGCGGGGACACCGCTGGGAGCTTCAGGCGCAAGATCCGGGATTGAGCCCGGCGTCCTGAACGGCGTACAGTCCCCGCCGGAGCCGGCAAGCCTCTTGCCCCGATACCGGACGCCGACTCCGAGTTCAAAGCCCCCGTTCCAAGCCCGAGTTCCAGGTCAGATGTTCACCAAGATGTTCAACCGGCAGCCGCCCCGGCCCGCCGAACTGCCGCAGACCGAAGCCGCCGCGACCCGCCAGCTCAGCCTGCGCATGAGGCCGCGCCGCAACCGCGCGGATGCCTGGACCCGCCGGCTGGTCGCCGAGAACCGGCTGAGCACCGACGACCTGATCCTGCCGGTGTTCTCGCTCGACGGCGAGAACCGGCGCGAGCCGGTGGCATCGATGCCCGGCGTGGAGCGCCTGTCGCTGGACCTGCTGGTCGGCCACGTGGCGCAGGCCGTGGAGCTGGGAATCCCCGCGGTGGCCCTGTTCCCGGTCACGCCGAACGAGCTGAAGACCCCGGACGGCGCCGAGGCCGCCAACCCCGACAACCTGATGTGCCGCACGATCCGCACGCTCAAGAGCCAGTTCCCGGACCTGGGCCTGGTCGGCGACGTGGCGCTCGACCCCTATACCAGCCACGGCCACGACGGGCTGGTGCGCGACGGCGTGATCCTGAACGACGAGACGGTGGAGGTGCTGGTCGCCCAGGCGCTGGCCCAGGCCGACGCCGGCATCGACATCCTGGCGCCGTCCGACATGATGGACGGCAGGATCGGCGCCATCCGCGACGCGCTGGACGCGCGCAACCACCAGCTCGTCCGCATCTGCTCGTACGCCGCCAAGTACGCCTCGGCCTTCTACGGCCCGTTCCGCGACGCGCTGAACTCGGGCGGGCTGCTGAAGGGCGACAAGCGCACCTACCAGATGGACCCGGCCAACACCGACGAGGCCCTCCGCGAGGTGGCCCTCGACCTCCAGGAAGGCGCCGACATGGTCATGGTCAAGCCGGGCATGCCCTACCTGGACATCGTGTCCCGCGTGAAGCAGACCTTCTCGGTCCCGACCTTCGTCTATCAGGTCAGCGGCGAGTACGCGATGCTGAAGGCCGCGACGGCCAACAGCTGGCTGGACAACGACAGGGTCGTGATGGAAACCCTGCTGGGCTTCAAGCGCGCCGGCGCCGACGCGATCCTGACCTACTCGGCGATCGAGGCGGCCAAGCTGCTGCGCGAGATGCGGGGGTGACTTGTTCCGGCTGTGCAGGCATGCGCGGGAACCCTGATCCGGCGCATGCCTGTGGCTATCGCAGGGGATGCCGTTACCGCGGGCTGAAGCCGACCCGGCTCAGGGGTGCGGAGACCAACCCGGAAGCGGGTGCTGCATCAGGCTTTGCGTAAGCGCCCGTAACGGCCTTCATGCCGCGCAATTTGCCGGTGATCGCCTCAACCTGCCAGGGCTTCGCGCCTTCGATGATGAAGAAGGTGGAGAGCCCGCCATCCCGTCCCCGGATATGCTTATGCATGGGAACCAGCCTGACGCCGAGCGACCGGACGGTTTTGGAGATGCGCTGGGCTTCCTCATTCTCCTTGACATTGCCTTCACGCAGCCAGCGCGCGGCCTCAGGCGTCACGGTAAGAACGATCTCCATACGCAACCTCCGACCAGACAGGTTATTCTCAACCCGCCCCATGAACCGAGACATGCGCCGCAAGCGGGACCCGCGCGACGATCAGTCGGTATGGGGTAGTTACAATAACACACCTTCCAAGCAGCGAGATAACTATCTTTAGCGAGAGTCAAGCAAGCCACAAGGGCTATCGCCGAGCGATACTCCGCGCATCAGGCGAATGACAGCGCCAGTGCAATCAAAGCCTTCAGATCGGGTCGACTGCCGATTCGTCTAGCAACCGGCTGACCAGGAGTCCCCACCTGCGGAGTCCCGCTGGCCCGAAGCAGGTCGCGCGCTTGGCCGGGGTTCAGCGGGGCGAGTCCCGCGGCCCGCCGGATGCCCTGGATACAGGCCAGCACGCCGGCGACCATGGCGGCTGCGCTCGAGGTACCGCTGAAGCTTCTCGTATACCAGCGATCCTCGTCCGCTCCGCCATGGAGGTCCCCATACCCGGCGGTGACTACCTCACGTCCCCAGCCTTGCGCATCGACGGCGCTTCCGTAGTTGGAAAAGTCCAGGCGCGAGCGGTCGGGGCCGTGACTGCCGCGGGGCGGCGCTCCCGCCCCGACGAGGATCGCGCCCGAGTCGCGGGTACCACGCCGGAAAGGATTGCGCCATTGGTGAGGAAAGCCCGGCAATCCGCTATCGTAAAGGGGATCATCAAGATTTTCTCCCCCATTTCCTGCCACGGCGACGACGACGATGCCGTCGTCCACCACTTTGCGGATCGCGGCGAAATCATCGTCCCACCATTCCGTGGCGATGTATCCCTCCTGGTAGGGCATCACTGAAAGTTGGTAGCGGGGTCCGGGCCGGTGTATCTCGACAAGGATGATGTCACCCGGCTCCAACGTTGCCGCCGCGTCATAAATGGCCTCGGCGCTTCCTACCCTGCCATTCTCCCGAAAAATGGAGACGCCGCCGAACTGGCAGCCGGGCGCCACGCCCATGACGCCATGGGAGCCGCCGAGCAGCGCCAGGACCGCCGTCCCATGATCCCGCCATGAGGGATCTATCGAAGTTCCGCCCTGCAATCCGACCGACCCCGCTCTCAAGGCTTCATGGGTGAACTGCCAACCACCCTCGACATCGATGATCCGCACCTTTTCGCCACGCCCGCCCGCCAGGGACCAGGCATGGAACGCATCGACACCTCCGGGAGCCGGTTCCAGATAGGACTGGGAACCTGTGAAATCGGAAATCCCCGACGGCATGGGGCCGAGCGGGACTTTGCCCTTGAGGCCCGGATCGACCCGCCCGACATCCGGGGTCCCCAGCAGCGTGGCCGGAGCAGCAGGGGGCTTGACGTAGGCGGCGGCGATCTCCGGGCATGCTGCCAGACGCTCCGCGATCTCTTCCAACTGTCTTCGGCCCATCCGTTCGCCAACGGGTTCCGCCGCGAAGAATGCCTCCAGCCTTGAAGCGGCGGACCGCTTGGCACCGAACTGCCGGCCGGCCGGGGCTTCCCCGCTGGATCCGTCCGCCCTGCCGAACAGTCTGCGGAACCGGATCCCGGATGTGACCGCAACTTCCTGAAGCGTCGATCCGGATAGTAAGGCATCGGCCGGCATATGCCTCGACCGAGAGGTCGCGAGCGGCCCCTGGTTCAAGGTTATGATGAGCTCGCATCCATCTCCCGACTGCGGGTCAAAATCAGAGATCGCTTCGCTCATCGTCGCACCATCGAACAGAAATTCCCGCAGGGCGGTCGCGGGCCGCCCGTAAGCTCCGCCCAGCTTCCTCTTAAGGTAGTTTGTTCCCACGGATATGCCGCGAATCAATATAAATATCCTGAGAAAGATGCGGTAAAATTGTCCTGCTGCTGATTGCCGACTCTAACGAAGCCGATCACCCGACCGGCACGCCCTCCGGGTTCTCGCTGCCGCTGCGGTAGCGGTAGGTGCCCTCGCCCATGGCGATCAGGTTGCCTTCGGCGTCGAAGACCTCGCAACTCGCCATGAAGATCTTGCGGCCGCCGCCGCGCCGGCGGCCGACCGCGCGGAGCGTGCCGCTGCTGGCCTGCCCCAGGAAGCTGGTGGTCAGCGACAGCGTGACCGTGCCGCGCTTGTTGCCCGGAACGGTGCAGAAGGTGCCGGCGAAGCCGCCGACGGTGTCGATCAGGGTGGCGAGCACGCCGCCATGGACGACGCCGCCGCGGTTCAGGTGGCGCGGCAGCAGGTCCAGCACCAGCACCGCCTCGTCGGGCTTCCACTCCGCCAGCCGGTAGCGGATCGTCCGCTGGAAGGCGGAAGGCTGCTCCGGCGCGAGAAGGGGATCGTCGAACGGCTCCAGGTCGTTCGGCTCTTCTGCGTGAAGGTTTGGCGGTATCGTCATGGGCTGGGTACCTGTACGCGGTGTCCGGAAGATGGAAACCACAGGGTAACGCGCCGCACCCCCGTCCCGACAGCATGCGCTCGCGGCATACTGGAAATTCGCGGCCATCGGTTATCATCCGCCGGCTATCATCGGCGGGCACGTTCGACCGCTCCCAGCATCCGGAGGCACCATGCGGCTCTACGACGATCCCTGCTCGGGCAACGGGTACAAGGCGAGGCTGATGCTGGCCCTGCTCGGGCAGGGCTACGAGTACGTCCCGCTCGACATCGACAAGGCCGAGACCCGCACGCCGGAGTTCCTGGCGAAGAACCCGAACGGCCGTATTCCCCTGCTGGAGCTGGACGACGGGCGGCTGCTGCCGGAATCGAACGCGATCCTGCATTACCTGGCGGACGGCACGCCATACCTTCCGGCCGACCGGTTCGCCCACGCCCAGGCGCTGCAATGGATGTTCTTCGAGCAGTACAGCCACGAGCCGAACATCGCGACCGTCCGCTTCTGGCTGACCCACGGCGTCGAGATGACGCCCTGGCGCCAGGAATCCGTGGTCCAGAAGCGGATCGCCGGCTATGCCGCGCTCGACGTGATGGAAGCCCACCTGGCGCTGAACCGGTTCTTCGTCGCCGATACCTACACCGTCGCCGACATCGCGCTCTACGCCTATACCCATGTCGCCCACGAGGGCGGCTTCGACCTGAAGCCCTACCCGTCGGTGCTGGCCTGGCTGAGCCGCGTGGCCGCGCATCCCGGGCACGTGGCGATCACCGAGGTTCCGGGGCGCTGACCCCGGACACGGCCGGTCATCCGGGCAGCCAGATTTCGATCGTGCGCTGACGCGGCTTCGGGTCGTAGTGGGTGAAGTCGATGACCCGGAAATCCTGCCCCCCGAACCGCTCGCGATAGAGTCCGCTGAGCCGCTCGGCGAGGCTGGCCGCCGCGTCCCGGTCCTCCGGGAAGAAATAGCGAACGTTGCCGGCGGAGATGCTGGCCTGGACGGTGCGCGTATCGATGACGGTCAGCCCGTCGGACCGCAGGGCCCCGACCACGTCGGCGGCGACCGTGGCGAGCGGCGGAACGACGTAATGATGCACGAACAGGCGGGCGCCGCTCAGCGGCGTCGGCCCCGCCGGTCCGGGCGGCGGGGGTTCCGCGGCCGGCGGTGCCGGCGGCGGTTCCGGCCGCGGCGTCAGCGCCTCCTCCTCCCCGCCCAGGGGAAGCGGGGCGCCCAGCACTTCCGGTTCGATCACGACCGCGGTCGGCGCCGCCGGACGGGCGGGACCCAGCACGTCGACGATCAGCACATAGGTCGCGAAGCCCAGCCCGATCCCCGCCAGCAGGAAGCCCGCCAGGAATCCCAGGGCGAACCGCCCGCCCCGGCGCGGCGGCGCGGGCGGCGGCCTTCGCGCCGGGGCCGGTTCCGCAGGCCCGCAGGGTTGGGCGGCGGCACCGACGGGCCGCTTGAAACGGGGGAACTCCTCGTCCGGCCAGTCCGCTGCTTCGGGAGGCGAAAGCGGTCTGCGCGAAGTCATGTCGAGAACCCGATCTGGCTGGCGGTCTCTTTACAACTCCGGATCGGGTCCAAGGTTCATGGGAAAGCGGAGATCTCCGCCGATCACGCCCTTAAGGGTGACCGGCGGAGACGCGTCCCGGTTACGCCCGCACCAGCGGCTTGTACTTGATGCGGTGCGGCTGGTCGGCCTCGTGGCCCAGGCGGCGCTTGCGGTCCGCCTCGTAGTCCTGATAGTTGCCCTCGAACCACTCGACGTGGCTCTCGCCCTCGAAGGCCAGGATGTGGGTCGCGATACGGTCCAGGAACCAGCGATCGTGGCTGATCACCACGGCGCAGCCGGGGAAGCCTTCCAGCGCATCTTCCAGCGCCCGCAGCGTATCGACGTCCAGGTCGTTGGTCGGCTCGTCGAGCAGCAGGACGTTGGCGCCGGACTTCAGCATCTTCGCCAGGTGGACGCGGTTGCGCTCGCCGCCGGAGAGCTGGCCGACCTTCTTCTGCTGGTCGCTGCCCTTGAAGTTGAAGGCGGCGACATAGGCCCGGCTCGGCATCGAGCGCTTGCCCAGCTCGATCACGTCCAGGCCGTCGGAGACCTCCTCCCACACCGTCTTGTTAGGCGCCAGCGTGTCGCGGCTCTGGTCCACATAGCCCAGCTTGACGGTGTCGCCGACCTTGAAGCTGCCCTCGTCGGGCTGGTCCTGGCCGGTGATCAGGCGGAACAGCGTGGTCTTGCCGGCGCCGTTCGGGCCGATCACGCCGACGATGCCGCCGGGCGGCAGGCGGAAGCTCAGGTTCTCGAACAGCAGCCGGTCGCCGAAGCCCTTGGCGATGTTCTCGGCGTCGATCACCACGCCGCCCAGCCGGGGCGGGGTCGGGATGATGATCTGGGCGTCGGTGTTCTGCGCCTTGCCGCTCTCCGCCAGCATCGTCTCGTAGGCGGAGATACGCGCCTTGCTCTTGGTCTGGCGGGCCTTGGGCGACTGCCGGATCCATTCCAGCTCGCGCGCCAGGGTCTTCTGGCGGTTGGCCTCGGTCTTGGATTCCTGCTCCAGCCGCTTCTGCTTCTGCTCCAGCCAGGCGGAGTAGTTGCCCTCGTACGGGATGCCCTGGCCGCGGTCCAGCTCCAGGATCCAGCCGGTGACGTTGTCGAGGAAGTAGCGGTCGTGGGTGACCAGGACGACGGTGCCCTTGTAGTCCTCCAGGAACTTCTCCAGCCAGGCGACGGACTCGGCGTCTAGATGGTTGGTCGGCTCGTCGAGCAGCAGCAGGTCGGGCTTCTGGAGCAGCAGCTTGCACAGCGCCACGCGCCGGCGCTCGCCGCCGGACAGCTTGGTGACCGCGCTGTCGGGCGGCGGGCAGCGCAGCGCGTCCATGGCGATCTCGACCGTGCGCTGCAGGTCCCAGGCGTCGGCCGCCTCGATCTTCTCCTGCAGTTCGGCCTGCTCGTCGATCAGCGCGGTCATCTCGTCGGGGTCCTCGACCTCGCCGAGCTTCATGCTGACCTCCTCGAACCGGTCGAGCAGCGCCTTGGTGCCCGCCAGGGCCTCCATGACGTTCTCCTGCACGGTCTTGGATTCGTCCAGCTGCGGCTCCTGCGACAGGTAGCCGACGGTGGCTCCCTCCGCGGTCCAGGCCTCGCCGTTGAAGTCCTTGTCCATGCCGGCCATGATCTTCATCAGCGTGGACTTGCCGGCGCCGTTCGCGCCCAGCACGCCGATCTTGGCTCCGGGGTAGAAAGACAGCCAGACGTTATCCAGCACCTTCTTGCCGCCGGGGTAGATCTTGGTCAGCCCCTTCATGACAAAGACGTATTGATAGGACGCCATGCGTCTCTCCGACCAAATTCACGTGGATCAGGGTGCGACGGGACGCCACCGCAACGGCCTCCCGTCGATGTTGCGCCTTATGTAGCGCAAGGCGCGCGGATTGGCGAGGTTTGACTCGCCGCCGGCGAGCTTCGCGCGGCTCAGTCGTTGGCCTGGATGATCATGCGCAGCATGGGATAGACTTGGCCCCCCCAGCGCCGGCCGTTGAACACGCCGTAATGGCCGGCCCCGGCCTGGAGATGGTGGTGCTTCAGGTGCGGGCGCAGCCCGGTACAGAGATCCTGGGCCGCCAGCGTCTGGCCGACCGAGCAGATGTCGTCGTTCTCGCCCTCGACGGTGAACAGGGCGGTGCGGCGGATCGCGGCGGGCTCGACCCGCCTGCCGTGCCATTCCAGCGTGCCCAGCGGCAGCGCGTGCTCCTGGAAGATCAGCCGGACCGTCTGCAGGAAGAACTCGGCCGGCAGGTCCATCACGGCCAGGTACTCGTCGTAGAAGGTGCGGATCGCGCGGGCCTTCTCGTCCTCCCCGGCGACCAGATGCTCGTACATGTCGCGGTACGCCTTGACGTGGCGCTCCAGGTTCATCTGCATGAAGGCGGCCAGCTGCACGAACCCCGGATAGACCCGCCGCAGGGCGCCGGCATGGCGCAGCGGCACGGTCGAGATCATCTTCTCCTCGAACCACTCGATCGGCTTGGACATGGCCAGCTCGTTGACCTTGGTCGGGCTGACGCGGGTGTCGATCGGGCCGGCCATCAGGGTCATGCTGCGCGGCTGGGACTGGTTGTCGGACTGGGCCATCACCGCGACCGCCGCCAGCACCGCGACCGAGGGCTGGCAGACCGCCACCACGTGGCAGTCGCGCCCCAGGAACTCGAAGAACCCGATCAGGTGGTCGACATAGGAGTCGAAATCGAACCGTCCCTCGGACAGCGGCACGTCGCGGGCATTGTGCCAGTCGGTGATGTAGACGTCGTGCTCGGCCAGCATGGTCTGGCAGGTGCCGCGCAGCAGGGTCGCGAAGTGGCCGGACATGGGGGCGACCACCAGCACCCTCGGCTCCTGCACCGACACGTCCTTGCGGAAGCGGACCAGCGAGCAGAACGGGGTGCGGTGGACCACCTCCTCGGTCACGCCGACCTCCCGGTGGCCCACGGTGACCGAGCGGATGCCGAAATCGGGGCGGGTGTGGGTGGTTCCCATGCAGGACAGCACCTCCAGCGCCGCCGACAGCCGCCGCGCCACGGCGCCCGTGCCGATTCCCGGCCAGGGATGGCCGAAGACGGCGCTGGAACTCCTCGCCATCCAGCGCAACGGATCGAGGATGTCGGACTGGTGCTGGTACAGCTGGTAAATCATACGCGTTCACCCGATCCGCTGAGTGGATTTCTTTATTTCAGAACGAACGAAAAGCTCGCGGAAAACCCGATTGCACAAGAACTCGGCAGCCCGCCCAAGAAATAATCGCGCCAAAATCCCTGCCCTCGCCTATACGAAATGATAGGCAAAAGCCCCTTCAAGCAACAGCGTTTCTTCTGGACTTGCAAGCGCCATGCACGCAATCCTTGGGGCATCGAACGGCAGCCCGCCCAGGAGGGACCCCAGCCATGGCCGATGCCACCCTCGTCATCAGCAGCAAGAACTATTCCTCGTGGTCGCTTCGGGGCTGGCTCCTGGCACGGATGTCGGGGCTGACGTTCGAGGAGCGGATCATTCCGCTCGACGACTCATCGGCCAAGGCGGAGATCCTGCTGCTGTCCCCGTCGATCCTGGTGCCCTGCCTGATCCATGGCGGCAACTCGGTCTGGGACACGCTGGCGATCGGCGAATACCTCAACGAGGTCAGGCCGGCCGGCAAGGGCCTGCTGCCCGAGGATACGGGCGCCCGCGCCCATTGCCGCTCGATCTGCGGGGAGATGCATTCGGGCTTCGCCGGGCTGCGCTCGGCCCTGCCGATGAACCTGAAGCGGCACTATCCCGGCTTCAAGGTCTGGGCGGGGGCGCTCGCCGACATCGAGCGGATCGCCGACATCTGGCGCGACTGCCTGGGAAAATACGGCGGTCCCTACCTGTTCGGGGCCACGCCGACCATGGCGGACGCGATGTACGCGCCGGTGACCACCCGCTTCCAGACCTACGACGTCAAGCTTGACAAGGCTTGCTCGGATTATTGCGCCAATATCCTGTCCCTGCCCGACATGGCCGAATGGTTCGAGGCCGCGAGGATGGAACCCGACGAACTGCCGGAGCTGGACGCGGAGTTCTGAGAACTCCGCGCCGCAGTCGTCACTCCGCCCAGGGATCGTAGTTTCCGAAGGTCCAGACATGGCCCTCGGGGTCGCGGCAGGTATAGTCCCTGCCGCCATAGTCCTGGTCCCTGATGTCGATGGCGATCCGCGCGCCGGCCGCCCTGGCGCGGGCGTAATGCGCGTCGACATCCTCCACCACCACATAGGTGCCCTGGGTGTTGGCGCCGCCCAACTCGTCCGGCTGGCGCATCAAGGCCCCATATTCGCCCTCGACCGCGGAACCGAGCATGACCATACCCCGGCCGCCGGTCCGGCCCGTGGCAATCTCGGCATGGGCAATGGTGCCGTCGCCGTTCGGATAGACCGCATGCCGCTCGAAGCCGAAGGCATCGCACAGCCAGTCGATCGCGGCGGGCGCATCGCGATAGCGCAGGCAAGGGACGACGCTGCCGGTCCCGGCCCCGGGCCTGGAAGGGCCGGCCATCACGCGCCCGCCGCGTCGATCGCCAGCGCCCGCTGGAACGCCGGGCGGTCCAGGCAGCGCCTGACATACTCCTCGAACGCGGGGCGGCGCGGCACGATGCCGATGATGTCCATGCCGTAGTGCAGGTCGATGCCGAGCAGCACGTCGGCGGCGGAGAAGCGTTCGCCCAGGATCCAGCCGCCCCGTTTCCCGGCATCGGCCAGCGCCTCGTCCAGGACCGCGAAGACCCGGTCGAAACTGCCCCATCCCGTTGCGGCGCTGTCGGTCGTCCAGCCGTTCATCCGCTCGGAAAAGGCGGGGTCCACGCAACCGGCGGAGAAGAACAGCCATTGGAGATAGCGGCCGCGCGCCGGATCGCCGACCGGCGGCGCCAAGCCCGCTTCGGGGCAGCGGTCGGCCACGTAGGCGCAGATCGCCGCCGACTCGGCGACGACGGCCTCCCCGTCCACCAGCGCCGGGACCTTGGCCATGGGGTTGACGCGGCGGTACTCCGGCGTGGACTGGGCTCCGGTGGAAAGATCGACCAGGACCCTCTCATACGGGCATCCCGCCTCCTCCAGCAGCCAGAGCGTCCGCATGGACCGGGTCCGCGGCATCCAGTACAGCCTCATCACAGTCATGGCCCTCGCCTCCCATCAGGTTCGAAAGACATCCAGCAAAAGAACAATACGTGAACATCCATATCCTGTCCAGCCGCGCCGGAATGCGCCCGCAAGGCCAAAGGTATATGACTATAGTGTCCGCAGGATTACCGCCGAAACCGGGAGAGCACCATGTCGGCTTCACCGACGGACCGGAGAATCCAGGGGTCCTGGCACGACAATGCCGGGCGGTGGACCGCCGCGGTGCGGTCGGGAGCGATCGCCAGCCGCCGGGCGGGAACCGACTCGGCCATCCTCGGGGCCGTGGCCCGCCTGCGTCCCGCCCACGTCCTGGACCTCGGCTGCGGGGAAGGCTGGCTCGCCCGCCGCCTGCGCGACGAAGCGGGCTGCCGGGTCACCGGCGCCGACGGCAGCGCCGAACTGGTCCGGCTCGCCCGCGAGGCCGATCCGGACGGCGGGTATCTCCATGCCGATTACGCCGCGATCGCCGCCGATCCCGGTCGCCTCGGCGGACCGTTCGACGCCGTCGCGGCCAATTTCGCGCTGCTGGACGAGGATCTGTCGGGCCTGCTCCGGGCCCTGGCGGCCTGCGCGTCGGCCGGAGCGCTGGTGATCCAGACGGTGCATCCCTGGACCGCCTGCGGCGACGGCCCCTATGCCGACGGCTGGCGCGAGGAGAGTTTCGCCGGGTTCGGCGGCCCCGGCGGCGAACCCTGGAGCCCGATGCCCTGGTATTTCCGGACGCTCGAAACCTGGATCGGGGACCTGCGGGACGGCGGCTGGCGGGTGGCCGACCTGCGGGAACCGGCCGACCCGCGGACCGGCCGGCCGCTCTCGCTGGTGCTGACCTGCGTGGCGATCCCGCCGGAACGCCGGGGCCGGGTTACGGCACCACCGCGCGAAGCACCTGCCAGCGCTCCCTGAACAACGCGCCGCCGACCACGGCCAGGCCCAGGATGGTCGTGCCGAGCAGGGGCGAGTACCAGCCCTCGTGCAGCACCATCGTGAAGAACAGGCAGCCCCCCAGCACGATCTCCGGAATGCCGGTCGGGCCGGCGCGGCGCACCGGCGCCGCGGGGATAACCGGGCCGCCGCCCATCTTGGGCGTGCGCACGAAGGGCGACTGCCTGCCCACGGCGGCCTCGTACACCGCGCGCGAGTTGGACAGGATCAGGCCCGAGGTCAGCGTCATCGCGGCCAGGATGCTCAGCGGGACGGCGCGCAGCGGCCGGCGGCCCAGCGCCACCTGGCCCAGGGTGACGAAGGTGGTCGCCGAGAAGACGCCCATGGCGGTCGCGACCAGTCCCAGGACCGACAGCGCCAGCGGCTGCTGGCCGGCCTCCATCCAGAGCAGCGACAGCGAGGTGGTCAGGCACAGGGCCGCCAGCGGGCAGAACAGCGACTGCCCGACCTCCAGCGTCAGCGCCAGCTTGGACAAGGTGGGCAGGCCGGAGCGCCAGACCGCCGGCAGCAGCTTGCGGGCGACCTGGGCGAAGCCCTTGTTCCAGCGGTGCTGCTGGGTCCGCCAGGCGGCCAGCGTCGTCGGCAACTCGCCGGGCGCCGCCACGTCGGGCGCATAGGCGGCGCGCCAGCCGGCGAGATGGGCGCGCACCGAGAGGTCCAGGTCCTCGGTCAGCGTGTCGGCGGTCCAGCCGCCGGCGTCATCGATCGCCTCGCGCCGCCAGACGCCGCAGGTCCCGTTGAACGGCAGCACCAGGCCGGTCGCCGAGCGGACCGACTGCTCGACCCCGAAATGGGCGTCCAGCATCACGGCCTGGGCGCGGGTCAGCAGGTTCTGCCCGGCGTTCAGGTGCTCCCACCGGGCCTGCACGAAGGCGATGCCGCGGTCCGCCGCCAGGATCGGGACGGTGCGCTTCAGGAAATCGGCAGGCGGGACGAAGTCGGCGTCGAAGATCGCGACGAAGGGGCTGTCGTCACGGCCAAGCCCGTTGGCCAGCGCACCCGCCTTGAAGCCGGCGCGGTCGCGCCGGTGGATCACCGTGATGTCCACCCCGGTGCGGCGCAGTTCGTCGGCGAAGCGCCTCGAGATCTCCTCGGATCCGTCGGTGCTGTCGTCCAGCACCTGGATGGCGAGCCGGTCGCGCGGCCAGTCCAGATCGGCGGCGCGGATCGCCCGCTCGATCAGCATGCCCTCGTTGAAGGCGGGCAGTTGGACCAGGACTTTCGGATGATCTTCGGGAGCCGTGACGACCAGGCGCTCGGGTCCCGTGCGCAGGGCTCTCCGGCGGGAGCGCAGGAAGGCGACGGAAAGGCCGAGCAGGTTGCAGCTGAGGGCGAACAGCATGACGAGGGAGAGGGAGAGAAGGAGGTACAAGAGCCACTGAACGACGGTCACGACAGGCATTCCCCGATCACCCTCTATGGTTTCCACGTACGGCCGGTCACCCGGTGAACATCCGGCTGCCGGCGCTTAGTCCCGGTACAGGCAGCGAGTTACATCTCTGGATATGCCGTCCCCCTGTGGCAAGCCGGTGATATCGGCGTCGCACGGATGTCCCGGCGACAGCGCCCCGCCCGAGGATTGAAGTACCGCACCGCCACCCCCACGTAATTCGTATCGGGGGTCCGGGCCCCTCTGGCGGCAGCTCCAGCGAGCGCCGCGATGTCGGACCTCTCCACCTGCACGCCGTGCATCTGGAGGGTTCAAGACATGGTTCCTTCTCAGAAACCGCAGGCTGCAGGTCACCGTCAGCCCTTTCTCGCGAGGAGACAACCGATGCCCGCCTCCCACCACAAGCATACCGTCCCGGAGCTCGAGGCTCCCTGTCCGTTCGACGCGACCGAGGGTTACGTGACCGCCCGGCGCAACCTGTTGCTCGGTCTCTGGGCCGGCCGCAGGCTGTCCCTCACCGGCACCGAGCTGGAGACCTACGCGCGGTCCGTCGTCAAGGTCGACCGCGACGAGCCGGGGCACGAGGACGTGCTGCGCAAGGTGCGCGCGGACCTGGAGCAGGCCGGTTGCCCGGTGCCGGAAGACGAGCTGACCAGCCGGCTGGTCGCCTGCCATGCGGAGGCGAGCCGCCAGTGCGCCGCGACGGACTGATACCGGACTCCGCCTTCGGGTCCCGCTTCGAAGCCCTGCCGACCGCCCGCACCGCGGGCGGCACGGTGCGGCAGGTGGGCGTCGAGATCGAGTTCATGGGCATCGGAGTCGCCGAGGCGGCGCGGGTCCTGGCCGTCCGGCTGGGCGGCCTGCCGCTGGAGGAGGATCCCCATGCCTTCTCGATCCGCGGGACCGAGATCGGCGACTTGGCGGTCGAGCTGGACCTCCGCCACACCCATCCCCAGCGCCATGCCGGCAGCCTGCGGCTCCGGCCGAGCCCCGCAGGCGCCGCCTGGCTGGGCAGGCTGGCCGGCGGCATCGTCCCGCGCGAACTGATCACGGCACCGCTGCCGCCGGACCGGCTGCCCGAGGTGGACGAGGCCGTCGCGGTGCTTCGGGAAGCCGGGGCGACCGGCAACGGCGCCATCCGGTTCGGCTCGCCGGGATTCGGGTCGCCCCAGTTCGGGTCGCTGGGTCTGCACTTCAACATCGACGTGCCCGGGCTTGGGGTCGGCTGCCTGCTGGCCCATCTGCGCGCCTTCATGCTGCTCGACCGGTGGCTGCGCTCGCCGCAGGCGGGACCCCACGGAACCCTTCCGGGAACGCGGACGGCCACGCCGCCGCCCTATCCGGAAGACTACGTGCTGCGCGTCCTGCATCCGGACTACGCGCCGGATCTCGCCGGCTTCATCGACGACTACCTCGCGGCCAATCCAACCCGCGACCGTGGGCTGGACCTGTTGCCGCTGCTGCTCCACGTCGACCCCGCCCGGGTCCGGCACCGGCTGCCGCGGGAGAAGATCGCCGCCCGTCCCGTCTTCCATTACCGCGTGCCGCAGGCCCATGTCGGCGTGCCGGGCTGGAGCATCGCGCCGGAATGGAACCGCTGGGTCGCGGTCGAACGGCTCGCCGGCGATCCCCGCCGGCTCGACCGGCTCAGCCGGGCCTGGCTGCTGTTCCGGGGCCGTCCGGTCGCGGATCGGGACGATGACGCGGACCGGGACGGAAGCGATCGGGATCAGGCGGACAGGCGCTCGTCCATCAGGCGCGCGGGCGGCAGCCCGACCTTGACGGTCGTGCCCCAGCCCAGCGAACTCTCGATGACCAGCCGGCCGCCATGGGCCTTGACCAGATGGGCGGCCAGGGGCAGCCCCAGCCCCGTGCCGCTGTGGCGCCGGCTCAGGGCGCTCTCGATCTGGCCGAAGGGCTCCAGCGCCTTGGCGACGCCTTCCGGCGACATGCCGATGCCGTTGTCCTCCACCCGGATCTCGACGCCGCCGTCGGCCTGACGGCCGACCCGGATCCTGACCTCGCCGCCCGGGGCGGTGAACTTGATCGCGTTGGTCAGCAGGTTGAGGAGGATCTGCCGCAGCCGAAGCTCGTCGGCCCAGAGCAGCCTGACCGACCGGTCGGCGAACTGGACGGCGATGTCGATGTTGCCGTCGCGGGCCATGGGTTCGACCAGATGCCGGCAGGTCGCGACGACCCGCGGCAGGTCGACCGCTTCCTCGTGCAGCTCGATTCGCTCCGCCTCGGCCTTGGAGAAGTCCAGGATGTCGTTGATCAGCGCCAGCAGGTGCTGGCCGCTGCGGTGGATGTCCTCGGCATAGTCCTGGTACCGGGCGCTGCTGGCGCCGAACATCGCGTCCCGGATGATTTCGGAGAAGCCGATGATCGCGTTCAGCGGCGTGCGCAGCTCGTGGCTCATGGAGGCCAGGAACTCGGTCTTGGTCCGGCTCGCCTGCTCCGCCGACCGGCGCGCCGTCTCGCTCTCCTGGATCAGGCTTTCGACCCGGCGCAGCAGGGCGTCGAACTCCCGCGCGAGCGCGCCGATCTCGTCCCCGCGGTCCGCCAGGCCCGGCCGGGCGAGGTCGCCCGTGGTGCGGATCGAGAGGATATGGTCGGTCAGGGCCAGCACCGGCGCCATGATCAGGCGGTTGAGCATCAGCCAGAGGATCACCAGCGCGGCGCCGCAGGCGACCACCAGCAGGGCCATGGCCAGCTGGACCGTGCGTCCCGCGGCCAGGGCGGCGTCGCGCGGCATGGTCACCCTGGCCATCATCGCGTGATGGCCATGCATGTCGTCGACCATTCCGGTGGCGACCAGCACGTCGTCCCGGCGATCCAGCACCGGCGGGTGGTTGTGACCGCCATCTTCGGGGAAGGCGGCTCCGGTCACCGGGTCGCTGAACAGGAAATCCACGTCGAGCTGGACGCTCCGGCGGACGACCGCGACCGTCTCCGAATCGATCACGCGCCCGAATACCAGCATGCCCAGGACGGGGCCGCTACGGTCGGTCGGCTGGATCGCGCGGGCCGCCATCATGACCGGCCCGCGGTCGCTCAGCACGATCCCGTCGGTCGCGCCGGACGCATCGCCGGGAGGCGCCAGGGGAAGGATCTCGCGGGTCAGCCCGGCCGGCGCGCCCTCGGTCAGCCGGTCGCCGTCGAGCGAGGTGCCGTAGACCAGGGTGCCGTCGGCCGCCACCACCAGCAGGATGTCCACGCCCATGTCCCGGAGGACCGCCGCGGAGACGTTGCGGTCCGGAAAATCGGGCAGCCCGCCGGTCACGAAGGCCGCGGTCTCGTCCCACTTCGCCCAGTCGTTCGTGTTCCGCCCGAATGCCTCGTTCTCCGCCGCCAGCGCCTGCTCGACCCGAAGCAGGTTGCGCCGGGCCTCCCCCGCCTCGAGCGCCTCGAATCCGGGAACCACGAGGGATTGCAGCAGGATCCAGCTCACGGCGATCATCAGCGCGGCGATCAGGGCCATCACCGAAAGGATCTTCAGGCGCAGCGACATCAGCGAACTCCGGGGCGGCGATCCCCAGGTGAGGAACACTCGAAACCGATACCTATTGTAACGCAACTTTAAACCGCTTTGTAGTGATAGGCTACCTATTAAGATAGTATTATGTATCTATTGGTCGGGGTCGGAGAATTCCTTGGCCGCGAAAGGTCATTCCGGCGCCTCAGCCCTCGGTTCGATAGGCGCTCTCGATCCCGGCGATCAGCGACTTTCCCTCGGCCAGCAGGAAGCGGCGGAGCTGGGTATGGACCGGCAGCAGGGGCATATGACGGCGCCAGGCCACGAACCAGCTCCGCATCAGCGGCAGGCCCTGCACCGGCAGGACGGTCAGCAGGCCCATGCGCAGCTCCAGCACGATGGTGTGGCGGGAGATCAGCGCCACGCCCATCCCCGCCATGACCGCCTGCTTGATCGTCTCGTTGCTGCTCGACGTCAGCGCGATGCGGGGCGTGAAGCCGGCGCCGCGGAAGAAGTTCTCCATCAGCGCGCGGGTGCCGGACCCTTCCTCGCGGACGATGAAGCGTTCCTCCGCCAGCCCGTCCAAGGGGATCTCCTTCTGGCCCGCCAGCCGGTGGCCCGGCGGGGCGATCAGCACGGACGGATGCGGGGCGAAGGGGTCGGCCGCCACGTCGGCGTCGTCGGGCGGCTTGCCCATGACCGCGATGTCCACCTCCCCCGACAGCAGGGCCGCGATGATGTCGCGGCGGTTGCCCTCGTGCAGGTGGATGGCGATCCGCGGGTACTCGGCCTGGAAGCGCGACAGCATCCGGGGCATGATGTATTTGGCGGTGCTGACCAAGCCGATCCGGGCGTGGCCGCCGCTCAGCCCCTTCAACTCCTGCATCCGCTCGTCGGCGTCGGTCAGCGCCTTCAGGACGACCGAGGCATATTCCAGCAGGGCCGCCCCGGCCTCCGTCAGGACCACCCGGCGGCCGACCCGCTCGAACAGGGCGAAGCCGCACAGCCCCTCGATCTGCTTGATCTGGAACGACACCGCCGCCGGCGTCAGCCCCAGCCGCTCGGCCACGCGGGCGAAGGACAGCGTGTGCGCCGCCTCCACGAAGACCTGGAGCTGACGGATCGTGGAATGCCGCAGGGTCATTGACAAGGGATTCCTAGGGTAAATGGTCAAAACATTTGAATTTTCCTTAACCTGATCCGCTGATACCGTCAAGGCCAAGTCAATCGTGGCACGCCTGGAAGCCTCCAGGTCGATCGCGGGAGGAAACGAATAATGGAAGTGGTCGCGGATCGCGTCATCACCGACAAGAAGGCCCGCTACAAGCCGGGTGTCCTCAAGTACAAGCAGATGGGCTACTGGGACCCCGACTACGAGGTCAAGGACACCGACATCCTCGCCGCCTTCCGCATCACGCCCCAGGACGGCGTCGATCCGGAGGAAGCCGCCGCGGCCGTCGCCGGCGAGTCCTCCACCGCGACCTGGACCGTGGTCTGGACCGACCGCCTGACCGACTGCGAGAACTACCGCGCCAAGGCCTACCGGGTCGATCCCATCCCGGGCGCTCCCGACCAGTACATGGCCTACATCGCCTACGACCTGGACCTGTTCGAGGAAGGCTCGATCGCCAACCTGACCGCCTCGATCATCGGCAACGTCTTCGGCTTCAAGCCCCTGAAAGGCTTGCGCCTCGAGGACATGCGCATCCCGACCGCCTACCTGAAGACCTTCCAGGGGCCGGCGACCGGTATCATCGCCGAGCGCGAGCGGCTGAACAACTATGGTCGTCCCCTGCTGGGCGCCACCATGAAGCCGAAGCTGGGCCTGTCCGGCCGCAACTACGGCCGGGTCGTCTACGAGGCGCTGAAGGGCGGCCTGGACTTCACCAAGGACGATGAGAACATCAATTCCCAGCCCTTCATGCACTGGCGCGACCGGTACCTCTACTGCATGGAAGGCGTCAACAAGGCGATCGCCGAGACCGGCGAGATCAAGGGGACCTACCTGAACGTCACCGCCGCCACCATGGAGGACATGTACGAGCGGGCGGAGTTCGCGAGGGAGCTGGGCAGCGTCATCATCATGATCGACCTGGTGATCGGCTACACCGCCATCCAGTCCATGGCGAAGTGGGCCCGCAGGAACGACATGATCCTGCACCTGCACCGCGCCGGGCACTCGACCTACACCCGCCAGAAGTCGCACGGGGTGTCGTTCCGGGTGATCGCCAAGTGGATGCGCATGGCCGGCGTCGACCATATCCACGCCGGAACCGTCGTCGGCAAGCTGGAAGGCGACCCCAACGTGATCCGCGGCATCTACGATACCTGCCGCGAGACCCATGTGCCGAAGCGGCTTGAGCACGGCATCCTGTTCGACCAGCCCTGGGCCAGCCTGAAGAAGATGATGCCGGTGGCGTCCGGCGGCATCCATGCCGGCCAGATGCACCAGCTTCTCACATATCTGGGCGACGACGTGGTGCTCCAGTTCGGCGGCGGCACGATCGGCCATCCCGGCGGCATCCAGGCCGGAGCCGTCGCCAACCGGGTGGCGCTGGAGACCATGGTCAAGGCCCGCAACGAGGGGCGCGACATCTGGAACGAAGGGCCGGAGATCCTGGCCAGGGCGGCCAGATGGTGCCAGCCGCTGCGCGCGGCGCTGGATACCTGGAAGGACGTGACGTTCGACTACGCCTCGACCGACAGCGTCGACTACGTCCCGACCCCGACGCCCGCCTTCTAGCCGTCAGCCGTAGGTCGGCCTCGGCCGAAGGCCGACGCCGACAGCGCGGCCGGAGAGTGGATGCGATGTGTCGGCGTTCGCCCTGACGGGCGAAGGCCGACCTCATCAAGACCATTAGGCCCCGCTCCACGGGACAGCCTCACCGCATGTTCGCCGCGAACCCAAGAAGGACCATTCCCATGCGCCTGACCCAGGGCCAGTTCTCGTTCCTTCCGGACCTGACGGACGACGAGATCAAGCAGCAGATCACCTACGCGCTCAGCCAGGGCTGGGCCGTCGCGATCGAATCCACCGACGATCCCCACCCCCGCAACACCTATTGGGACATGTGGGGCACGCCGATGTTCGACATCGTCGACGCCGCCGGCGTGATGATGGAGGTCAACGCCTGCCGCAAGGCGAACAAGGGCAAATACGTCAAGGTGCTGGCCTTCGACGCGAGCAAGGGCTTCGAGAGCATCCGCATGTCCTTCATCATCGACCGCCCGGCCGAGGAGAAGGGCTTCGAGCTGGTCCGCGCCGAGGGACCCGGCCGCCAGGTCAACTACACCGTCCGCAGCTACGCGACCGAGAAGCCCATGGGCGCGCGGTACTGAGGGAGCGAAGAAATGAGCAGCGGCGGCTTCCGGATCGCCCCCAGCATCCTGTCGGCCGACTTCGCCCGGCTGGGCGAAGAGGTCGAGAACGTCATCGCGGCGGGGGCGGACATCGTCCATTTCGACGTGATGGACAACCACTACGTTCCCAACCTGACCATCGGGCCGCTCGTCTGCGAAGCGATCCGGCCCCGAACCCGCGCCCCGATCGACGTCCACCTCATGGTCAAGCCGGTGGACGCGCTGGTGCCGATGTTCGCCAAGGCGGGCGCCGACATCATCTCGTTCCACCCGGAAGCGTCGGAGCACGTGGACCGCACCCTGGCGCTTATCCGGGACCATGGCTGCAAGGCGGGGCTGGCCTTGAACCCGGCCACCCCGCTCCAGCACCTGGACCATGTGATGGATCGGCTCGACCTGATCCTGGTCATGTCGGTCAACCCGGGCTTCGGCGGCCAGGGCTTCATCCCGGAGGCGCTGGCCAAGATCGCCCAGGTCCGCCGCCGGATCGACTGCCACGCGGCGGAAATCGGGCGGGAGATCTGGCTGGAGGTGGACGGCGGCATCAAGGCCGGCAACATCCGCGCCGTCGCGGAGGCCGGGGCCGACACCTTCGTCGCCGGCTCGGCGATCTTCGGCGCCCGCGGAACGGACGGCTCCTACCGGGAGGTCCTGGCCGACATGCGGAACGCCCTGGAACCGGCAAGGAGGGCGGCATGACCGCGCTGGCCGCCGACACGCAGGCTTCCCCCCGGACCTCCGTCGATCTCGACGCGCTCTACGCCGCGTCGAACATCGGCGAGATCCTGGAACAGCTCGACCGCGAACTGGTCGGCCTCGTCCCGGTCAAGGCCCGCATCCGCGAGATCGCGGCCCTGCTGCTGATCGACCAGGCGCGCCGGCAGCTCGGCCTCGCGACCGACCCGCCGTCGCTGCACATGAGCTTCACCGGCAACCCCGGCACGGGCAAGACGACGGTGGCCCGGCGCATGGCCGGCATCCTCCACCGCCTGGGCTATATCCGCCGCGACCATGTGGTCTCGGTGACCCGCGACGACCTGGTCGGCCAGTATATCGGCCACACCGCGCCCAAGACCAAGGAGGCCTTGAAGAAGGCCATGGGCGGCGTGCTGTTCATCGACGAGGCCTATTATCTCTACCGGCCCGAGAACGAGCGCGACTACGGGCAGGAGGCGATCGAGATCCTGCTCCAGGTGATGGAGGACCACCGCGACGACCTCGTGGTCATCCTGGCCGGCTACAAGGACCGGCTGGACACCTTCTTCTCCAGCAACCCGGGCATGGGATCGCGCATCGCCCACCACGTGGACTTCCCGGACTTCCGATCGGACGAGCTGTTCGACATCGCGGAATCCATGACGGGATCGATGCATTACCGCCTGTCCGGCGGAGCCGCCGCCGCCCTGCGGGAATATATCGAGCGCCGCATGGAGCAGCCCCGCTTCGCCAACGCCCGCTCGATCCGCAACGCGCTCGACCGCGCCCGCCTGCGCCAGGCCAACCGGCTGTTCGCCCGGGGCGGCGTGCTCGACGCCGACATGCTCCAGACCATCGAGGAGGCCGACATCCGCGCGAGCCGCGTCTTTACTCAATAGCCCCGCCAAGCTTACAAACATAAGCAAACAATAAGAACGACGACGATTTCCCAGGGAGAAGTCATATGCCGCATCGCAGCATGACGTTCGCGAAGTTCATCATCGAGGACCAGCGCCGACGCGGCGGTCCTGACGCCGAACTGACCGCGCTGCTGAACGATGTCCAGACCGCCTGCAAGCTGATCGGGGTCACCGTGTCGCGCGGGCCGCTCCACAAGCACCGGACCGCTCCCGGAACCGCCCCCGGGATCAACGTCCACGACGAGGAGCAGAAGCCCCTCGACGTCACCGCCAACGAGATCATGCTGGATACATGCAGCTGGGGCGGCAAGGTCTGCGGCATGGCGTCGGAGGAAATGGCCGAGTTCTACGCCGTTCCTCCGCCGCACCGGAAGGGCCGGCACCTGCTGGTGTTCGACCCGCTCGACGGTTCCTCCAACATCGACGTCAACGTGACGGTCGGCACCATCTTCTCGATCCTGCGGGCACCGCCGGGCGACGCCGACCCGACCGAGGCCGACTTCCTGCGGCCGGGCACCGAGCAGGTGGCGGCAGGGTTCGCGCTCTACGGCCCGACCACCATGATCGTGGTCACGCTGGGCGCCGGCGTCCACGGCTTCACCCTGGACCGCGAGGTCGGCAACTTCAACCTGACCCATCCCGACATGCGCGTGCCGGAGGAGACCGGCGAGTTCGCGGTCAACATGTCGAACGAGCGCTACTGGGAGCCTCCGGTCCGGCGCTACGTGGAGGAATGCGTCCAGGGAAAGGCGGGTCCCCGGGGCAAGGACTTCAACATGCGCTGGATCGCGTCGCTGGTCGCCGAGGTCTACCGCATCCTGATCCGCGGCGGGTTGTTCATGTATCCGTGGGACACGCGCGACGCCGCCAGGCCCGGACGCCTGCGCCTCCTCTACGAGGCCAATCCCATGGCGATGATCCTGGAACAGGCGGGAGGTGCCGCCTCCACCGGCCGCGGGCGCATCCTGGACATGGTGCCGACGGCGCTCCACCAGCGGGTGCCGCTGATCCTGGGCTCGAAGGCCGAGGTCGAGCGCATCGTCCGCTACCACGAGGCCCACGACCGGGGCGAGGACCGGGTGTTCGACTCGCCCCTGTTCAACACCCGCTCGCTGTTCCGCCTGCCGGCCGGCGCAGCAGGAGGATCATGATCCCATGTCCGTCAAGCATCCCATCATCGCCATCACCGGATCGTCGGGCGCCGGCACCACCACGGTCCGCCACACCTTCCAGCAGATCTTCCGCCGGGAGCAGATCACCGCCGCGATCATCGAGGGTGACGCCTATCACCGCTACGACCGCGCCGAGATGCGCCAGCGCCTCGCCGAGGCCCAGCGCCAGGGACTGACCAGCTTCAGCCATTTCGGCCCCGAGGCGAACCTGTTCGAGGAGGTCGAGGCGCTGTTCCAGGGCTACGGCGAGACCGGCACCGGGACGACCCGCAAATACCTGCACAACGCGGAGGAGGCGGCTCCCTACGGCCAGGAGCCCGGCACCTTCACCCCGTGGGAGCCCCTGCCCGAGCCGACCGACCTGCTGTTCTACGAAGGGCTGCACGGTGCCGTGAAGACCGAGACGGTGGACGCCGCCCGCCATGCCGACCTGCTGATCGGCGTCGTGCCGATCATCAACCTGGAATGGATTCAGAAGCTCCACCGGGACAAGATCTCGCGCGGCCATAGCCAGGAGGCGATCGTCGACACGATCCTGCGGCGGATGCCCGACTACGTGAACTACATCTGCCCGCAGTTCAGCCTGACCGACATCAATTTCCAGCGGGTGCCGACGGTGGACACGTCCAACCCCTTCATCGCCCGCGACATCCCCAGCGCCGACGAGAGCATGCTGGTGATCCGGTTCCGCAACCCGCGGGGCATCGACTTCCCCTACCTGCTGTCGATGCTGAAGGACAGCTTCATGTCCCGGCCCAACACCATCGTCTGCCCCGGCGGCAAGATGGCGCTCGCCATGCAGCTGATCATCACGCCGCTGATCTGGCAGCTGATGGATCGCAAGAAGAAGGCCCACTGAAAAGGGCAATCGTAAAAACGCCCGCGGAGGAAACGCGATGACTGAGACGCTGACCGCCGAGGCCCAGGCCCCGGCGACGGACCGACGCACCCTGGCGAACGCGCTCCGCATGCTCGCGATCGACGCGGTGGAGAAGGCCAGGTCCGGCCACCCCGGCATGCCCATGGGCATGGCCGACATCGCGGAGACCCTGTGGAACCGCCACCTCCGCCATGATCCCGCCGACCCGCGCTGGCCCGACCGCGACCGCTTCGTGCTGTCCAACGGCCACGGCTCCATGCTGCTCTACGGGCTGCTGCACCTGACCGGCTACGACCTCCCGCTCGATGAGCTGAAGGCTTTCCGCCAGCTCCATTCCCGCACCCCCGGCCATCCGGAATGGGGGATCACGCCCGGCGTGGAGACCACCACCGGCCCGCTCGGCCAGGGGATCTGCAACGCGGTCGGCATGGCGCTGGCCGAACGGCTGCTCGCCGACGAATTCAACCGCCCCGGCCACGCGATCGTCGACCACCGAACCTTCGTCTTCGTCGGCGACGGCTGCCTGATGGAGGGCATCTCCCACGAGGCCTGCTCGCTGGCCGGCACGCTGGGGCTGGAGAAGCTGGTCGTCCTCTACGACGACAACGGCATCTCGATCGACGGGCACGTCCAGGGCTGGTTCACCGACGATACCCCGGCCCGGTTCGAAGCCTATGGCTGGCGCGTGATCCGCGACGTGGACGGCCACGATGCCGCCGCCCTGGACGACGCCTTCGCCCGGGCCTTGGCTCCCGACGGCAAGCCCGTCCTGGTTTGCTGCAAGACGGTGATCGGCTGGGGCGCCCCGAAGAAGGCGGGAACCCACGACGTCCACGGGGCACCCCTCGGCGCCGACGAGACCGCCGCCACCCGACAGGCCCTCGGCTGGCCCTATCCCGCCTTCGAGATCCCCGCCGAAATCCGCGACGCCTGGGACGCCCGTGCGCGCGGCGCCAAGCTCCGGCAGGACTGGCAGCGGCGCTTCGACGCCTATGCCGCCGAGCACCCCGACCTCGCCGCCGAATTCACCCGCCGCATCGCCGGCCGGCTGCCGGACGATTTCGCCGAGCGTGCCGAAGGTTTCATCGCCGCCACGGCGGAAGCGGCCCAGACCGCGGCGACCCGCAAATCGTCCCAGCGCGCCATCGAGGCGCTGGCCCCCCTGCTGCCCGAACTGCTCGGCGGCTCCGCCGACCTGACCGGCTCCAACCTGACGAACTGGCCGGCCTGCCGGACCGTCTTGGGCACCGGCGGCGGCAACTACGTCCATTACGGCGTGCGCGAGTTCGGCATGACCGCCATCGTCAACGGCATCGCCCTGCATGGCGGCCATATTCCGTTCGGCGGCACCTTCCTGGTGTTCTCCGACTATTCCAGGAACGCGCTCCGCCTGTCGGCGCTGATGGGGCTGGGCACGATCCAGGTCTTCACCCATGACAGCATCGGCCTGGGCGAGGATGGCCCGACCCACCAGCCGATCGAGCACGCGGCCAGCCTCCGCCTGATCCCGAACATGGATGTCTGGCGCCCGTGCGACGCGCTGGAAACCGCAGTCGCCTGGCGCGCCGCCGTGGAGCGGCGCGACGGCCCGACCAGCCTGCTGCTGTCCCGCCAGAACCTGCCCGCCCAGCCGGGCGGCGCCGACCGGGGCCGGGCGGCGGCGCGGGGCGGCTATGTCCTGGCCGAACCCGACGCGGGGACGCCGGAACTGGTCCTGATCGCGACCGGGTCCGAGGTTCCCCTCGCCTTGGCCGCGCGCGACCTGCTGGCAGCCGACGGCATCGCGGCGCGGATGGTGTCGATGCCGTCCACCACGGTGTTCGACCGTCAGGACGCCGGCTACCGCAGGGCCGTGCTGGGGAGCGACGTCCCCCGGCTCGCGGTCGAGGCCGGCCGCACCGACGGCTGGTGGAAATATGTCGGGCCGGACGGCGCCGTCGTCGGCATCGACCGCTTCGGCGAATCCGCCCCGGCGGAGGCACTGTTCCCCTTCTTCGGGCTGACGCCCGAGCGCGTCGCCGAAACCGCCCGCGCGCTGCTCCGATAAATCGAAAACAGAAGATCCCCCGGAGGAAACCATGGCTCTCGTCGCGATGCGCCAGTTGCTGGACCACGCCGCCGAACACGGCTACGGCCTGCCCGCCTTCAACATCAACAACATGGAGCAGATCCGCGCGATCATGCTGGCGGCCGACGCCTGCGACAGCCCGGTGATCCTCCAGGCCTCGGCGGGCGCCCGCAAATATACCGGCGAGGCCTTCCTGCGCCATATGGTGGAGGCCGCGGTCGAGACCTGGCCGCACATCCCGATCGTGCTGCACCAGGACCACGGCGCCAGCCCGGCGGTGTGCCAGCGCTCGATCCGATCCGGCTTCACCAGCGTCATGATGGACGGCTCCCTGCGGGAGGACATGAAGACGCCGGCCAGCTTCGAATACAATGTCCGGGTGACCCGGCGGGTGGTGGAGATGGCGCACCCCGTCGGCGTCTCGGTCGAGGGCGAGCTGGGCTGCCTGGGATCGCTGGAGACCGGCCAGGCCGGGGAGGAGGACGGCTCCGGCGCCGAGGGCACGCTGGGCCGCGACCAGCTGCTGACCGACCCCGACCAGGCGGCGGACTTCGTCCAGGCCACGGGAGTGGACGCGCTGGCGATCGCGATCGGCACCAGCCACGGCGCCTACAAGTTCTCCCGCCGCCCGACCGGCGACATCCTGGCGATCGACCGCATCCGGGAGATCCACGCCCGCCTGCCCAACACCCACCTGGTGATGCACGGCTCCTCCTCCGTGCCGCAGGAATGGCTGGACGTCATCCGCGAGCATGGCGGCGAGATCAAGGAGACCTACGGCGTCCCGGTCGAGGAGATCCGGAAGGGCATCCGCTACGGTGTCCGCAAGGTCAACATCGACACCGACATCCGCCTCGCCATGACCGGCGCGGTCCGCCGCCTGCTGTCCCAGCAGCCCGACGAGTTCGACCCCCGCAAATTCTTCGCCGCAGCATTGACCGCCGCCAGCGACCTCTGCCGCGCCCGGTTCGAGGCGTTCGGCAGCGCCGGCCAAGCATCCAGGATCAGGCCGATGACGATGGAGCGGGTGGCGGAGAGTTATATGGCCGCGGCGTGAGGGGGGAGGCGCGAAAGGCTTTGACTTGACGGTTGGTCCGAATGCAGGAGTGACGCTCCCCGATCGATATTGCAGGTGCCGAGCGCACGCCATGGACACTGTGCCGAACTCCCATCTGGCGGTAGTCGAGGAGAGCAAGATCAAAGGAGATCTGCTATCCGAAAACCACCCGACAGGGCGCAACAAATCTGCCTACTTCCGTAGCTTTGGCTTTCGAGCCGACTCATCGAGCATCTTCAGGGACGCATTGCTCCTCCACCTGAGTACGAGTGACTTTATTTCGGCAACCTCATCGGAGTTCGGCACCAAATATGTCGTTGAGGGGCCGTTGCTTCCGCCCGATTAAAGAAATCAGCAGGTTAAAGTGGCTTGGTTCGTCGCAAGATGTACAATCATCCCCGGACTGGTGACAGCCTATCCGACACGTGGAGGTCAGCGATGATCAAGGAACTCGACCCCGTCGTTTTGACCAAGGACCTTCCCGAGGAAGGACTGCAAGCCGGTGATGTGGGCTGCATCGTGATGGTCCATGCTGGCGGAGTTGGTTATGAAGTCGAATTTGCCACACTGACGGGCGAAACCATCTCCGTCGTGACTGTTCCCGACCACGCAGTCAGGGCAGTAGGCGATAGGGAAATCCCCCATGCAAGGATGGTGGCTTAGAGCGGTCCCCGATCAGGTTGAACCGCTCCGGTCCTCGCAGCCTGCCGTTCCACTCGCTGCACCGTGTTGCGCCATGGGCCCAACCTACGGCTCGATGCAGGACGGAGGTGATGCGGGCCGACGGTCGTAGGTTGCGCCCACGGCGCAACGCATCGGATCAGCTGTCTCGGGCGGATCGACCTGATCGTGTACAGCTCTAGGGATCACGGCTCTTTCCCCAAGAACCGACACCGACCGAACTCCGCCTCAGGAAGCACGCTTATAGTATTTGTCGAATGGAGGCATGTCCAGGGGAGACGCCGTAGCCAATTTCGGGCAGTGAGTTGCAATGACGTCGAAGGTCACGCCAAGCATCTCCTGATTGATGTGGCGTCGCGACAGGACGTAAAGTAACTCGGGATGCCAGACCAGTGGATGAACCTTGAGGATCGTTTCGGATGCGAACCTGAGCGCCGCCAACTCCTGGAGCTTGCTGGACAGCTTCATCGCCCTCACGTCCGTCGGATTGATGCCCGACGTATTCACATGAACGATGCGATACCGTGAAAGCCGGAATACGAGTATTCCAGCCAGCTTTCCGATCGACAGCCCGTCGAACCTATCCGGCCCGCCAGACTTGGACGTCAGGGTAACGCGGCGCGCCAACATGATCATCAGATCCTTGCGAGCCTCGCTCAACGCAAGGGACAGCTCGCTGCTTGAAACGTCGATCAGGGTGTCGGGCAACCCGTTCTCCTCCGCTATGGAAGAGACGGCTTCACAGAACAGGACCGCCAGCTTGTCCTGAACTTCCACCGGCAAAAGGTCCGGGTCCCGCATCAATCGAATTTCGTAGCGTACTGGTAAAGAGTCTCCCAGTCCGGCTTTTCGGTTATACGGTTGTTGATGATGGCCGATACGTCGGCTGCCGTGCGGACACCCGAATTGACATGGACTTCCGAAGACGCGACCGCTCTGGCGGCTTGCAGTTCCTGGATGAATTGGCTGTTGCTCTTCTTTATGTCGGCTAACTTCATCGGTCGCGCTCTTCCCCAAAACTTCACATGTAAAAATACCACTTTCGACGCAGGATTAGCAGTGGGATGGCAGATCAGTCAGGGGGTTTCAGGTGAGCCAGGCCGCCGCATCGATGCGGTCGCTCCCCCTCGCCCATACGCAAAAAGGGCGGGGTTGCCCCCGCCCTTCCTGGGAATATTCTGTTGCTAGGCCATTCCAGCCCCGCCTAGTTTCACCACGGCCACCGTTAGGCAGCTACGCGGAGATCCTGAGCATTGTGGTTGTCATTTGCGACATTCACAAGTTGTCGGACGAGCCTTTCCCCGAGGGGATCAGCGGGCGTACCTCACCCAACGTCTAAACGACCCTTATTCACCCACGTCGATCCTAATTCGCCCCCATCGGACAAGCCCTCACTCCGCAGAGGTTTGGCCTGATGGCCCGCAGGCCATGCCCCGCTCATCACGAGGTCTTTTGGTGGAGGCGGGGGGCATTGCAGCCCCCGTCCGCCAGGTCTTATATGATCGCAGTCCCGGACGGCCCGAGGGCCGCCCTGCAACGCTGTCCTCTAGATAAGCCTTGGCGGCGGGATTCGCAAGCCCTTCCCGGGACCGGCCAGCCTCACAGCCGGTAGGCCTTCTTCGCCAGGCGATAGGCCAGATCGACCGCCACCTCCCGCGCCTCGTCCTCGTCCAGCCGGTGGTCGGCCACCAGGCCGGCCAGATAGGCGCAATCGATCCGGCGGGCGACGTCGTGCCGGGCCGGGATCGACGGGAAGGCCCTTGTGTCGTCGTTGAAGCCCACGGTGTTGTAGAAGCCCGCCGTCTCCGTGGTCTGCTCGCGGTAGCGGCGCATGCCTTCCGGGCTGTCGTGGAACCACCAGGCCGGGCCGAGCCGCAGGACGGGATAATGCCCCGCGAGCGGCGCCAGTTCGCGCGCATAGACCGTCTCGTCCAGCGTGAACAGGATGACCGTGAGGTCCCGCTCGTTGCCGAACCGGTCGAGCAGCGGCTTCAGCGCGGTGACGAACTCGCCCCGGACCGGGATGTCGTCGCCCAGGTTCGGCCCGAAGGTGCGGCGCATCCAGTCATTGTGGCCGCGGTGGACGCCGGCATGGATCTGCATGACCAGCCCGTCCTCCAAGCTCATGCGCGCCATCTCGGTCAGCATCTGGCCGCGGAACAGCTCGGCTTGGGCGGGAGTCGCCCTGCCGGACACGATGGTCTCGAACAGGGCCGCCGCCTGGTCCGGGGGCAGGTCCGCGGTGAACGCCGTCGGGTGGCCGTGGTCGGTCGCGGTGGCACCGCAGGCCATGAAGTCGCGCCGCCGCCGCGCCAGGGCCGACAGATAGCCCTTCCAGCCCAGGGTGTCCTCGCCGGTGATCCTGCCCAGCGCCTCCAGGTTGGCGAGGAAGCCCGGGGTGTCCGGATCGACCACGGGATCGGGCCGGAAGGTCGTCACCACCCGTCCCCGCCATCCCGACGATTGGAGCGCCTTGTGGTGCTCCAGCGTGTCGAGCGGGGATTCCGTGGTGGCCAGCACCTCTATGTTGAACCGCTCGAACAGGGCGCGCGGCCGGAACTCCGGTTTCGCCAGGCACTCGGCGATCCGGTCGTAGATCGCGTCGGCGGTGGCCGCCGACAGCCGCTCCGTCACGCCGAACACATGCTCCAGCGAATATTCCCACCACAGCCGGGTCGGCGTCGCCCGGTACAGGTGCCAGTGCTCGGCCACCGTGCGCCAGATCCGCCGCGGATCCGTCTCGACCGGGCCGACCCCGGCCGCCCCGTCCCGAGGCCGCACGCCCAGGCTCTCCAGCGGGATGCCCTGGCTGTACAGCATGCGCAGCAGGTAATGGTCCGGCACCACCAGCAGGGTGGCGGGGTCGGGGAACGCCTCGTCCAGGGCGAACCAGGCCGGGTCGGTATGGCCGTGCGGGCTGACGATGGGCAGGTCCCGGACCTCGGCATGGAGCCGGCGGGCGATCGCCCGCGTGCCGGGATCGGCCGGGAACAGTCGGTCTTCGTTCAGCATGGCGCTCTCACATCAGGGCGTTCGGCAGGAACAGGACCAGTCCGGGCCACAAGGCGAGGACCGCGACCAGCAGCAGGATCGTGAAGATGAAGGGCAGCGATTCGACCACGTACTCCTCCACCGGGCAGTCCAGCAGGCTGCACACGGTGTACATCGCGACCCCCACCGGCGGCGTCATCGATCCCAGCGTGACGATGGTCATCATCAGGATGCCGAAATGCACGGGATCGACGCCCAGCGGCGTCACGATCGGCAGGAAGATCGGCGTCAGCAGCAGCACCAGCACCGTGCTCTCGATGAACAGCCCGGCGACGAACAGGAAGAACAGCACCAGCGCCACCACCAGGATCGGCTCGCGAGTCAGCCCGGTCATCGCTTCGGCGATGCTCTGCGGCGCCTGCTCGAAGATGATGGCGTAGCCGACCATGCCGGAGAACAGGATGATCAGCATGATCAGCCCGGTATCCACCACGGCCTCGTACAGGGATTCCATCACGCCGGCCCAGGTCAGCTCCCGGTGCAGCAGGAACCCGACGACGGCGGCATAGATCACCGCGAAGGCGCCGACCTCCGACGGGGTGAACAACCCGCCGCGGATCGCGACCAGCAAGGCGACCGGGAACAGCAGAGCCCACTTGGCGTCGGCGACCGCCGCCCAGACCGACCGCAGGGTCGGCCGCTCCGCCAGTTCGGCGCGGTAGCCGCGCCGGCGCGCGATCAGCCACACGGTGACCATCAGCCCGGCCATCATCAGCAGCCCGGGGATGACGCCGGCCAGGAACAGCCTGCCGACCGACACGTTGCCGACGAAGCCGTACAGGATCAGCCCCAGGCTCGGCGGGATGGTCGCGGTGATCAGCGAGCCCACCGCGATCGTGGCGCAGGTGAAGCCCCTGGAATAGCCCCGCGCGATCAGGCTGGGGCCGAGGATGCGGGCCTCCATCGCCGCGTCGGCCACCGCCGACCCGGAGACGCCGCCCATCAGGGTGGACAGCACGATGCAGACCTGGGCCAGTCCCCCCGACATCCACGACACCAGCACGCTGGAGCAGGCGATCAGCCGGGTGGTGATGCCGGTCCGGTTCATCATGTGGCCGGCCAGCACGAAGAACGGCACCGCCAGCAGCGGGAAGCTCTGGGACGCGGTCGCGACCTGCTGCACGCCGATCGACATCGGCATGATCTCGTTCGTCGCGAAGAACGAGAATCCGGCGATCCCGATGGCGAAGGCGATCGGCAGGCCGAGCCCCATGAGGACGAAGAAGGTGACGGCGAGCAGGGTCATGGGACGACCTCCTCGGCATGGATGGCGGATGGGGCGGCGAAGACGGGTTCAGGCCGGGTGCGCAGGCCGCGCGCGGTCCGGACCATCTGGCCCGCCAGCGTGACGGCCAGCAGCAGGCAGCCGATCGGCACCGCGCCCGTCACGAAGGCGTAGCTGATCCCGCTGTCGCCGAACTGCCGTTCCAGGTTCAGCATGGTCAACTGATAGCCCATGACCACCATGGTCAGCAGGAAGACCAGCACCACGGCGCCCAGGACCAGGTCGACCACCGCCCGCGTGGTCGGCGGCAGGCGCTTGACCAGATAGTCGATGCCGATATGGGCGCGCTTCCTCAGCGCCATGTCGGCGCCGAGGAAACTGACCCAGACGAACAGGAGCTGCGCCAGGTCCACCGACCAGACCAGGGGATAGCCGAACCAGCGCATGACACCGGCGGCGAAGACGAGAAGCACGATGATGGCGAGGAGGAGCGTCGCCAGCAGCCCCTCCCCCTTGATCAGCCAGGATGTCATGGCGGCAATCCTTCTTGTCGGCGGGCCTTCTTGACGGCGGGCCGGGGGGCAGGCGCGTCAGTTCTGGAGGATCTTCTCGATCTCCTGGTGGAGCTCGGTATATCCCAGCTTGTCGTAGACCGGCTTGGTGGCCTCGCGGAACGGGGCGACGTCGATCTCCGCGATCGTCATGCCCTGCTCCTTCATCTGCCTCTCGTACTCGGCCAGCGACGCCTCGGTCGCGCGGGACGCGTTGTCGCCCGCCTTGGTCGATTCCTCGCGCAGGATCTGGCGGTACTCGGCCGGCAGCTTGTCGAACCAGGCGGCGCTGGTGACGATGCCGGTGATCAGGTTGATGTGGCCGGTCTTGGTGACGTGGCTGGTCACCTCGTACAGCCGGGAGCCGTAGCTGGCCGGGTGCTGGGCCTCGACCCCGTCGATCACCTTCTGCTGGAGGGCGGTATAGACCTCCGACCAGCCCATCGGCGTCGGGGTGGCGCCCATCGCGCGGATCGTCTCCATCCAGACCGGGGCGCCCGGCGTGCGCATGCGGACGCCGCTCAGGTCCGCCGGCGTGGCGACCGGCTTGTTGGTCAGCACATGGCGCTCGCCCTGCCACCAGTTGAACGACAGGACCTGGTGCCCCGAAGCCTTGCGCAGCTTCTCGACCCACTGCTCGAACAGCGGGGAGGTGACGACCTTGCGCACGCCTTCATAGCCCTGCGCCAGGTACGGCCCGCCGAGGACGCCGAACTCCTTGGTGAAGACGGCGAGGCGGCCGCCGTCGACCACCACGGCGACGCCGGCCCCGGCCCGGGCCTGCTCCAGCACGTCCTCGTCCTTGCCGAGCTGGGACCCCGGGAACAGGCGGACGGAAACCTTGCCGCCGGTCCGCTGCTCGACGTTCTTCTTGAATTCCTCCAAGCCCTTGTACAGCGGGTCCTGCTGCGCCAGGGCGGTGTTGACACTGAGGGTGTAGTCGGCGGCGAAGGCGCTGCCGGCCATGGTGGCCAGGGCCATGCCGAGCGTGGCCGCGCGCCACGTGCGGGTGATGAAGCTCATTGTCTCCTCCCTAGAGGGCTTGCCTGTGTTACAGAGGCGTTCTTGAAGCTCACTGGTATGGTAGTATACAAGAATGGTATTGGCAATGCCCTTGCGACGGCGCAGAATGGGCAGCACCATTCGCCCCGTGGGGATGGTCGGGAAAGGGACGGAAGGACGGCAATGCTCAGCAGGATCGAAACGGACTCGGCCGAGCCGGTGGCGAAGCGCGTCTTCCAGGCCCTGCGCCAGGCCATCGTCACGATGCAATTCAGCCCCGGCCAGCCGCTGTCGGAGCAGGAGGTCGCCACCCAACTGGGCGTCAGCCGCCAGCCGGTCCGCGAAGCCTTCATCAAGCTGGGCGAGTCGGGCCTGGTGACCATCCGCCCGCAGCGCGGCACCTTCGTGGTCAAGATCTCGGTCAAGCAGGTGATCGACGCGCGTTTCGTCCGCGAAGCGGTCGAGGTGGCGGTCGCCCGCAAGGCCGGCGAGGATCTGCCGGCCGCCGCCCTCCGCGACCTGCGCGACAACCTGCGCGCCCAGCGCGCCGCCGCCGAGGACAGCACGCCCGAACGCTTCCTCGACCTGGACGAGGCGTTTCACCGGACCATCGCGCTGGGAATCGGCTGCGAATACGCGTGGCGCGTGGTCGAGGAGACCAAGGCCCAGATGGACCGCGTGCGTTATCTCAGCCTGCCCCGCGCGACGCCGCTCGACCGGCTGATCCACCAGCACGAGGCGATCGTCGACGCGATCGAGGCCCGCGATCCCGACGGGGCGGAGGCCGCGATGCGCCGCCACCTGCGGGAGATCCTGACCTCCCTGCCCGAGCTGGAGCAGCGCTTCCCCGACCTGTTCGATGGCGCCGCGGCGCCGGCGGCACGGCCCACCTGCGCCGCCTGAGGTTTCAGCCCCGGATGACGGGGTAGCTCCGGTTGACCGTGTGGGCGACGAAGGCGGCGACGACGGCCTTGACCAGGTCGCCGGGGATGAAGGCCATGGAGCCGGCGGCGGCCTGGAACAGCGGCAGGCCGGCGACCAGGCTCACGCCGACGATGCCGATCGCATAGACCACGAAGATGCCGCCCACGGCGCAGGCGATCAGCAGGCGGGCGAAGGTCAGGCGGCTGCGGAAGCGTTCGGTCAGCCAGCCGACCACGAAGGCGCCGACCGGCCAGGATAGCAGGAAGCCGGCGGTCGGGCCGAAGAACACGCCGAGGCCGCCACGCCCTCCCGACAGCAGCGGCAGGCCCACCGCCACCAGCGCCAGGAACAGCAGGATCGCGAAACCGCCGCGCCTGGCCCCCAGGATGGAGCCGGCGAGCATGACGCCCATGGACTGGGCGGTGATCGGCACGGGGATGAACCCGACCGGGATCGGCGGCATCAGGCCCAGGGCCGCCATGATGGCGGCGAACAGGGCGATATGGACCATGTCGCGGGTGGTCAGCATGTCGGTCTAGTCCGGTACTTTGTGGAAAATCTGGAAGGTTTCTTGCCGAGGCGCGGAGACATGGCGCGCCGGCGCGGGAAACTCAATCGGGATCGTAGCCGCGGGCCTCGATCGCGTCGGTCAGCACGCTGGCCATGCGCAGGGTCTTCACGATCAGCGGCACCGCCACGGCGGTGACGCTCCGTTCCAGGCCGCGCGACCGCTGGGCCGCCTGGATCTCGCGGACCAGATCGATCAGCAGCGGCACGAACCGGATCGCGAGCGAGATCATCAGGCCGACCTTTGCGGGATTGACGCCCACCCGGCGAAGGGGCCGAAGCCCCCCTTCCAGGGCCTCGACCATGTCCGAGACCCGGGTCGTCAGGGTGATCAGCACCGCCAGCGAGACCAGGACGGTGAAGCGCAGGACCGTGACCAGCCCGCTCCCCCAGTCCACCAGCAGCGCGTGGACCGCGAAGAAGAACAGCCCCAGCAGCAGCACCGGGCGAAGCTGGGCCGCGACCTCCCGCGGTGGCAGGCGCGCCAGGGCGAACAGTCCCAGGGCAGCGGCCTGGACGATGGCGAGGATGCGGGGATCGGTCACCTGGATCAGGCCGACCGCCGCCAGCATCAGCGCCAGCATCTTGGCGCCCGGCGCCAGGGCGTGGATCGGCGACTCGCGCCGGATGTAGAGGCCCAGCATCAGGCCATCAGCTCGACATAGCGGGAAATGGCGGCGGAGGGGCGGTCGTCGGCGACGATCCGGCCGCCGTCGAACACAAGCACCCGGTCGAACGCGCCGAGCAGGTCCAGGTCGTGGGAGATGAAGACGGCGGTCTGGGGCAATCCTGCCACGATCTCCATGATCATGCGCTTGTTGCGCAGGTCGAGCAGCGTCGTCGGCTCGTCGAACACGACATAGGCCGGCTCCATCACCAGGACGGAGCAGATCGCCAGCAGCTGCTTCTGCCCGCCGCTCAGCAGGTGCGCGGGGCGGCTCCGGTGTTCGGCCAAGCCGTAGCGGTCGAGCACGTCGTCAACCCGTCGGGCGATCTCGGCGCGGTCCAGCTTCAGGTTCTTCAGGCCGAAGGCGATGTCCTCCTCGACCGTGGGATAGACGATCTGGGTGTCCGGGTCCTGGAACACGAACCCCACCTTGCGTCGGACGGCCTTGCCGTCCTTCCCGGTGTCCAGGCCGTCGACCAGAACCGTCCCCTCGTCCGGCACCACCAGACCGTTCAGCAGGCGGGCGAAGGTGCTCTTGCCCGACCCGTTCGCGCCGACCACGGCGACCCGCCGTTCCGTCAGGGTCAGCGACACGTCGCGCAGGACCTGATGGTCGCCGAACCGGTGGCTGACCTGTCGAAGTTCGATCACGGGAGAAACGTCCGATTCTGGGGAAGCCGATTCTTTGGGCCGCTACTGCCACGGGGAATCCCGTGGAATCAAGCGACTTCGGATGCCCCGAAGAGCGATTGCCCAAAACTTCGCCAGCCCTGGTGCCCGTATGTGCAGAATCCCGCCCCTGCCCGGCACGGGCCGCCGCGCGGCTCCCGCATTTCCGGGTGTTCGGCGCTTGGCACGCCGCTTGCGAACTCCATGGTCCCAGCAGCTAGGGTTCCGGCCGGAACGGGTTCAAATCCCCTCCGGTGTTACTGGTCCGAGAGCAGCGACCCGTCCGGTGAACAGCGGACGGGCACACGGCGGGACAAAAGCCCGGGAGGTCTCAAACACGGAGGATGTTGCTCCGATGGGACGTCCCATTGCCCGGCACTCCTCCTATGCCTGAGGTGTGGCCATGGCGACCGTTCGCTCCGACCTGTTGTATCAAGACGAAATCGATGGCGGCAAACACTGGTCGTTCACGCTCCGGCGCGGCACGGTCCTGCGCCTGATCGACCGCGAGGGCGGCGCCAATGTCGGCATGCTGTTCTACAATCCCGCCAACCTGCTGGAGCGCTACAACGCGCCCGACACGCTGAAGTGCCAGTACACCTTCAAGCTGACCGCCGGGCATTGCCTCTATTCCGACATGGGACGGGTCTTCTGCTCCATCGTCGACGACACCGCCGGCTGGCACGACACCGTCTGCGGCAATTCCACGAAATCCATGGTGGCGGAGCGCTGGGGCCGCAGGAGCTACCAGGAATACCGCAACGACTGGACCCAGAACGGCCATGACAGCTTCCTGGTCGAGGCCGCCAAGTACGGCCTGGGCCGGCGCGACCTGGCGGCCAACGTCAACTGGTTCAGCAAGGTCCGCACCGAGCAGGACGGCACTCTGGTCTTCGATCCCGAGGGTGCCCGCGCGGGAGCCCACGTGGACCTGCGGTTCGACATGGACACGCTGGTGCTGTTCCACACCTGCCCGCACCCCATGAACCCTGCGGCGGAATATCCGCGCAAGCCCGTCTCCTACGAACTCCATCGCGGCGATCCGGCGGCGGAGAACGATCCCTGCCGCACCAGCCGCCCCGAGAACGGACGCGGCTTCGCGAACAACCACCTCTACCACCTGTGCGGCTGACCGGAACCGGGACCTGGAACAATGACGAGACAGAGCACCCTCTCCCCCGATACCGCCGTCTACCGCAAGACCGTCCCCGCCGGCGACTACTGGATCCACGTGGTCAAGGCCGGCCAAGTCTTCCGCATCGTCGACCTGGAGGGCAACCAGGCGGCCGACACCCTCTTCTACAACGCCGCCGACCCGGCCGAGCGCTACAGCGCGATCGATACCATCCGGGAGCAGCGCAACGTCTATCTCGGCGTCGGCACCCGGCTGATGTCCACGGCCGGCAATGCCATGCTTGAGATCGTCGCCGACACGGTCGGCCGCCATGACACGCTGGGCGGAGCCTGCTCGACCGAGTCCAACACCGTCCGCTACGCGCTGGAGAAGAAGTGCATGCATGCCTGCCGCGACAGCTACCTGCTGGCGGTGGCCGAGCACGAGGAGTTCGGGCTGACCAAGCGGGACATCACCCACAACATCAACTTCTTCATGAACGTGCCGGTCACGCCCGAGGGCGGGCTGACCTTCGCCGACGGCCTCAGCGGGCCGGGCCAGTATGTGGAGATGCGGGCCTGCATGGACGTGATCGTCCTGATCTCCAACTGCCCGCAGCTCAACAATCCCTGCAACGCCTATGACCCGACGCCGATCGAAGTGGTGGTCTGGGACGCGGCGGCATAACGGCGGCCCTGGCACGGATAATCATCATGTTCAGCAAAGTCCTGATCGCCAACCGCGGCGAGATCGCCTGCCGCATCATCCGCACGCTCGACCGGATGGGCATCGCCCCGGTCGCCGTCCATTCAGAGGCCGACGCCCACTCCCTGCACGTGGCCATGGCCGGCGAGGCGGTCTGCATCGGCCCGGCCGCGGTGTCGGAAAGCTATCTCGACGCCGGCCGCATCCTGGAGGCGGCCCGGGCGACCGGCGCGCAAGCGATCCATCCCGGCTACGGCTTCCTGTCGGAGAACCCGGCATTCGCCGAGGCCTGCGCCGAGGCCGGCATCGTCTTCATCGGCCCGACGCCGGACCAGATGCGGGCCTTCGGCCTGAAGCACACCGCCCGCCGGCTGGCGGCGGAGAGCGGCGTTCCGCTGTCGCCCGGCAGCGGGCTGCTGGCCGGCGCCGGGGAGGCGCTGGAGGCGGCATCGCGCATCGGCTATCCCGTGATGATCAAGAGCACGGCCGGCGGTGGCGGCATCGGCATGCAGCTCTGCCGCGAGCCGGCGCAACTGGCCGGGATGTTCGAGGCGGTGTCGCGGCTGTCGCGCAACAACTTCAAGGAATCCGGCGTCTACCTGGAGAAGTTCGTCGAGCACGCGCGCCATATCGAGGTGCAGATCTTCGGCGACGGGCAGGGCACCGTGGTGGCCCTGGGCGAGCGGGACTGCTCGGCCCAGCGGCGGAACCAGAAGGTGATCGAGGAGACGCCGGCGCCCCATCTGTCCGACGCGCAGCGCCAAGCCCTGTTCGACGCGGCGGAGCGGCTGGGCGCGGCGGTCGGCTACCGGTCCGCCGGGACCGTGGAATTCATCCACGACGCGGCGGCCGGGGAGTTCTATTTCCTGGAGGTGAACACCCGGCTCCAGGTCGAGCACGGCGTGACGGAGGAGGTGACCGGCGTCGACCTGGTGGAATGGATGATCCGCCAGGCGGCCGGGGAGACGCTCCCGCTGGCCGCGCACGCCCGGCGGGCCGAGGGCACCTCCATCCAGGTGCGGGTCTATGCCGAGGACCCCGGCCGCGCCTTCCGCCCGTCGGCCGGCATCCTGACCCGGGCGGAGTTCCCCGGGGATGCCCGGGTGGAGACCTGGGTCGAGCGCGGCACCGAGGTGACGCCGTTCTACGATCCGCTGCTGGCCAAGATCATCGTGCGCGGCACCGACCGCGCCGACACCATCGCGAAGCTACGGACGGCGCTCGACGCCTGCCGGCTCGACGGGATCGAGACCAACTTGGGCTATCTGCGCCAGATCGCCGCCGACCCGGCCTTCGCGGAAGGAGGCTTCACCACCCGGTACCTGGAGACCGTGGCCTACCGGGCGCGCTCCATCGAGGTGGTGGCGCCCGGCACGCTGACCAGCGTCCAGGACCATCCCGGCCGCGTCGGCTACTGGGAAGTCGGCGTGCCACCGTCCGGCCCCATGGACCCCTTGGCCTTCCGGCTGGGCAACCGGCTGCTGGGCAACCCGGAGGGGGCGGCCGGGCTGGAATTGACGGTTTCCGGGCCGACGCTGAAGTTCAACACGGACGCGCTGGTCTGCCTGGCCGGGGCCGCCATGCCGACGACCCTCGACGGCGCCGCCGTGCCGTTCTGGCAGCCGGTCGCCGTACCGGCCGGCTCGACGCTCCGCATCGGGGCGGCGACCGGCGCGGGATGCCGGGCCTATCTGCTGGTCCGGGGCGGCATCGACGTTCCCGAATATCTGGGCAGCCGCTCCACCTTCACGCTGGGCAGGTTCGGCGGCCATGGCGGGCGGGCGCTGATGCCCGGCGACGTGCTCCATGTCGGGGACGAGAGGCTTGGGGAAACCGGGGCGATCGATCCGGCCCTGGTGCCGGACTACGGCCATGCCTGGGAAATCGGCGTGCTGTACGGCCCCCACGGGGCGCCGGACTTCTTCACCGAAAACGACATCGCCACCTTCTTCGCCGCGGACTGGGAGGTCCATTACAACTCCAGCCGCACCGGCGTGCGCCTGATCGGCCCCAAGCCGGACTGGGCGCGGAAGGACGGCGGGGAGGCGGGTCTTCACCCCTCCAACATCCACGACAACGCCTATGCTGTCGGCACCGTCGATTTCACCGGCGACATGCCGGTGATCCTGGGGCCGGACGGGCCGAGCCTGGGCGGCTTCGTCTGCCCGGCCACCATCGTCCAGGCCGAGCTGTGGAAGATCGGCCAGCTCCGGCCGGGCGACAAGGTCCGCTTCCGCCGGCTGACCGCCGCCGAGGCGGCCGCCCTGGAGGACGCGCAGGACGCCGCGGTCGCGACGCTCCGGCCGGTGGACCGGGCCGCCCTGCCGCCGCGGCGGGGAACCGGGCCGGACGAGGCGGTGCTGCACCGGCTTGCCGCCGTTCCGGGCGGGGAGGACGTGGTCTACCGGCGCTCGGGCGACCGCTACCTGCTGGTGGAGTACGGACCGCTTGTGCTCGACCTGACCCTGCGGTTCCGGGTCCATGCGCTCCAGCGGCATCTGGAAGGCCTCGGGCTGGCCGGCATCCTGGACCTGACGCCGGGCATCCGCTCGCTCCAGGTCCACTACGACAGCCGGGTGCTGGCGCTCGACGACCTGCTGGACCGGCTGGTCGCGGCGGAGCGGGAGCTTCCCGCGATCGACGACCTGGAGGTTCCGACCCGGATCGTCCACCTGCCGCTGTCGTGGGACGACGAGGCGACCCGGCTCGCCATCTCCAAATACATGCAGTCGGTCCGGGCCGACGCACCCTGGTGCCCGAGCAACATCGAGTTCATCCGCCGGATCAACGGGCTGGACGGTGTCGAGGCGGTCAAGGAGATCCTGTTCGGCGCCAGCTACCTGGTCATGGGGCTGGGCGACGTCTATCTGGGAGCGCCCGTCGCGACCCCGGTCGATCCGCGCCACCGGCTGGTCACCACCAAGTACAACCCCGCCCGCACCTGGACGCCGGAGAACGCGGTCGGCATCGGCGGCGCCTATCTCTGCGTCTACGGGATGGAGGGGCCGGGCGGCTACCAGTTCGTCGGCCGGACCTGCCAGATGTGGAACACCTACCGGACCACGGCCGAGTTCCCGCCGGGCAAGTCCTGGCTGCTGCGCCACTTCGACCAGATCCGCTTCCACCCCGTCACCCACGACGAACTGATGGCCTTCCGGGCCGATTTCCTCCAGGGGCGGGCGTCGCTCAGGATCACCGAGGAGACCTTCCGCCTGCGCGACTACCGGCGCTTCCTGGAGGAGAACCGGGACTCGATCGAGGCCTTCAAGGCCCGCCAGCAGGCCGCCTTCGAGGAGGAGCGCACGCGGTGGGAGGCCTCGGGCCAGACCGTCGCGGCGGAGGTGGCCGACCCCGGCCCCCTCCCCGGGCACGCCGACATGCCCGACGGGGGCGAGGCCATAGCCAGCCCGGTGTCGGGAAGCATCTGGAAGGTGGCCGGAGCGGCCGGGACGGCCGTCAAGGCCGGCGACGTCCTGGTCATCGTCGAATCCATGAAAATGGAGATCACGGTCGCCGCCCCCGCCGACGGCACCCTGGTCGAGATCCGGTGCGCCGAGGGGCAGGCCGTCTCGCTGGGCCAGCCGCTCGCCGTCTTCCTCCCCGCAGCATGATGATCGAAGCACCCGACATGACTGATCGAAGCCTGGAAATCGCCGTCCTTGCCCGAGCCTACGCGGACGGCAGCCTGACGCCGGAGGCCGTGCTGGACGGCGTCCATGCCCGGATCGGCGCGATGGGGCTCCGCCCCGTCTGGATCACCCTGCTCGACAAGGCGGACGCGCTGGCCCGGCTCGGCCGGGCGCGGGCCAGGAAGGAAGCGGGAGAGGACCTGCCCCTGTTCGGCATCCCCTTCGCGGTCAAGGACAACATCGACGTGGCCGGCGTGCCGACCACCGCCGGCTGTCCCGACTTCGCCTTCGTACCCGACCGCTCCGCCACCGTGGTGGAGCGGCTGGAGGCCGCGGGCGCCATCCTGATCGGCAAGACCAACCTGGACCAGTTCGCCACCGGGCTGGTCGGAACCCGGTCGCCCTACGGCATCTGCTCGTCCGTGTTCGACCCGGCCCATGTGTCGGGCGGGTCGAGTTCCGGGTCGGGCGTCGCGGTCGGGGCGGGGCTGGTCAGCTTCGCGCTGGGGACCGACACGGCCGGGTCGGGCCGGGTGCCTGCCGCGTTCAACAATGTCGTGGGGCTGAAGCCGACCAAGGGGCTGGTCAGCACCGCGGGCGTGCTGCCGGCCTGCCGGACCCAGGATTGCGTGTCGATCTTCGCCGGCTCCAGCGGGGACGCCCTGGCGGTCCTCCGGGCGGCGGCGGGGTTCGATCCGGCCGATCCGTTCTCCCGGCGGGCGCCGGCGGGGGCGACGCTGCCGGCCTCGGTGCCTCCGGGGTTCCGCTTCGGCGTGCCGTCGGCCGGGGGACTGGAGTTCTTCGGCGACGCGGGCGCCGCCGAGCTGTTCGCCGCGTCCGCCGCCCGGCTGGAGGAGTTGGGCGGCACCCGCGTGGAGTTCGACTACGCCCCCTTCGTCGAAGCGGCGAAGCTGCTCTATGCCGGCCCGTGGGTGGCCGAGCGGCTGGCCGCGATCCGCGACTTCGCGGAAACGAAGCCCGAGTCGATCCATCCCGTGGTCCGCGGGATCATCCTGGGGGCCGGCCGCTACAGCGCGGTCGATGCCTTCGAGGCGCAGTACAGGCTGGCCGAGCTGACCCGGCGGGCGGAGGCTTGGTGGGAGCGCATGGACGTGATGCTGCTTCCCACGACCGGCACCACCTTCACCATCGAGGACATGCTGGCCGACCCGATCCGGCTGAACAGCCGACTGGGCCATTACACCAACTTCGTGAACCTGATGGACCTGTCGGCCATCGCCGTGCCCGCCGGGTTCCGCTCCACCGGGCTGCCCTTCGGCGTGACGCTGATCGGGCGCAGCTTCGAGGACGGCAGGCTGGCGCTGCTGGCCGACCGGTTCCACCGGGCGCAGGCCCCCACGATCGGCGCCACCGGGCATGCCGTCGCCGGCCCGGCGCTGGAGGCGGCGGAGTCGGGAATGGTCCGGCTGGCCGTCGTCGGCGCCCACCTCTCCGGACTGCCGCTCAACCACCAGCTTACCGGGCGCGGCGCGCGGCTGGTGCGGACGGACCGCACGGCGGCCGGCTACAGGCTGTTCGCCCTGCCCGGCACAACGCCCGCCAAGCCCGGCCTGCTGCGCGACCCCGGCGCTCCCGGCGGGATCGAGGTCGAGGTCTGGGAGCTGGACGCCGCCGGCTTCGGCGGCTTCGTCGCCGAGGTGCCCCCTCCCCTCGCCATCGGCACGCTGGAACTGGCCGGCGGCGCCCGCGTGCAGGGTTTCCTGTGCGAGGCCCACGCGACCGCCGGAGCGCAGGATATCACCAACCACGGCGGCTGGAGGAACTGGCTGGCCGCCCGCTGACCAACCCCGGAGGAGCCTTCCCATGCGGACCCTGTTCAAATCGGCACTCGTCGCCCTGGGCCTCGCCCTGACCCTCGTCACGACCGCGGCGCAGTCGCCGGCGCTCGCGGCGGAGAAACAATCCTTCAGGATCGCCTGGTCGATCTATGCGGGCTGGATGCCGTGGGGCTACGCCGCCGACAGCGGCATCATGAAGAAGTGGGCCGACAAGTACGGCATCTCGGTCGAGATCGTCCAGATCAACGACTACGTGGAATCGATCAACCAGTACACCGCCGGGGCGTTCGACGGCTGCGTCATGACCAACATGGACGCGCTGACCATCCCGGCGGCCGGCGGCGTCGACTCCACCGCGCTGATCTCCGGCGACTATTCCGACGGCAACGACGGGGTGGTGCTGAAGGGCGGCGGCAGCCTCGCCGAGATCAAGGGCCGGGACGTCAACCTGGTGGAGCTGTCGGTCTCCCACTACCTGCTCGCCCGGGCGCTGGACAGCGTCGGACTGTCGGAACGGGACGTCCGCGTGGTCAACACGGCCGACGCCGACATCGTCTCCGCCTTCGCGTCGCCCGACGTGACCGCGGTCGTGACCTGGAACCCGCAGCTCAGCGAGGTGCGCAAGGCCGAAGGCGCCGCGATGGTGTTCGACAGCAGCAAGGTCCCCGGCGAGATCATCGACCTGATGGTCGTCAACACGGAGACGCTGAAGGACAACCCGTCGCTGGGCAAGGCTCTGGTCGGCGCTTGGTACGAGACGCTGGCGCTGATGCGGGACGCCGGGCCGAAGGGCACGGAGGCACTGACCGCCATGGCGACCGCGGCCGGCACCGACCTGGAAGGCTACAAGGCGCAGCTCGCCACCACGAAGATGTTCTACACCCCGGCCGAGGCGGTGGCGTTCGCGTCAAGCCCCGAGCTGGTCAAGGGCATGGACCTGGTCCGCACCTTCTCGTTCGACCACGGGCTGCTGGGCGAAGGCGCCCGGACGGTGGACGCGGTCGGGATCGCCTTTCCCGGCGGCACGGTGCTGGGCGACGCCGGCAACGTCAAGCTGCGCTTCGATGCCGATCACATGAGGATGGCCCAGGAAGGGAAGCTCTGACCCATGCGCCGGATCATCAACCTGCGTCCCGGCCGGGGCGGCATCGTGCTGTGGGGGGCGCTGCCGTTCCTGGCGGCCGGCGTCGCCTACGCCCTGGCCTCGTCCGCCCGGCTGGCGGCCAACCCGAACGACAAGCTGCTGCCGCAGCTGGAAAGCTTCGCGGCGGCCATCGGCCGGCTGGCGCTCAATCCCGATGCGCGGACCGGCGACTATCTGATGTGGGTGGACACGCTGGCCAGCCTTCAGCGGCTGGGGATGGGGTTGGGCGTTGCGACCGCCCTGGCGCTGGTCCTTGGTCTGGCGATCGGGTTGATTCCCTATGTGCGGGCGGGCCTGTCGCCCTTCGTCGGCGTGGTCTCCATGATCCCGCCGATGGCGGTGCTGCCGGTCCTGTTCATCGTCTTCGGCCTGGACGAGCTGTCCAAGGTGGTGCTGATCGTGTTCGGCGTGGCGCCGTTCCTGGTGCGCGACCTGGCGCTGAAGGTCGGCGACCTGCCGCGCGAGCAATTGATCAAGGCGCAGACGCTGGGGGCCTCCACCTGGCAGATCGTGGTCCGCGTGGTGCTGCCCCAGATGCTGCCCCGGCTGATCGACGCGGTGCGTCTGTCCCTGGGGCCGGCCTGGCTGTTCCTGATCTCGGCCGAGGCGATCGCCGCGACGGAGGGGCTGGGCTACAGGATATTCCTGGTGCGCCGCTACATGGCGATGGACGTCATCCTGCCCTACGTCGCCTGGATCACGCTGCTGGCCTTCCTGTCGGACGCCGGGCTGCGCTGGGTCAACGCCCGCTTCTTCCCGTGGCTGAAGGCCGGAAAGGGGCAGTCATGAGCCGGATATCTGTCACGAACCTGTGGAAGGAATATCCCGGCCAAGTGGTGCTGGAGCGGGTATCGCTGGAGATCGCGTCGGGCGAGTTCTGCGCCCTGGTCGGCCCGTCGGGCTGCGGCAAGACCACCTTCCTGCGCATGCTGCTGGGCGAGGAGAGCCCGACCCGCGGCACCATCGAGCTGGACGGCAAGCCGCTGGTCGCCGAGCCCGGCCCGGACCGGGGCGTGGTGTTCCAGCGCTACTCGGTGTTCCCGCACCTGACGGTGCTCCAGAACGTGATCATCGGGCGCGAGTTCGAGCGCTCGAGGTTCCTGGGAAAACTGTTCGGCCGGGAGCGGCGCGCCGCCGAGCAGGAGGCTTCCGGGATCCTGGAAACGGTCGGCCTGTCCGCCCACCGGGACAAGTACCCCGCCGAGCTGTCCGGCGGCATGCAGCAGCGGCTGGCGATCTCCCAGGCGCTGATCCGGAAGCCCAAGGTGCTGCTGCTGGACGAGCCGTTCGGCGCGCTGGACGCCGGCACCAAGGCCCAGATGTACGAGCTGCTGCTGGGATTGTGGGACAAGCACAAGATGAGCATCTTCATGGTCACCCACGACCTGAAGGAAGGATTCACCCTGGCGACCCGCGTGCTCGCCTTCGACAAGGTCCGCGTCGATCCCCAGGAACCGGGCGCCTATGGGGCGACCGTGACCTACGACCTACCCCTGGAGGCCAAGATCGCCGCGAGGCGGGAGGCGGCCCTCCACGCCCCGGAACCGGTCAGCGAGCCTTCCCCGGCCGTTTCACTGGTCCCGGTGACTTGAACAGTGCCGGATGCATCGCCTGGGCACGGGCGCTCAGCAGCCGGTGCAAGGCCGCGGCGAGCGATCGGAGCCGGGATTTCCCCCAATCCACGTTGGGATGCCGTAGGTAAGCCAAACCTGTTCTCCTGCCGAGGTACAGGCTGGAAGCTCTTGCAAATACCGTTCCATCACGCCGGGCTGGCGATCCGTCCCGGTTCCGATGACGCCGCCTGCCGCTTGATCTCCCGCACGAAGCTCTGCACCAGGGCGCGTCCGGCATCGGCGCTGCGGGTCGCGACGAAGTGGGTCGAGGCGAAGTTGTAGGTCTTCGGCTTCAGGGGACGCATCAGGCCGCGGCGCATCCAGTCCTCGCCGATATGGCAGGGCAGGAAGCCGATGAACCGGCCGGACAGGATCATCATGACCTGCGCCTCCATATGCATGACCGTCCCGCAGGGACGCGGGTGGTTGGCGCGGTAGAGGTCGTCGAAATGCAGGTAGCCGCGCACCGCGAAAGGCGCCTCCTCGATCGCCGTACGGTCGATCCTGTCGTCCGGCATGCCGTAGAGTCGATGCCCGCTGCCGCAATAGAGGGAGTGGGGCTCGCGGTAGATGGGCTGGTAGGTCAGGCCGGGGACCTTCTGCGACATGGGGCCGACCACCACGTCGCGCGAGCCGTCGGCGACCGCGGCTTCCAGCTCCGTCGGCGTACCCAGCAGCAGGTCCACGAAGACGTCGGGCGCGTACTCGCAGTAGCGGCTCAGCGCCGTCTGGATGCCCAGTTCCGGCGAGGTCACCACGCCGTCCACGATGCCGACGCGCAGCTGGCCCATCAGCTTGCCCCGGTCGCGGCCGATGCGCGACTGGAAGGCGTCGATCTCCACGAACAGCCGCTTGGCCGCGTCGTAGGTCGCCTCGCCGAATTCGGTCAGGCGGAAGCCGCGGCGCCCGCGCTCGCACAGGGGCGCCCCCAGCTTCCGTTCCAGCGCCGCCAGATGGGTGCTGAGCGTCGATTGCGACAGGTTGAGCACGATCTGGGCATCGGCGAAGCCGCCGGAATCCGCCAGGGTGACGAACACGCGCAGCAGGCGCAGGTCGATGTTGTCGAGGCGTCTCATGGTCCCGGTGCCAATTTCACATCGATGATTTTCAATATATCCGTCTATTAAACCTGATTTTTATAGATGTAAACCTGGGCGATGATCCCCGCGAACCAGTCCAGCGATGAGGGTCACCGATGCTCCGCACAAGCCGACTTGCAGCCGCCGCCCTGCTCCTCGCGACCGTCTCGGTACCGGCCTGGGCAGCCGATACGATCCGGGTGCTGTCGCCCACCTGGCCCGGCTTCGCGCCCGTGTTCGTGGCCGCCGACAAGGGTTACTTCAAGGAACTCGGGCTGACGGTCGACATGAAGTTCGAGGACGACCGGGCCAACGTCATGGCGGCCATGATGCGCGGCGACATCGAGGTCGACATGCGCACCGTCGGCGAGCACCAGGGCCGCCCGCGCGACGAGACCACGCCGGGCGTCATCATCGGCACGATCGACAAGTCGGTCGGCGGCGACGGGGTCATCGCGGACGGGTCGATCGGCGGGGTGGCCGACCTGCGCGGCAAGAAGATCGCGGTCGAACCCAACATCCCGGCCCGCCTGCTGCTCCAACTCGCCCTGAAGAAGGAAGGGATGAGCCTGGACGACCTGTCGATCGTGGAGATCGCGACCGCCGACACGATCGCCGTCTTCGCCGACAGCTCGATCGCGGCGGTCGGGACATACCAGCCGTTCCAGTCCCAGGCCATCACCGCCCTGCCGGACCGCAAGGGCAAGGTCCTGCTGTCGTCGGTGGACAGCGAGATCATCATCGACGTGATCACCGCCCGCCAGGACGACCTGAAGAAGAACCCGACGAAGTACCGGAACTTCCTGGCCGGCATCTACCGGGCGATCGATCTCTACAGGACGAACCCGGAGGAGTTCATCGAGCTGGCGGCTCCGCACTACAACCTCGGCGAGGACGAGGTGAAGGAGATCATCGACACCAGCCTGGCCTACACGCCGCTGGCCGAGGCCAAGGACCTGATCGGCACTCCGGACCGGCCCGGCCGCCTGCACGGGATCTTCGACACCGTCATGCAGCTGAACATCGAGAACGGCGCCGCCGACACCAAGCTGACCGCCGCCAGCCAGATCGACGCCTCCGTGATCTCCCAGGTTTCCCCGTGACCCCGGGGCAGACGACGGCGCTTCGCGGTTCGGACCTCCAGGCCATGGACACCGCAACGAGGGCCGCCAGGACGGCGCCGCCTCCCCGGCGCTCGTCCCTCTGGGCCTTCCGCGGAACCCTGTCGCGCCCGGCCCAGGTCGGGATCGGCGTGGCGGCCAGCGTCGGCCTGCTGCTGGCGTGGGAGGCGGTCGCCCGGTTGGGGCTGGTGAACAGCCTTTTCCTGCCCGCGCCCAGCACGGTTCTGGGCGCCATGCTGGTCATGGTCCAGAAGCAGGACCTGCTGTGGCATGCCGGCGTCTCGACCCTGCGGGTCTGGGCCGCCTTCGCGCTGGCGGCGGCGATGGCGATCCCGATCGGCATCCTGATGAGCAGCTACCGCGTCGTGGGCGCGGCGCTGGAGCCGATCATCGACTTCATCCGCTACCTGCCGGTGCCGGCATTGGTGCCGCTCTCGATCATCTGGTTCGGCGTCGGCGAAAGCACAAAGCTGTACCTGCTGTGGCTCGGCACCTTCTTCCAGCTGGTCCTGCTGGTCGCCGACGACATGCGCCGCGTGCCGCAGGAATATATCGAGATCGCCCATACCCTCGGGGCCAACACCCGGCAGATGCTGCGCGACGTGGCGTTCCGGGCGATGCTGCCGGGACTGGTGGACAATCTGCGGATCACGCTGGGCTGGTGCTGGACCTACCTGATCATCGCCGAGATCGTCGCCGCCGACAGCGGCATCGGCTTCGTCATCTGGACGGCCCGCCGCTACATGAAGACGCCCGAGGTCATGGCCGGCGTGGTGGTGATCGGCGTGATCGGGCTGGTCACCGACCAGCTTCTCCGGGCGGCCCACCGCCGCGCCTTCCGCTACCTGTGAGCAGGCCCCCCATGACACAGTTCATGACACAGCCCTATCTCGCTTTCGACGGCGTCACCAAGCGGTTCGGCGACCTCGACGTGGTCGCCCAACCCTTCGAAGCCACCATCGCCCGCAACGAGTTCGTCGTCTTCCTGGGGCCGTCCGGCTGCGGCAAGACCACGCTGATGCGCATGATCGGCGGGCTGGACACGCCGTCCACCGGGACGATCCGCCTCGAAGGCGCGCCGGTCGGCGGCCCCGACCACCGGCGCGGCATGGTCTTCCAGTCCTACTCGTCCTTCCCGTGGCTGACCGTCGCCGAGAACGTCCATTTCGGCATGCGCTATCGCCGCGACCTGACGGAGCGGCAGAAACTGGCCCGCCGCGACCATTACCTGGAACTGGTCGGGCTCTACGAGTTCTCCGACGCCTATCCGAACAAGGTGTCCGGCGGCATGCGCCAGCGCGTGGCGATCGCCCGCACGCTGGCGGCCGGATCGGACGTGATGCTGATGGACGAGCCGTTCGGTGCCCTGGACGCGCAGCGCCGGGAACGGCTCCAGGTCGAGCTGCGGAGCATCCAGCGGCGCGACGCCAAGACCATCGTCTTCGTGACCCACGACGTGGAGGAGGCGGTGTTCCTGGCCGACCGGGTCATCGTGTTCTCCAAGCGGCCCGCGCGGGTCATGGCGGACATCGACATCACCGGGCGCCTCGGCCCCGACCGCCCGCTGGAGCTGCGGGACAGCCCGGAATTCTTCCGGCTTCGGAGCGAAGTCCTGAAACTGCTGCGCGAAGCCGCGGGAGACGAGGAATGACCCTGCCCCGTTTCGACGGCCGCACGGTGCTGGTCACCGGCGCCAGCCGCGGCATCGGCTTCGGCATCGCCCAGGCCTTCGCCACCGCCGGGGCGGACCTGCACGTCGCGGCGGAGAACGACGCGATCCACGCCGCGGCGGAGGCGCTGGGCGCCATGGCGCACCGGGCCGACGTGACCCGGGGCGACGAGGTGGCCGCCATGGCGGCCCGCATCGGCGCCGTGGACGTGCTGGTCAACAATGCCGGCCTGGAGCTCATGACCCCGCTGGACGACGCCGGCGCGGAGAACGAGGCGGCCTTCCGGCGCATCATCGAGATCAACATCCTGGGCACCTTCCTGGTGACCCGGGCCGTGGTGCCGGGCATGCGCGCGGGCGGCGCCATCGTCAACACGGCCTCGGTCTGGGGCCGCGTCGCGGAGCCGCTGTTCTCCGCCTATGTCGCGTCGAAGCACGCGGTGATCGGGCTGACCAAGACCTGGGCCAAGGAGCTGGGGCCCAGCGGCATCCGGGTCAACGCTGTGTGCCCCGGCTGGGTGAGGACGGAAGCCTCCATGCGCTCGCTCGGCCGGATGGCGGAACGGGCGGGCCGCGGGGAAGCGGATCTTCTGGACGACATCATCGCCGGGCAGGCGCTGCCCGGCCTCATGGAGCCGCCGGACATGGCGGGTCCCTATCTGTTCCTTGCCTCCGACCTCGCGGCCAACGTCACCGGCCAGAGCCTCGGAGCCGACCGGGGGGAAGTGCCGTGGTGACAGGTTTGAACGGGCTCAGGGCGCTGGTGACCGGCGCCGCGAGCGGGATCGGCCTCGCCGCCTGCGAGGCCCTGCGCGGCGCCGGCGCCCGGGTGGTCGGGCTGGACCGCGCGCCGGCCCCGGCCGACGACGCCGGCCGGGTGGTCGCCGACGTGACCGACGAGGGCCAGGTGATCGAGGCGGTCGCCCTGGCCGCCGCGCGCCTGGGCGGCCTCGACCTGCTGGTGAATTGCGCCGGCATCGAGATCGAGGCGCCGCTCCGCGCGATCGACATCGCCGACATGGACCGCATGTACGCGGTCAACCTGCGCGGTCCGATCCTGGTGACGCGGGAGGCCCTGAAGGCCATGGAAGCGGGTGCCCGCATCGTCAATATCGCGTCGGAACTCGCGTATCTCGGCCGCCAGGGCGCTTCGGGCTACTGCGCCACCAAGGGGGCGATGCTGTCGCTGACGCGGTCCTGGGCACGGGAGCTGGCGCCCGGAATCCTGGTCAACGCCGTGGCCCCCGGCCCGACCGACACCCCGTTGCTGGGCTTCGAGCGCATGACCGACGCCCAGAAGGCGCTGGAGAGCGCCAACCCCCTTGGCCGCATCGGCCGCCCGGAGGAGGTCGCCGCCGCGATCCTCTTCCTGGCGTCCCCCGCCGCCAGCTTCATCACGGGACAATGCATCAGCGTCGACGGCGGCGCGGCGATGCACTGAGAGGAAAAGAACCATGGTCCAAAGCGTCTTCATGGCCGAACTGACTTGGCCGGAGTTCGCCGCCAAGGTGGCGGAGGGCGTCACCGTCTTCCTGCCCCTGGGCACCACCGAGCAGCACGGCCCCCACATGGCGATGAACGTGGACGTGGTGCTGCCCACCGCCGTGTGCGAGCGGGTGGCGCGCAACGTCGGCGGCATCGTCGCCCCGACGATCCCCTATGGCTACAAGTCGCAGCCCCGCTCGGGCGGCGGCGAGGCGTTCCCCGGCACCACCAGCCTGGACGCCAACACCTTCTCGCTGGTCGTGCGCGACGTGATCCGCAGCCTCGGCACCGACGGCGTGCGCCGGCTGGTGGTGGTGAACGGGCATTTCGAGAACTGCTGGCCGGCGGTCGAGGGCGTCGACCTGGGCCTGCGCGAGCTCCGCCGCGACGGGATCCCCGACATGCAGGTGATGCGGCTGGAATACTGGGACTTCATCGGCCGCGACACGCTGGACCGGCTCTTCCCCGAGGGGTTCCCCGGCACCGAGCTGGAGCATGCCAGCCTGCTGGAGACGTCGCTGATGCTGCTGCTGCGGCCCGACCTGGTCGACATGGACAAGGTGCCGTCCGACGGGCCGGCCAAGTTCCCCACATACGACCGCCATCCCGTGCCGGAGGGGTTCGTCCCGGCCTCCGGCGTCCTGGCCCGCGCCCAGGGGGCCTCGGCCGAGAAGGGGCAGCTCCTGATGGACGACCATGTCGAGCGGATCACCCGGGCCGTCCGAGCCGAATTCGGAGTTTGAGCAGACAATGAGCGACAAGCGGTTCCAGCCCCTCGATTCCGCCGCGGTGCCCCGGTTCGCCGGGCTGCCGACCTTCATGCGGCTGCCCGTGGCCTCGCCGGAGGAGGTGGACGTGGCCCTGGTCGGCGTCCCGTTCGACGGCGGCACGACGAACCGGCCGGGGCCCCGCCACGGCCCGCGCGAGGTCCGAAACCAGTCCAGCCTGGTCCGCCGGGTCCACCACGCGACCGGCATCTGCCCGTTCGACCTGGTGCGCGTCGGCGACTGCGGCGATGCGCCGGTCAACCCGCTCGACCTGATGGAAAGCATAGACCTGATCTCCGGCTACTTCGCCGGGGTGCGCCGGGCGGGCGCCGTGCCGCTGACGGTCGGCGGCGACCACCTGATCACGCTGCCGGTGCTGCGCGGGCTGATCGACCAGGGTCCGGTCGGGCTGATCCATTTCGACGCCCATTCCGACACCTACGACAGCTTCTTCGGCAATCGCTACAACCACGGCACCCCATTCCGGCGCGCGGTGGAGGAAGGGCTGCTCGATCCGAAGCGCATGGTGCAGATCGGGCTGCGCGGGGCGATCTCGGACGCCGCCAACTACGACTTCGCCAAGGCCAACGGCATCCGCCTGATCTTCATCGAGGAGTTCGACGAGCGCGGCCCGAAGGAGGTCATGGCCGAGGCGCGGGCGATCGTCGGCGACCGGCCGACATACGTGTCGTTCGACATCGACATCCTCGATCCGTCCATTGCGCCCGGCACCGGCACCCCGGAGATCGGCGGCATCACGTCGCGCGAGGCCCAGGCCATGATCCGGCTGCTGCGCGGGCTGGACATCGTCGGGGCCGACCTGGTCGAGGTTTCGCCGCCCTTCGACCCCTCGGGCGCCACGGCGCTGACCGCCGCGACCCTGATGTTCGAGCTGCTCTGCGTGATGGCCGAGGGCATGAGCCGAAAAACCGTGCAGTCGTAGAAGCGGCGCCTAAAGATTAGGCATCGAAACGCCTTCCGCCTGCCGGCACTTCATCGGCCCCTGCCGCCGGGGGCGCCGGCCGGCGTGAATGCACCGGGATCATGGTTCAAGTCACTTGAATGGCATGCAAGTTGCTGGAGACACCCGGAGCGCCGGTCCAGGCGTCATGCCCTATCCCGCACAGGAGAGTGCCGTGCCCCTTTCCCAGTTCGCCCGCCTGATCAAGACCGCGGCCGTGGTGTTCGCCGCCGCCGGCGCCGCTTCCTCCCCCGCCTTCGCCGACCAACTCGACGACATCCGGAAAAAGCAGGAGATCGTCATCGGGACCGAGGCGCAGTTCCCGCCCTTCGAATACCTGGAGGACGGCAAGATCGTCGGCTACGCCAGCGACCTCCTGCAACTGGTCGCGGCCGACCTGCCGGGCGTCAGGCTGAACCAGCTGGACGTGCCGTGGCCGGCGATCCTGCCGGGCCTCAGCGCCGGCAAGTTCGACTTCGTGGTCACCTCCGTGACCGTGACCAGGGAGCGGGCCGAGCAGTACGCCTTCACCGTGCCGATCGCCGAGGCCACGGTCGCCCTGGTCAAGCGCAAGGGCGACGCCTCCATCACCAAGCCGGAGGACATCGCCGGCAAGGCCGTCGGCTCCCAGACCGCGTCAGCCCAGCTGAAGGCGCTCCAGGCGTTCGACGAGAAGCTCCGCGGCACCGGCGCGGGGGTGGACGCGATCACGGAATATGTCAGCTTCGACGAGGCCTATGCCGACCTCGCCGCCGGCCGGATCGACGCCGTGTCGCAGGCGCTGTCCAACCTGGCCCCGCTGGTCAAGGCGCGCGGCGACATGTTCGAGATCGTCGGGCCGACCATCGGCCCCAAGACCTATTATGCCTGGGCCGGCCGCAAGGACCCGGCCAGCGCCTCCCTGGTGAAGCTGTTCAGCGACGGCATCGCCAAGGCCAACGCTTCCGGCAAGATGGCGGAGCTTCAGATGAAGTGGTTCGGCTTCACCATGGACGTGCCGGCCGACGCGGTGCCCGAGCCGACGATGTGATCAGGCGCCGCGCGCACCCGGGGAACCCCTGATGTTCGATCCCGCCGTCATCGTCCCGTACCTGCCGACCCTGATCGAGGGCGCTGGAATCACCTTCGCGGTATCGATCCTGGCGATCCTGCTCGGCATCCCCTGCGGGCTGGCCTTGTGCTTCCTGCGGCAGAGCCGGGGACGGGCGGCGGCGACGGCGGCCGCCGTCTATATCAGCTTCTTCCGGGGCACGCCGCTGCTGGTGCAGCTCCTGGTCTTCTTCTACATCCCGCCGGCCTACGGACTTGAGCTGCCGGCCTACCTGACGGCCGTCGCGGTGCTGACCATGAACACCACGGCGTTCCAGGCGGAGATCTTCCGCGGCGGCCTCCAGGCGATCCCGCGCGGACAGGTCGAGGCCGCGCGGATGCTGGGCTTCACCCACGGCCAGGTCCGCCGCCGGGTGCTGGTGCCGCAGATGCTGCGCGTCACGCTTCCGGCCCTGACCAACGAGGCGATCGACATCCTGAAAAGCTCCTCCCTGGTGTCGGTCATCGCCGTGTCCGAGCTGCTGCGGCGCGGCCGGCAGGTCGCCGCCGCCACGTACCACCCGCTGGAGGCCTACGCGGCGACGGCGCTGATGTATCTGCTGCTGGTCTCCCTCATCGCCTATGCCGGACGCCATGCCGGCCGGCGGCTCAGCCTGTCCAGGTGACGCCCATGCCCGACCAGTCGGTCACCCTGCGCTACGCGGAACGGTTCCTCGACGGCTTCCTGACCACGGCGTGGATCTGCGGCGTCTCCATCTGCGCCGCCGTGGCGCTGGGGCTGGCGCTGTTCCTGGTGCGCCGCCTGCCCTTCGCGCCGGCCCGCTGGTTCTACGACGGCTATGTCGGGCTGCTGCGGGGCACGCCGTTCCTGATCCAGGTGTTCCTGCTGTACTACGGCGGCCCCGGCCTGGGCATCCGGCTGTCCGCCACGACGACCGCGCTGATCGGGCTGAGCGTCTATGGCAGCGCCTATTTCGCCGAGATCTTCCGCGCCGGCTTCGAGGCCGTGCCGCGCGGCCAGGTCGAGGCCGCCCGGATGCTGGGGTTCGACCGGGGGCAGATCCTCCGCAACGTGGAACTGCCGCAGATGGCGGCCCTGATCCTTCCGCCATCGGTCAACCAGTGCATCATCCTGATCAAGGAATCGGCCGTGCTGTCCGTGATCACCGTGCCGGAACTGACCACCGTCGCCACCCGGGTCGTCTCGGAGACCTTCAATTTCGCCGAGCCCTATCTGCTGCTGGCGCTGCTCTACTGGCTGCTGGTCGAGGCGACGGCCCGCGGCGGCCGGTGGCTGGAACGCGCCGCCGGCCGCCACCTGACAACCACCAAGGGCCTGACCCCATGACCAGGACGCAGGGCGCCGCCGTGCTCGGCCTGCGCGGCGTGCGCAAGAGCTTCGGCGACCATACCGTGATCGACGGGATCGACCTGGACGTCCACCGTTCCGAGGTGATCTGCATCATCGGCCCGTCCGGATCGGGCAAGAGCACCCTGCTCCGCTGCATGAACTTCCTGGAGGAGTATGACGGCGGCGAGGTGGTCATCAACGGGCGACTGCTGGGCTATTCGCAGGACGCCGGGGGAAAGCGCGTGCGCGACCGCGACGTGGTCGTGGACGAGACCCGGCGCGGCGTCGGCATGGTGTTCCAGCACTTCAACCTGTGGCCCCACATGACCGCGCTGGAGAACGTCACCGCCGCGCTGCGCCTGGTCAAGCAGATGCCGAAAGCCGCGGCCGACGCGCTCGGGGCGGAGATGCTGGCCAAGGTCGGCCTGTCCGACAAGGCCGGGCAGTATCCCGCCCGCCTGTCCGGCGGGCAGCAGCAGCGGGTCGCGATCGCCCGCGCGCTGGCGATGCAGCCCTCCATCATGCTGTTCGACGAGCCGACCTCGGCGCTCGACCCGGAACTGGTCGGCGAAGTGCTCCAGGTCATGCGCGGCCTCGCGGCGGAGGGCATGACCATGGTGGTCGTGACCCACGAGATGGGCTTCGCCGCCGAGGTGGCCGACCGGGTCGTGTTCATGGACGCCGGCCGCATCGTCGAGCAGGGGCCGCCCTCGTCCCTGTTCGGAGCCCCCTCCCATCCCCGGCTTCGCCAGTTCCTGGAGACCTGGAGGCAGCGCAACGCCGGCTTCGCCACGCTCATGTCGGGCGCGGCGGACCAACATCTTCGAGAAGGAAACCAGATCAATGCCCGCTGAACAGCTCGTGACCATTCCCGCCCGCAAGGGCAAGGCCGCCTTCGTCGCCAAGGGGCAGCTGGTCAAGGTCGTCAACACCCACGGCGAGCAGGTCGTCGACACCTGGGCGTTCCGGCGCGACGACATGTCGGAGTTCATGTCGAACGAGCATACCCGCGCCCATATGCTGAAGATCATCCCCAAGGTCGGCGACGCGCTGCTGACCAACCGGCGGCGGCCGATCCTGACGCTGGTGGAGGATACCTCCGGCGGCATCCACGACATGCTGATCGCCGCCTGCGACCGCTACCGGTACGAGATGCTGGGCTGCGAGGGCCATCACGACAACTGCACCGACAATCTCGCGTCGGGCCTGTCCGAACTGGGCCTGACCCCGCCGGAGACGCCGAGTCCGCTGAACCTGTTCATGAACATCCCCGTGGCCGCCGACGACACCCTGTCGTTCCAGGCGCCGCCCGCTCCGGTCAAGGGCGGCTACGTGGTGCTGCGTGCCGAGATGGACCTGGTGATCGCGTTCTCGGCCTGCCCGCAAGACATCCTGCCGATCAACGGCACCGCCTGCTCGCCGACCGACGCGCATTTCGCCGTGTACGACGCCTGAGCGGCGTGGCGTCCCGTGTCGAAACCTCTCAACCTTCCGGGCTGAGACGGTGTAGAGAGGACGCTGTTCCCGCTGCCGAAGGCGACACGATCTTGACCGGTGCCAAACATGCCTCCGGAACCGACTCTCCCGACATCCGGATCGGGGTCAAGCTGCGCCATGCCCGCCTCGTCAGGGGCTTGCGGATGAGCGACGTGGCGCGGCGGGTCGGCTGCTCGGAAAGCCTGATCTCGAAGCTGGAGCATGACAAGGCGAAGCCGTCCTTCGTCATGCTCCACAAGCTGGTGGCCGCGTTGGAGACCAACGTGGCCTATCTGTTCGCCGATGCGGGCGACTCCGCCGGCCCGGTGGCGCGGGCCGGCGAGCGCCCGGTCATCACCACCGACCCGCTCCGCAACGCCCCCGGCATCCGCCTGGAACGGCTGATACCCTATGCGGAGGGCCACCTGCTCCAGGCGAACATCCACATCATCGATCCGGGCAGCGGCAGCGACGGCGAGATCGAGCACGACGGCGAGGAAGTCGGGTATGTCCTGGAAGGCGCGCTGGAGCTGACCGTCGGCGGGCAGGTCCACAGCCTGTCGGCCGGCGACTCGTTCGTGTTCCGGTCCGACCTCAGCCACGGCTACCGCAACCCGGGGGATACGACCACCCGGGTGCTATGGGTCAACACGCCGCCGACCTTCTGATCATCGGACCGGTCAGACGCTGAAGCTCTCGCCGCAGCCGCAGCGGGCCTTCTCGTTGGGGTTCTTGAAGACGAAGCCCGACTGGATCTTGTCGTCCACATAGTCCATCTCGGTGCCGATCAGGAACATGGTGGCGGCCGGATCGATCAGGATCTTGACGCCCTTGTCCTCGACGACCTCCTCGAACTTCTTGATCTCCTCGGCGTATTCGACGGTGTAGCTGAGTCCGGAGCAGCCGCGCGACTTGACGCCGACGCGCAGCCCCAGGGCCGGCTTGTCCGACTTCGCCATGATCTGCTTGACCCGCTCGGCGGCGGCGTCGGTGATCGTCATTGCCTTGGGAAGTGCCATCTCGTTCTACTCCGACTTCTGCATGCTCTGTCCGGTGCCGATTCCAGTGCCGATCCGCGGCATCAGAACATATCCAGGGCCACCTTGGCCTCTTCCGACATCATGCCGGGATGCCAGGACGGTTCCCAGACCAGTTCGACGCGGCATGACTTCACGGCGTCGAGATTCTCGATGACCTGCTGCACCTGCATCGGCATCTCGCCGGCCACCGGGCAGGACGGCGCCGTCAGGGTCATGTCGACCTCGACATTCTTCTCCGCGTCCACGTTGACCCGGTAGACCAGCCCCAGTTCCCAGATGTTCACCGGGATCTCCGGGTCGTAGACGGTCTTGATCGCGTCGATCACCTGGTCCATCAGGGTCTCGTTGTCCACCACGCCGGTCTGCTCCAGCACCTGGCCGCTCACATCGTCTGGCATTTCATCGCCTCCTCGAACCTGCCGCCCGTTCATTCAGTAGAAGCCTTGGCGCCGCCCGCCAGGGCCGCGTCCAGGGTGTGCCACGCCAGGGTGGCGCACTTGACCCGCATCGGGAACTGGCGGACCCCCGCCAGCACCTGGAGCCGCTCCAGGGCCTCCCCGTCCACGCCGCCGCCATGGACGTGCTCGTGGTCGTCCTTGGTGCACATCTCGTGGAAGCGCTCGAACAGGGCCTTCACCTCCGCCTCGGTCCGGCCGGCGACCAGCTCGGTCATCATCGAGGCCGAGGCGGTGGAGATGGCGCAGCCCCGCCCCTCGAAGGCCGCGTCCTCGACGATGCCGTCGGGGGTGACCTTCAGGTAGACGGTGACCTTGTCGCCGCACATCGGGTTGTCGCCGCGCGCCTCCCGGTTGCTGTCCTCCGGGTGGCGGAAGTTCCGGGGGTTCTTGCCGTGGTCCAGGATGACTTCCTGGTACAGGTCCCGCAGGTCGTCCATCGTCGCTCCCGTCATCACCCGAAGATCTCCTGGACCCGGCGGAGCGACGCCGCCAGCGCGTCCACCTCGTCGAAGGTGTTATAGAGCGCGAAGGAAGCCCGCGCCGTCGCCGGCACATTGTAGAAATCCATCAGCGGCTGGGCGCAATGGTGCCCCGCCCGGACCGCGACGCCGGCCCGGTCGACGATCGTTCCGATGTCGTGCGGATGGGCGTCGCCCAGCGTGAAGGACAGGATGCTCGCCTTGTCGGGCGAGGTGCCGTAGATCCGCAGCCCCGGGATCTCCGACAGCTGCGCCGTCGCGTAGGCCAGCAGGTCGCGCTCGTGCGCGGCGATCCTGTCCAGCCCCAGCTCCATCAGGTACTCCAGCGCGGCGCCCAGCCCGATCACCTCGACGATCGCCGGCGTTCCGGCTTCGAAACGGTGCGGGATGCCCTTGAAGGTCGTCTCCTCGAAGGTGACGCGGGCGATCATGTCGCCGCCGCCCTGGTAGGGCGGCATGGCTTCCAGCATCTCCGCCTTGCCGTAGAGCACGCCGATCCCGGTCGGCCCGTACAGCTTGTGGCCGGAGAAGACGTAGAAGTCGGCGTCCAGGTCCTGGACGTCCACGCCCAGGTGGGTGATGCCCTGGCAGCCGTCGACCAGCACCGGGATGCCCTTGCCATGGGCGATCCGGACGATGTCCTTGACCGGGTTGATGGTGCCGAGCGCGTTGGACATGTGGCTGATGGCGACCAGCTTCGTCTTCGGCCCCAGCAGCTTCTCGTACTCGTCCATCAGCAGGGTGCCGGCCTCGTCGATCGGCACGATCTTCAGGACGATGCCCTTCTCGGTCCGGAGCATCTGCCACGGCACGATGTTGGCGTGATGTTCCATCTGCGAAATGACGACCTCGTCGCCTTCCCGCAGGTTGGTCCGCCCCCAGCTCGACGCCACCAGGTTGATCGCCTCGGTGGCGCTGCGGGTGAAGACCACCTCGCGGTCCTCGCGGGCGTTGATGAAACGCTGCACGGTCTTCCGGGCCGCCTCGAACCGCGTGGTCGCGGTGGCGCTCAGCCAGTGGACGCCCCGGTGCACGTTGGAGTATTCCTCCGTCATGCAGGAAACCATGGCGTCGATCACCCGGCGCGGTTTCTGGGCGCTGGCGGCACTGTCCAGATAGACCAGCGGCTTGTCGTAGATGGTGCGCGACAGGATGGGGAAGTCCTTGCGGACCTCCTCCACATCGTATCCCGTCGCCGTTCCGCTATCGAAACCCTGCCGCACCTTGGTGATCTCGTTCATGTCGTTTCCTGATCCCTGGAAGCCTCAGACTCGCTGGGTCTTCAGCCAGCCGGTAACCATGCCCTGGAATGCCTCGCGCACCGTGTCGATCCGGACCTCCTCGATCGCGTCCGCCAGGAAGGCGGAGATCAGCAGGTTCCGGGCGCTCTCGAGGTCGATGCCGCGGGCGCGCAGATAGAACAGCTGATCGTCGTCCAGTTCGCCGGCGGTGGCGCCGTGGCTGCACTTCACGTCGTCGGCATAGATCTCCAGTTCGGGCTTGCTGTCGATCTCGGCCGTGTCGGACAGCAGCAGCGCCCGGTTCAGCTGGTAGCCGTCGGTCTTCTGCGCGTCCGGTCGCACGATGATCTTGCCCTGGAACACCGCCTTGGCATTGCCGTCGATGACGCCCTTGTAGACTTCGCGGCTGGTGCAGTGGGGCTGGGCGTGGTCGATCACCGTGGTGGTGTCACAGTGCTGCTGACCGTTCACCATGTAGGAACCCGACAGCCGGCATTCGACGCCCGTGCCGTTCAACACAGGCTTGATTTCATTGCGTGACAGCCGTCCGCCCATGGTCAGCACGAAATTGTCGTAGCTGGCGTCCTTGGCCAGGTCGGCGGTGACCGTCGCCATGTGGAAAGCTTCGCGGCTTTCCCGCTGCACCTTGTAATGATGCAGCCGGGCGCCCTCGCCGGCCACGATCTCGGTCACGAGGTTGGCGAAATAGACGCCGTCCCCCTGCCCGACATGGTGCTCGACCAGCGTCGCCTCGGCGTTGGCCTCGGCCACCACCAGGATGCGCGGATGATGCATGGTCGGCTTGCCGGTTCCCGCACCGCCGCCGCTGCCGACGAACACGGCCTCGATCGGCTCGCTCACCGCGACGCCCTTGGGCAGGTGGACGACCAGCCCATCGGCCAGGAACGCGGTGTTCAGCGCCTGGAACGGGTTGGCGTCGGTCACGCCGACATGGCCCAGGTAGCGCTCCAGCAAGGCGGCATGCCCGGTCAGCGCCTGCCTCAGGGAGGTCACGACGGCCCCCTCCGGCAACGCGCCGACGGAGGAGAGGTCCGCGCGGAACGCGCCGTCCACGAACACCAGCCGGTGCGACGCCTGCCCGGCCGGCATGACGGTCGGCAGCACGTCGATCGACAAGGCACCTCCCGCGGCGGACGCCGGCTCGAACGCGACCTTTTCCAGCGGGCGCAGGCTGGTGTAGCGCCACGCCTCGACCCGGGCGGTCGGGAAACCCTGCCGGCTGAACCGGGCGAGGCCTGTCTCGCGCAGCCCGGCCAGCCACGGCAGCTCGCCGCCGGGAAGGGCGGCCGCCACCCGGCCATGGTGGTCCAGATAGGGCTGGATCGTGTTGGTATCGGTCGTCATCGAATTCTTCGCCATCAGGCGGCCTCGTCCACGCCGAACTCGGCGTAGCCCTTCTCTTCCAGCTCCAGCGCCAGGCTCTTGTCGCCGGTGCGCACGATGCGGCCGTTGGCCAGCACGTGGACCTTGTCCGGAACGATGTAGTCCAGCAGGCGCTGATAGTGGGTGATCACCAGGATGCCGCGCTCCGGGCCGCGCAGCGCGTTGACGCCGTCGGCCACGATGCGCAGCGCGTCGATGTCGAGCCCGCTGTCGGTCTCGTCCAGCACGCAGAACGCCGGGTCCAGCACGGCCATCTGAAGCACCTCGTTGCGCTTCTTCTCGCCGCCGGAGAAGCCCACGTTGACCGCGCGCTTCAGCATCTCGTCGGTCATGCCGAGCTGCTTGGTCTTGGCCCTGATCAGCTTCAGGAACTCCATGGCGTCCAGCTCCTTCTCCCCGCGCGCCTTGCGGATGGAGTTGACCGCCGACTTCAGGAAGGTGGTGTTGGACACGCCGGGGATCTCGACCGGGTACTGGAAGGCCAGGAACACGCCCGAGGCGGCGCGCTCGTCCGGCTCCATCTCCAGCAGGTCCCGCCCCTTGTAGGTCACGCTGCCCTCGGTGACCTCATAGCCGTCGCGGCCCGCCAGCGCGTAGCCCAGCGTGCTCTTGCCGGCGCCGTTCGGCCCCATGATGGCATGGACCTCGCCGGCGCCGATGGTCAGGTCCAGGCCCTTCAGGATCGGCTTGTCGGCGACGTTGACGTGGAGATTCTTGATTTCGAGCATCGTTGCGGTTCCGTATCGGATTGGGTTGGTGGCGGCGCCGTCAGGCGCGCTCGGGGAAGGCGGTATTCTCGGGCAGCCAGTCCGGGTCGAGGATCTGGTCGAGCGTGTAGGGGGACTCCATCGGCAGGACGGCCGGATCGATGCCGTCGTGGCGCTGGAGGCTCTTCGCCGCCAGCCGGCGGGCGGTACGATAGATGCCGTCCAGATCGATCCGCCGGACCAGGGACTTGCTCCGGGCGATCCGCCGTTCCGTCAGCGCGCGGTGGGTATCGACGCTGTCTTCCCAACCGTCGCGCGGGTTCCGGGCCGGCGAATGCTCCAGCTTCAGCAGGTGTTCGACCACCCGCACGAGATGGCTTTCCACCGCGGCCAGATCGCTTCCGCCCAAGTCTTCGATCTCCTCGATCAGATGGTCAAGATCGAGGCTGTCCCAGCGGCGGGAGCGGAGCATTTCGGCCTGCTCGCGCGTCCACGCCACATAGTCCGTCTCATACTTGGTTTCGGGCTTGGATGCGGGCTGCCCTGTCATGGCCGGTTATCCCACGCTGCCTTCCAGGCTGATGCCGACCAGCTTCTGCGCCTCGACCGCGAACTCCATCGGGAGCTCCTTCAGGACCTCCTTGCAGAAGCCGTTGACGATCAGCGACACGGCGTCCTCGGAGGACAGGCCGCGCTGCTGGCAGTAGAACATCTGGTCCTCGCTGATCTTCGCCGTGGTCGCCTCGTGCTCGACGCGGGCGCTGCGGTTCCGGCTCTCGATGTACGGGACCGTGTGGGCGCCGCACTTGTCGCCGATCAGCAGGCTGTCGCACTGGGTGAAGTTCCGCGCACCCTCCGCCTTGGGCAGGATCTTGACCAGACCGCGATAGGTGTTCTGCGCCCGGCCGGCCGAGATGCCCTTCGACACGATGGTGGACTTCGTGTTCTTGCCGATATGGATCATCTTGGTCCCGGTATCGGCCTGCTGGCGGTTGTTGGTGATCGCGACCGAATAGAACTCGCCGACCGAATTGTCGCCCTGCAGGATGCAGCTCGGATACTTCCAGGTGATCGCCGAACCGGTCTCGACCTGCGTCCACGAGATCTTCGAGTTCTTGCCGCGGCAGGCGCCGCGCTTGGTCACGAAGTTGTAGATGCCGCCCTTGCCGTTCTCGTCGCCCGGATACCAGTTCTGGACGGTCGAGTACTTGATCTGCGCGTCGTCATGGGTGATCAGCTCGACCACGGCGGCGTGCAGCTGGTTCTCGTCGCGCTGGGGCGCCGTGCAGCCTTCCAGGTAGCTGACGTAGCTGCCCTCGTCGGCGATGATCAGCGTCCGCTCGAACTGGCCGGTGTTCTTGGCGTTGATCCGGAAATACGTGGACAGCTCCATCGGGCAGCGGACGCCCTTGGGGATGTAGACGAACGACCCGTCGGTGAAGACGGCCGAGTTCAGCGTCGCGAAGAAGTTGTCCGAGTACGGCACCACCGAACCCATGTACTTCTTGACCAGCTCCGGGTGGTTCTGCACCGCCTCGGAGATCGGGCAGAAGATGATGCCCTTCTCTTCCAGCTTCTTCTTGAAGGTCGTCGCCACCGACACGCTGTCGAACACGGCGTCGACCGCCACGGACGGGCTGTCCCCGGCGCCCTCGACGCCGGCCAGGATCGCCTGCTCCTTCAGCGGGATGCCCAGCTTCTCGTAGGTCCGCAGAAGCTCCGGGTCGACCTCGTCCAGACTCTTGGGCTTGGACGCCACCTTGGGCGCCGAATAATAGTAGGCGTCCTGGTAGTCGATCGCCGGATAGCCCAGCTTGGCCCAGTCCGGCTCCTCCATGGTCAGCCAGTGGCGATAGGCCTTCAGTCGCCATTCCAGCAGCCATTCCGGCTCGTTCTTGCGCGCCGAGATGAACCGGACGATGTCCTCGCTCAGGCCCTTCGGAGCGGTCTCCGACTCGATGTCCGTGAAGAACCCGTACTTGTACTTCTGTTCCGTAACGGCCCGGACCTGTTCGACAGTCTCAAGCGTCGCAGCCATGCTTCTCTCCTATTTCCCTCATAGTCCGTCCGGTCCGACGGTTATTCATTGTCATGTCAGGCCCCACCTCGGGGAGCGGCAGGAATGTCGGCACCGCCGTCATGTCCGCCAGCGAAACCTCTTCCAGCGCGCGGCGTACCGCGCGGTTGACCTTGTCCCAGTTGCCGCGCATGGGGCACAGGCTCTCGACGTCGCAATGCCCCTCCGCGCCGTCGACGCAGGCGGTCAGGGCGATCGGACCGTCCACCGCGCTGATGATCTCGGCGATCGAGATTCCCTCGGCAGCACGGGTCAGCCGGTAGCCGCCGGCGGCCCCGCGATGGGATTCCATCAGGCCGGCGGGGGCGAGAAGTTTCATGAGCTTGGCGACGGTGGGAGCCGGTACGCCTGTGCGCTCGGCAAGTTGCGGGACGGTCTGGACGCAGGCGCCGTCGCGCGCCATCCGCGCCATCACGACCACCGCGTAGTCCGTCATCTTGCTGAGCTTGATCATATCGGCGCCCCAATCCGTACCAATCTGGTACTGATTAAGTGAGGAGCGCGGTCCGAAAGTCAAGGCGGAAGGTGGCCTTATCATAGGCCTTTCAGCGTGTTCGCGAAAGACCCACCGCATTTGTGGGGCTTTCGGGGCACAGCAGCAGACTGCGGCATTCCGCCGCTGGCATTTCCGGTCCGGGAGCGATCCCCGGGGACGAGGTTCCGCATGGCCCGGTCATGAAGAAGGCGGGTGACCTCCCGGCCACCCGCCTCGCTCACTCCATGTTCCGCCGCCGTCCGCTCAGAGCGTCAGCTCCGCGATCTGCACCGCGTTCAGCGCCGCGCCCTTGAGCAACTGGTCGCCGCAGACGAAGAAGTCCAGGCCGTTTTCGCCGAACACGGGGTTGGCGCGGATGCGGCCGACCTCGACGTCGAATTCGCCGGTCGCGGTCAGCGGCATCGGGTAGACGCCGTTGGCCGGATCGTCGGCCAGCTTGACGCCGGGGGCCTCGGCCAGCACCTCGCGGGCGGCGTCGGCGGTCACCGGGCGCAGGGTCTCGATGGTGACGCTCTCGGAATGGGCGCGGTATGTCGGGATGCGCACCGCCGTGCAGCTCGCCGGCAGATCCGGGATGCCCAGGATCTTCCGGCTCTCCCACGTCACCTTCATCTCTTCCTTGGTGTAGCCGTTGTCCTGGAAGGCGTCGATCTGGGGGATGACGTTGAACGGGATGGGGTGCCGGAAGAAGCTGTTGGTGACCGGGCGGCCGGAGAGCTGGTTGCGGGTCTGCTCCTCCAGCTCGGCCATGCCCTCCGCCCCGGCGCCGCTGGTCGCCTGGTAGGTCGAGACGATCACGCGCTTCAGGCCGAACGCCTGGTGGAGCGGACCCAGGGCCAGCACCAGGATGGCCGTGGTGCAGTTGGGGTTGGCGATCAGCCGGCTGGTGCCGAGCGCCCCGGCATTGATCTCCGGCACGATCAGCGGGATCTCGGGGTCGTAGCGGAAGGCCGAGGAATTGTCGATCACGACGGCGCCGGCCGACGCCAGCGTCGGGGCGTGCTCCTTGGCGAAGTCGCCGGACACCGCCATCAGGACGATGTCATAGCCCTTGACCACGTCGGCGTCGAAGGCGGCCAGCGTCTTGACGCCGAACGGGGTTTCCAAGGTGCGGCCGGCGCTGCGCTCCGAGGCGAACAGGCCGAGCTCGCCCACCGGGAAGGCGCGGCGGTGAAGCACGCTGACCATTTCGCGGCCGACGGCGCCGGTGGCGCCGACGATGGCGACACGGCGGGGGGAGTGGTTCGATGAGGTGCTCATGGGATCAAGTTCCGTCCTGTTGCATGCCCGTACTGAGCGCAGGACGAACCCCCGATACGACGAGGCCCCGTCCGTGTCCGGCGGGGCCTTCGTGGTGGATGAAGCGTCTCTAACCGATCAAACGCATACCACCGACCGACGGCCCGCCGCAGCGGGTCGTTTTGGAGATGGTAGTCTTGATGGCGCGCGAACGGTTCATGACCGGTCTGTTACCAAGGCTCCCGCATTTTGTAAAGCGTCCCTTTCGCCTCACCCCAGCGGGTACTCCCTCAACGGGTCATAGACCGGTCCGCCGCTGCCCGGACGGCTCTCGAACAGGGTGAAGTGCTCCACCCGGATCGGACCGGCGCGGAACAGCCCGCGGTCCTGGATGAAGCGTCCGACCCGCTCCTGGGGCGCGTCGCGCAGGCGGGCCAGGGTCACGTGCGGGCTGTAGCGCCGCTCCTCGCGCGGCAGCCCGGCCCGGACCAGCGCCGATTCGACCTTCTGGTTCAGGTGGACCAGCGCGTCGTTGCGCTCCACCCCGGCCCACAGCACGCGCGACCGGCTGCCGCTGCCGAACTGCCCGACCCCGTCCAGGACGAGGTCGAAGGCCGGCGCCGAGACGCTTCCCAGGGCCGCGTCGATGTCGGGCAGCAGGCCGTTCTCCACCTCGCCGATGAAGCGGACGGTCAGGTGCAGGTTCTCCGGCTCGGTCCAGCGGGCGCCGGGCACGCCGCCGCCCAGGCCGGCCAATCGCTCGCGGACGGCTTCGGGCAGTTCAAGGGCGACGAACAGGCGGATCATGGCAGACGGATCATGGCAGACGGATCATGGCAGACGGATCATGGCAGACGGATCATGGCAAGGCGTCTTGGGTACCGGGATCAGGGACAGGGGTTCGGGAATCGGGCGTTGACCTCCTCGATATCCTTCAACACCTCTTCGTCCAGCGTGATCCCGATCGAATCGATGTTCGTCTTCAGGTGCTCCATCGACGTCGCGCCGATGATGTTCGACGTCACGAAGGGCTGCCGGGTGACGAAGGCCAGCGCCATCTGCGCCGGGTCCAGCCCGTGGCGCTTCGCCACGTCCAGATAGGCCCGCACCGCCGCGTCGGCGTTGACCGTGTCGTAGCGCGACTTGCGGTGGTCCAGCGCGCGCCGGGTCCCCGGCGGGATCCGGCCGTCCAGGTACTTGCCGGTCAGCGTCGCCGCCGCCAGCGGCGAATAGGCCAGCAGCCCGCACTGTTCGCGGATCGACACCTCGGCCAGCCCGTCCTCGTAGGTCCGGTTCAGCAGGTTATAGGCGTTCTGGACACTGACCACCCGCGGCAGCCCCAGCTCGTCGGCCAGCCGCAGGAAGGCCATGGTGCCCCAGGGCGTCTCGTTGGACAGGCCGACATGCCGGATCTTGCCCGAACGGACCAGTTCGTCCAGCGCCCGCAAGGTCTCCTCGATGGGCGTGGCACCCTCGTTGGCGCCGCCTTTCCAGCCGCGGGCGCCGAAGCGGGCGGTGGTCCGGTCGGGCCAGTGGAGCTGGTACAGGTCGATATAGTCGGTGCGCAGCCGGGTCAGGCTGTCCTCGACCGCGCGCACCAGGTTCTCCCGGTCCAGCCGGGCCTTGCCGCCGCGGACCCAGGCGAAGCCGCCGGGCGAGCGGCCGATCGCCTTGCTCGCCAGCACCACCTTGTCGCGCCCGCCCCGGCTGGCGAACCAGGAACCGATGATCCGCTCGGTCGAGCCGTAGCTTTCCTCGATCGGCGGGATCGCGTACATCTCCGCCGTGTCCCAGAAATTGACGCCGCGCTCCAGCGCGTAGTCCATCTGGGCGTGGCCCTCGGCCTCGGTGTTCTGGCGGCCCCAGGTCATCGTGCCCAGGCAGATCGCGCTGACCTGCACGTCGGTGCGGCCCAAACGACGGTATTCCATGTCTATCCTTGGCTTCCGGCCTTGATTTCCGGACTTGAAGGTTCGCGGCCCCGGCGGGACGTCTCAGAGGAAGAGCGTGAGCACGCCGGTATAGCCGTAGAGCCTGTTGTGGGAAATCTCCCCATTGGCGAAAAATCCCACCAGCGGGAAATCGCCCAGCTGGTCCCGGATCGCCTTCAGCTCCTCGCTGTCCTCGCCGAACAGCGCCGGCCCGCGCGCCAGGCACGACACGTAGATGCCGCCGCGCGGCGGCCCCTTCAGCCGCTTCTTCAGCATCGTCAGCATGCGCTCCAGGTCGGCCTCGGCGCTCGCCCGGTCGCGCCGCGCGAACATGATGCTTCGGCCCGGCTCGACCATGTCGCCGATCGCGATCAGCCCGTGGTTGGGGTCGATGCCGACCAGGTTGCGCACCAGGTAGTCGCCGGTGTCGGACCCGGTGATCGGCAGGGCCGCGAAGATGTAGCCGGCGACGCGGCGCAGGTCGCGCGCCAGCAGCTCGCCGATGTCCTCCTTGAAGACCTCCAGCGCGGGCCTTCCGTCGATCTCGACGATGATATTGTTCTGGGCGCGGGTGATCTTGCGGATCGGCCCGATCGGCGTGCAGCCCTGGGTCAGGCCGGTCGCCACCGGCACCTGGTCGGAGAACAGCACGCCCGACACGCCCCCCTCGATCACCGGCGCCGTGCCGGGCCGGCCGCCGAACTGGCCGTAGTTGGTCCGCGACGAGGTCAGCCCGCCGACCAGGAACCCTCCCAGCGCGTCGGACAGCTCGGGGATGATCTCGTGGGTCTGCGGATTGCGCGGGTCGCCGTGGACCAGCCCCAGGACCGGGGCGTGGGTCTTCAGCCACTCCGCCGTCTCGGGCTCGAACCCCTCTATGCTCTCGGTGATCGGCGCCGGCAGGTGGAAGCTGCCGGGCGGAAGCTGGGCCGTCATCACCGCGATGGCCGGCCGGTCGAACAGCTCCTCGCCCGTGGCGCAGACGCCGATCCCGACCGTGCCGACCCAGTCCTTGATGCCGGTGACGCCGCGCATCAGCGTCACGATGCTGACCGCGTCGGCCGCCAGCGCGTCCGATATGTACAGGAAGCCCAGATTGCAGCCTTCGACCGGCCCCAGCTTGTCCAGGCAGGCCTTGACCGTCGTGCGCCAATCCTCGCCGGTGGCGGAGGCCGCGGCGAAACGCGCCCCCGTGGGGGCTTCCATCCCGCTCATCCCTTCACGTCCCGCCGCGGGAGATCGTCGAGCAGCCCGGTCAGATGGGGCAGGATGCCGTCCACCATGATCGCCACGCCCTGGGCATTGGGATGCATGCCGTCCTCCTGATTCAGCTTCCGGTCGAGCGCCACCCCTTCCAGGAAGAAAGGATAGAGGGGAACATCGTATTTCGCCGCGAGCTCCGGGTAAATCGCGTTGAATCGCTCGCCATAGTCGCGCCCCAGGTTGGGCGGCGCGTACATCCCGGCGAGCAGGGTCGGGACCTCGCGCTCCTTCAGGGTGGCCAGGATGGCGTCCAGGTTCTCGCGGGTGGAGGCCGGATCAATGCCGCGCAGCCCGTCGTTGGCGCCCAGCGCCACCACCACGGCCTGGGGCTGGTCGGCCAGGGCCCATTCCAGCCGCGCCCGTCCGCCGGCCGTCGTGTCGCCCGACACCCCGGCATTGATGACGTCCGCTTGGTAACCCTTGTCGCGCAGCGCCCGCTGGAGCCGCGCGGTGAAGCCGTCCTGCTCGGGAAGACCGTAGCCGGCGGTCAGGCTGTCGCCCAGCGCCAGGATCCTGACCGGCTCCGCGGCCGCCGCAAGGCGCCCCTCCGGCACCGCGACCAGGGCCAGCAGCGCCAGTCCCGCCGCGGCGGCGGCTTTCGCACCTGCGTTGAAAAGCCGGTGGCGCATGCCATATCCGCTTGAGCTGTCACGAATGTCTGGAAGACCCATGGCGAAGTCCGATGCTGCTTCTCGGGATGACCTGATCGTCGAGCTGGCCGACGTCCACCTAAAGCTGGACAGTGCCGCCGGTCCCGTCAACATCCTGCGAGGCATAGATGTTACCGTCAGGCGCGGCGAGACGGTCAGCGTCGTGGGTCCTTCGGGCTCGGGCAAGTCGACCATGATGATGATCATGGCGGGGCTGGAGCGGCCGACCAGCGGCCTGGTCAGGGTCGCCGGGAACGACCTCGGGACCCTGGACGAGGACAGGCTGGCCCGCTTCCGGCGCGACCATGTCGGCATCGTCTTCCAGGCGTTCCACCTGATCCCGACCATGACCGCGCTGGAGAACGTGGCGATCCCGCTGGAGTTCGCCGGGATGTCCGACGCCTTCGACCGGGCCCGCGCCGGGCTGGAATCGGTGGGCCTGAAGCACCGCGTGACCCATTATCCCGGCCAGCTTTCCGGCGGCGAGCAGCAGCGCGTGGCGCTCGCCCGCGCCTTCGCCGCCGAACCGTCGCTGCTGCTGGCGGACGAGCCGACCGGCAACCTGGACGGCGAGACCGGCGCCCAGGTCATCAGGCTGATGTTCGACCTCGCCGCCAACCGGGGCGCCACCCTGGTGCTGATCACCCACGACACCGGCCTCGCCGCCCGCTGCGACCGGGCGATCCGGGTCGCCGACGGCAGGATCGAGAGCGCCGGCGACGCCAAGGCCGAGCTCCGCCCCGTCCGCGCCTCGGGCATCTGACCCCCGGCGCCCGCCTATCCGCCCCCGACACCCGCCCCGGCACCCGAGATGAACGCCATGTCCCTGTCTTCCCTGTCCGTCGCCTGGACCATCGCGCGGCGGGAACTGCGCGGCGGGCTGAAGGGCTTCCGGATCTTCCTGGCCTGCCTGACCCTGGGCGTCGCGGCCATCGCGACCGTCCAGTCGCTGTCCGGCGGCATCATCGAGGGGCTGCGCGCCGACGGCAGGGCGATCCTCGGCGGCGACGTGGCGCTGCGCGTCCTCTACACCCCCATCGGCGAGGCCGAGCGGTCCTACCTGGACGGCCAGGGCCGCGTCTCGGCCTCGGCCGAAGCCCGGGCCATGGCGCGCCGCGAGGACGGCGCCCGCTCCACCCTGGTGGAGCTGAAGGCGGTGGACGACACCTATCCGCTCTACGGCGACTTCACCTTGCGCGAAGGCGGCAGCCTGCCGGACGCGATCGGCCGGCGGGACGGCGTCTGGGGCGCCGTGGTCGAGGAGACCGTGAGCCAGCGCCTGGACGTCGCCGTCGGCGACACGGTGCGGGTCGGCGAGACATCCTTCCGGATCCGCGGCACCATCCTGCGGGAGCCCGACCGGGCCGGCGGAGGAGGCTTCACCCTGGGCCCGCGCCTGCTGATCGATCTGGACGCGCTGGAGAGCACCGGCCTGATCCAGCCGGGCAGCATGATCTACTGGCATTACCGGATCGGCTTGGCCCCCGGCACCGACCTCCAGGCATGGCAGGCGGACCTCCAGGCCCGTTTCCCCGAGCAGAGCTGGCGGGTGCGCGACTTCACCAACGCGGCCCCGCAGATCGAGCGCTTCATCACCCGCCTGACGCTGTTCCTGACGCTGGTCGGGCTGACGGCATTGCTGGTCGGCGGCGTCGGCGTCGGCAACGCCGTGCGCAGCTATCTCGACGGCAAGGTCGCGACCATCGCGACGCTGAAATGCGTCGGCGCGCCGGGACCGCTGGTGTTCCAGGCCTACCTGCTCCAGATCCTGGTCCTCGCCTCGCTCGGGATCGCGCTCGGCCTGGTCATCGGCGCCGTGGCGCCCCTGGTCGCGGCGGCCGTGCTGGCCGACGTGCTGCCGATCACCGCCCGCATCGGGGTCTATCCCGGCGGCCTCGCCATCGCCGCCGCCTTCGGCTTCCTGACCGCCCTGACCTTCTCCCTATGGCCGCTGGGCCGGGCGCGCGAGGTGCCGGCCGGCGCGCTGTTCCGCGACGTGGTCTCTCCCGCGGGCGGACGTCCGCGCGGGGCCTACCTGGTGGCCGGCGTGCTGTCCGGGCTGGCGCTGGCGGCGCTCGCGATCCTGACCGCGCAGGAGAAGCTGTTCGCCGCCTGGTTCGTCGGCGGTGCCTTCGTGACCCTGCTGGCGTTCCGGGCGGCGGCCCAGGGCGTCACCTGGGCGGCGGCGCGGGCCGGCCGGCCGCGCCATCCGGGTTTCCGGCTGGCGCTCGCCAACCTGCACCGGCCGGGCAACCCGACCGGCAGCGTCGTGCTGTCGCTGGGCCTGGGGCTGACCGTCCTGGTCGCCATCGCCCTGATCGAAGGCAACTTCTCCGCCCGCGTGAACGAGAGCATCCCGAAGGACGCCCCGGCCTACTTCTTCATCGACATCCAGCCGAACCAGCGGGAAGCGTTCAACGCGACCGTGCTGGGCGTGCCCGGCGCCACCGACCTGCGGGAAGTGCCGATGCTGCGCGGCCGGATCACCAAGGCCAAGGGCGTGGACGCCGAGCAGGCGATCGTCAACCCGGAGCATTCCTGGGTGCTGCGCGGCGACCGCGGCATCACCTACTCGGCGCGCCCGCCGGTCGACGCGGAAATCATCGCCGGCCAATGGTGGCCGGAGGATTACCGGGGCAAGCCGCTGATCTCGATCTATTCCGACATCGCCGAGGCGTTCGGCCTCAAGCTCGGCGACACGATCACCGTCAACGTGCTGGGCCGCGACCTGACGGCGGAAGTCGCAAGCATCCGGGCGATCGACTTCTCCACCATGAACATCAATTTCACGATGATCTTCTCCCCCGGCATCCTGGACGGCGCCCCCCAGACCTTCCTGGCCACCGTCCGCGCCACGCCGCAGGCGGAGCCGCTGATCCAGCGGGCGGTGACCGATCGCTTCGCCAACATCACGTCGGTCCGGGTCAAGGACGCGCTCGACACGGTCAACGAGCTGCTCGGCAACATCGGCACCGCCGTCCGGGTCACCGCCGCGATCACCCTGCTGGCCGGCACCCTGGTGCTCGCCGGCGCCGTGGCCGCAGGGCACCGGCGCCGGGTCTACGACTCGGTCGTGCTGAAGGTGCTGGGGGCTACCCGCGCCGACGTGCTGAAGGCCTTCCTGGTCGAGTACGGCCTGCTGGGCCTGATCACCGCGGCGATCGCGGGCGCCATCGGGACCGTCACCGCCTGGGCGGTGCTGACCCAGGTGATGGACTGGGAATGGACCTTCCTGCCGTCGGCCGTGCTGGTCACGGCGGCGCTCTGCACCGCGATCACGCTGGCCTTCGGCTTCGTCGGCACCTGGCGCGCGCTCGGCCAGCCGGCCGCACCGCTGCTGCGGAACGATTGACGGCGGAAAACGCGCGTCCCCGTAAAAATTCCGGGATTAAAGAAACGGCTCGCGCGTAGCGCAGGCCGAGCCAGTTTAAGCGATGCAGGTCAAAGGGTTGCACGCTCGGGCAGGAACTTTCGAAGAATCCGATTTTTGTTGAATTGAGCGGGCCGCTCCCCAATATCCTTGCTCAAGTGACATCTACCTTTCGGATTGAGGATCACATGGCAAACGGCATGTTCAATCGGTACGCGACCCCCGGCCGCGCGGTCGATCAGGCCCAGTACGACGAAGGCCTGCGTCAGCACATGCTGAGCGTGTACAACTATATGATGGTTGGCCTCGGCGTGACCGGCGTGGTGGCCTTCGCGACGGCCATGCTGGCTGCCTCCAACCCGGCCTTCGCGCAGGCGCTCTACGGCTCGCCGCTGAAGTGGGTGGTCATGCTGGCCCCGCTCGGCTTCGTGTTCTTCCTGTCGGCGAAGATCCACTCCATGTCGATGTCGACGGCGCAGATGACCTTCTGGGCCTTCGCCGCGGTCATGGGCCTGTCGCTCTCGTCGATCTTCCTGGTGTTCACCGGCGCCAGCATCGCGCGGGTGTTCTTCATCACGGCGGCGACCTTCGGCGGCATGAGCCTGTGGGGCTACACGACCAAGCGCGACCTGTCGGGCATGGGCTCGTTCCTGATGATGGGCCTGATCGGCATCATCATCGCCAGCGTGGTCAACATCTTCATCGGTTCGACCGCCCTGCAGTTCGCCGTGTCGGTCATCGGCGTCCTGGTCTTCACCGGCCTGACCGCCTATGACACGCAGCGCATCAAGGAAGAGTACAGCGAAGGCTACGGCTCCGAGTCGCTCGGCAAGATGGCCCTGATGGGCGCCCTGTCGCTGTACCTGAACTTCATCAACCTCTTCACGATGCTGCTGTCGCTCTTCGGCAACCGCGAATAAACAAGCCGCATCGGGCGTCCCCGACGCCGACGGTTGTTGAGGAAACCCGGGCTTTCGAGCCCGGGTTTTTTCATGCGCGGATGCCGTCGTCCGATGCCGGCCCGAAGCGAAGGAGTTCCTCGATGGTGTCTATGCCCTAAAGTATATGTATTATCCTATTACCAGAAGGTCATGGGGTATGCATACCGGGATATGATCAGCGTAAGTCGTTCCCTTTTCGCTTCCACCCGTCCCCGCGGCGGTCTCGGCGATCCCGCCTGCGACCGGATGGATGGCCCGGCGCTTGAACGGGCCGGACGGCGCCGGGCGCTCAAGGTGACCATCGCCTACGCGCTCGCCGCCGCCTTCTGGATCCTGCTGTCCGACGCCCTGCTGAACCTGTTGTTCGGGAACGCCGCGTCCCTGGTCCTGTCCCTGTCGCAGACCGTCAAGGGCCTGACCTTCATCCTGATCACGTCGCTGCTGCTCCACGCGCTGATCCGGCATATCGGGTCCGCCGCGCGCGCCGAAGTCGTCCTGCGCCAGGATCAGGCGCGTCTCCTGGTCATGCTGGAGAACATGCCGGTGCTGGTGGCAGCCTTGGACGAGGAGGGACGGCTCGCCCTCTGGAACCGGGAGGCGGAGCGGATCACCGGCTACAGCGCCGCGGAGGCGATCGGCAACCCCCAGCTCCTGTCGCAGCTGCTGCCCGATCCCGACTACCGCCGGGCGACGGCGGCCACCTTCCGCCGCGCCGACCTGTGCTGCCGCGACTGGGAGCGGCAGATCACCTGCAAGGACGGGCAGGTGCGCACCATCGCGATCTCCTGCATCGCGCGTGATTTTCCCATCGCCGACTATCCCGGCGGCTGGGGGATCGGCGTCGACGTGACCGCGCGCCGCGCGCGGGAGCGGGAGCTTGCCGAAGCCCGCGACGCGCTGGAACACGCCCGCGCCGAAGCGGAAGCGGCGAGCCGCGCGAAGTCCGATTTCCTCGCCCTGGTCAGCCACGAGCTGCGCACCCCGCTGACAGCCGTGATCGGCTTCGCCGACGTGATGCGGGCGGAGTATTTCGGCCCCTTGGGCTCGCCCCGCTACCATGATTATTGCCGCGACATCGAAACCAGCGGACGTCACCTGCTCAGCCTGATCGACGGCATCCTCGAGTTCGCCAAGACCGAGACCGGCCGCTACGTGCTCACCGAGAAGGAGATCGACCTGCCGGCCCTGGCGAGCGGTGCCGTCCAGCTGCTCGGCGACCGGCCGTCCAGGAAAGGCATTTCCCTGACCGTCAGGATGGACCGGCACATGCGGGTCCGGGGCGACGAGATGGCGCTGACCCAGGTCCTGGTCAACCTGCTGGGCAACGCGGTCAAGTACACGCCCCCGGGCGGGTGCGTCGAGCTGTCGGCCGCCCCCGACGGGTTCGGCGGGCTGGCGCTCGTGGTCGCCGACACCGGTATCGGCATCCCGTCGGCGGAACTGGCCACCGTCCTGGAACCGTTCAGCCAGGCGAGCAACGCGGGCAGGACGGGCGAGAGCGGGTCCGGGCTGGGGCTGTCGATCGTGCGAACCCTGGTCGACCTGCACGGCGGCCTCCTGTCGGTCGACAGTCACCTGGATGCCGGCACGCGGGTGACAGTCCGCCTTCCGGCGGAGCGGGTGCTCCCTTTCCCCTGACCTCACGGTAGGCTAAGGTTATGTGAGTGTTCAGCACCCTCATCAACCCGGGCCATGCCGATCTCCGCGACGACACCGCCCCACGCCCCGAAAGCCGCGCGCCGCATCCTCGTGGTGGAGGACGAGACCCTGGTGGCCATGGATCTCGAGGATATGCTGATGTCGATCGGCTGCGAAGTGGTCGGCCCGGTCGCCAAGGTCGCCCGCGGCCTGACCCTGGCCCGCGAGGAGCCGCTGGACGGCGCCATCCTCGACATCAACGTGGCCGGCGAACTGGTCTATCCCATCGCGGAGATCCTGGACGCCCGGGGCATTGCCCTGGTCTTCGCCTCCGGATATGACCGAGGCCTCAGCGTTCCGGCCCATCTGGCGGACTATCCACGGATCCGGAAGCCCTACACGATCCAGGACATCGAGCGGTCGGTCGACGGCTTCACCCGAAGCGGTTGAAGGCGACCGGACGGCTCCGGGGCTTCAGGGGGATTTCAAGCCGGCTTCGGTATGCCGAGATGGGCCAGGATCGCATCGAGGCTCCGGTTCATCTGGAACTGGTTGTCGATCAGCGTGGCCTGCCCGTTCTCGAGATTGGTCAGTTGCCTGGTATGGGTCGCCAGCATCTCGCCATGCTCTCCCAGGGTCCTGGTGTGCTCCCCCAGGATCCTGGTGTGCTCGTTCAAGGTTCTCGTGTGCTCATCCAATATCCTGGTATGCTCATCCAATATCCTGGTGTGCTCATCCAGCTTTCTGCCGTGGTCGTCCAGCTTCCTGCTGTGCTCATCCAGCTTTGTGGTGTGGTCGTCCAGCTTCCTGGTGTGCTCCGCCTGGACGTCCAAAATCATGTCGACCTTCTGCCCGAGGCTTAAGGTGCTGACAGCCAGACGTGTGACCCTATCGCCGTCGCTCATCTTCAACTCCAAGATTCGTCGTTATTTTACACGCGACCGCCGATCAGGTCCACACAGATGCGTGATTCCCGGCATTATCCCGGCACTAAATGCAACCTCAAGCCACCGTGTACCTACCACTGCTCGCGTATTGGCCGATAAAGCAGGGTCGTGCGTTTTTTCGCCGCTCCCTGTCGGCCGAGGGCATACTCGTCCGTCCTCGGTTGCAGGACCATGAAAGGACCCGAGATGCTCTACGCCATCCTTTGCTACGATTCCGAAGACGTCGTCTGTTCCTGGACGAAGGAGCAGGACGACGCCGCCATGGCCCGGCTCGGAGCGGTCCAGCGGAAGCTCGCAGCCGAGGGGCGGCTGGGGCCGGTCGCGCGCCTGCTGCCCACGACGGCGGCGACGACCGTCCGCAAGGGCGCCGAACCCCTCGTGATCGACGGCCCCTTCGCCGAGACCAAGGAACAGCTCCTGGGCTTCTACATCGTCGAATGCGAGACGCTGGACCAGGCGATCGAGACCGCCGGCGACCTGGCGCGCGCCAGCAGCTCGTCCGGCGCCTACGAGCTCCGCCCGCTCGCCGTCTTCCGGCCGGGAGACCTCGGGGCGTGACGGACCTCGCCTGGATCGACGCGGCGCTGACCGCGGCGCGCCCCCAGGCGCTCGGGGCGCTGCTCCGCTATTTCCGCGACCTCGACGCCGCCGAGGAGGCTTTCCAGGAAGCCTGCCTGCGCGCGCTGGGGAACTGGCCGCGCAAAGGTCCGCCGCGCGACCCCGCGGCCTGGCTGATCCTCGTCGGGCGGAACGCCGCGATCGACCAGGTGCGCCACCGGGCGAGGCAGCAGCCGCTGCCGCCCGACGAGCTGATATCGGACCTGGAGGACTCCGAAGCCGCCATGGCCGAGCGCCTGGACGGCTCGCACTACCGCGACGACATCCTCAGGCTCCTGTTCATCTGCTGCCATCCCGGCCTGCCCGCCACCCAGCAGATCGCGCTGGCGCTCCGCATCGTTTCCGGCCTGCCGGTCAGGCGGATCGCCCGAGCCTTCCTGGTCGGCGAGAGCGCCATGGAGCAGCGGATCACCCGGGCCAAGGCCCGCATCGCCGGCGCCGACGTGCCCTTCGAGGCGCCGGGTCCGGTCGAGCGCGCGGAACGGCTCGCCGCCGTCTCCGCCATGATCTACCTGGTGTTCAACGAAGGGTATTCCGCCGCCGGCGAAACGCCCCGGCGGGCGCCCCTGTGCGACGAGGCGATCCGGCTCGCCCGGCTGCTGCTGCGGCTGTTTCCCGCCGAGCCCGAGATCATGGGGCTGACCGCCCTGCTGCTGCTCCAGCATGCCCGCACCCCCGCGCGCTTCGACGCCGCGGGCGCCGTCGTGCTGCTGGAGGACCAGGATCGCGCGCTCTGGAACCGGGAGATGATCGCCGAGGGGCTGGCCCTGATCGACAAGGCGATGCGCCACCGGCGGACCGGCCCTTACCAGGTCCAGGCCGCCGTCGCGGCGCTCCATGCCCGGGCGTCCCGGCCGGAGGAAACGGATTGGGCGCAGATCGACCGGCTCTACGCCACGCTCGAGCGGCTCCAGCCGTCGCCGGTCGTGACGCTCAACCGGGCCGTCGCGGTCGCCAAGACCCGGGGGCCGGAGGTTGCCCTCGCTCTGATCGAGCCGCTGGAATCCCGCCTATCCGGCTATTTCCATTTCTTCGGGGTCAAGGGCGCGCTCCTGATGCAGCTCGGCCGCGCCGACGATGCCCGCTGCGCCCTGGACCGGGCGATCGCGCTGGCCAACACCGCGGCGGAAGCGGCCCATATCCGGCAGCATCTCGACCGGCTCGTCCCGGACACGGACCCGTAAGGAATCCGCGCCGGGAACGGCCGGTTCCCGTCACGCCCCCGCGAACAGCACCAGGAGCAGCAGGCCGGCGCTCAGCGCCAGGGCGATCTCGAGGCCGAGTTCCACCCGGCCGAAGCCGCGGCGGCAGTCGCGCACGGAAGTGAGAACCTCGGATGCGAATTGCTGGGTGGTCATGGCGAACTCCGTTCTTTTTGTTCTTCCGCCAGCCTGGATTCTGTGTATCCCGCTTTGCGCATGGCTTTCTTCAGGTCCTCCCAGGCGAGCCAGATGTCCGCCGCATGGACGGCGGCCTGCTCATCGCCCTCGGAACCGGTGGCGTGATGCCGGAAGTAGTCGGCCGCTCGGCGCATCCGCTCCGCGAGGGTGCCGGTGTCGTCCCGGATCGTTTCGGTCCGCAAGGCGGTTTCCCGTTCGGCAAGCCAGGTTTCGATTTCCGCCACTTCGGCCTGGGTACAGGCCTTGCGCAGTTTCTCCGGGATGACCGGGGCGTCCTTGTCGATCTTGCCGACCACCTCGGACCGGCCGCGCTTGACGGCGGGGTCATAGGTGGTGCGGATGACCTGGATGACGCGGCGGCGCTCGCGGAACTGCATGCTGGCGGAACTCTCGAACCGGGCGGGCCGTCCTATGCGGTCCGAACATGGGCAGTATAATGCGCCGATCCGGGCCGCATATCAAGCCCGCTTCCGGGCCGTATAACACCTTTTTGCGGACGGAAGGGTCCGTCAGCGGCCCCGCCGCCCGGCCAGCGGCCAGTCGTTGCTGATCGAGAAGTTGCGCGCCAGGAACCGGTAGGTGTCCTTCAGCAGCGCCTCGATCTCGGGAGACCGCTCGACCGTCACGGCGGCCCACGGATTGATCATCTCGTCCCACAGCATCAGCCGGTGATGCAGTTCGTCGCGCATCTCGCGGATGAACTTGGTCTGGGCGCCGATGTTGCGCAGCACGGCCAGGATCTCGCCGGTCTGCGCGTCGGCCTGGGTGAACATGCTGTCGAAATCGGCCAGCGGCGCCCGGATCAGCACCTGCATGCGGAAGATCTCGTTCCGCACGCCGGGTTCGCGCTTGTAGAGCTTCGACAGGATGCCCAGCTGCGCGCCGATATACTGCACCCGGGTGTACCGGTCGCGCAGCGCCTCGATGTAGGACAGCTCGCGGGCCAGCTTGTCGATCATGTCGACGACTTCCTGCTTGCGGTCGGTGCCGATGCCCAACTTCTCGGCCGCGCGGGAGAAGGCCTCCTGCACGCGGGCCTTGGTCTGCGGGTCCTCGGACAGCTGCTCCAACTGGGTCAGGTCGACCACCTGCGTCTCGCCGCCGCTCAGCCACGACACCAGCTGCATGGTCAGCCGGTTGCGCGCGATGGTCCGGTGCTTCTCCTCGACCGTCCAGGAGGCGGTGCCGTCCAGCAGTTCGTGCGGGATCGAGTCGTTCGGCCGGATCTCGCGCACGTAGCGCAGCGCCTTCTCGACGATGCCCAGCAGCTTGCCGTCCTTGGTGTCCGCGTTCAGGTCGAACTCCGACCGCAGCACCGGGATCGCGATCGACCCCTTGAGGTCGCCGAGCGGGATGTGGAACGCCGCCTCCTGGGTGTTCTTGACATAGGAGAAATACCCCCCGTCCATCGAGAATACCTTGTGCTCGAACTGGAAGGTCTGGCTTCGATCATCGGAATCAGGGTCCGCCGCCGGCGTCGTGCCGGTCGCCTGCGAAAGCTGGTCAGCCGCGGTCATGGCCCGAAAATCTTCCATCCGATGGTGGTAACCACAACCCCGTTTATACATCGCCGGCGCGGTTACGGAAAGCACGGCTTTCGGGATAGCGCGGCCCTTCGCCCAGTCGGCATGCGACAATAGGCCGTCCGCCCTGTTAGGATGCCCCTACGGCCCGCCGTACCGGAAGCAAGCGCGAGACCCCCATGGACAAGAGCACTCCCCAGGCCATCCACCTGAAGGACTACGCCCCGCCGCCCTACCTGATCGATACCGTCGATCTCGCCTTCGACCTCGGCGAGGAGGTGACCCGGGTCCGTTCCAGGCTGGCGATACGGGCCAATCCCAATGCCGCCTCCCCCGCCGGCACGCTGGTGCTGGACGGCCAGGACATGCGGCTGGTCTCGGTGGCGCTCGACGGGCGGACGCTGGACCCGCCGGAATACTCGGTCGGACCGGAGAGCCTGACCATCCCCGGCCCGCCGGAAGCCTTCTCCCTCGAAGTGGTGACCGAGCTCAAGCCGCAGGAGAACACCTCCCTGTCCGGCCTGTACCGGACCAGCGGCAATTTCTGCACCCAGTGCGAGGCCGAGGGCTTCCGCAAGATAACCTATTTCCTCGACCGTCCCGACGTGATGGCGCGCTACCGCACCACCATCACCGCCGACGCGCTGAAGTATCCGGTGATGCTGTCCAACGGCAACCTGGTGGCCTCCTCGAAGATGGAAGGGGACGGGCGGCACACCGTCACCTGGGAGGACCCCTTCGCCAAGCCTTCCTACCTGTTCGCCCTGGTCGCCGGCGTGCTGGTCCATGTGGAGGACACCTACGTCACCCGCTCCGGCCGGACCGTGACCCTGCGGATCTATGTCGAGCCGGGCAACCAGGACAAGTGCGGCCACGCCATGGCCTCGCTGAAGAAGTCGATGGCCTGGGACGAGGAGGTGTTCGGGCTGGAATACGACCTGGACATCTTCATGATCGTCGCGGTCGGCGACTTCAACATGGGGGCCATGGAGAACAAGGGCCTCAACGTCTTCAACACCAAGTACGTGCTGGCCAAGCCGGAGACCGCGACCGATACCGACTTCCTGGGCGTCGAGGCGGTGGTGGCGCACGAGTATTTCCACAATTGGACCGGCAACCGGGTGACCTGCCGCGACTGGTTCCAGCTCAGCCTCAAGGAAGGGCTGACCGTGTTCCGGGACCAGGAATTCTCGTCCGACATGCATTCCCGCCCGGTCAAGCGGATCGCCGACGTGCAGCGCCTGCGCGCCGCCCAGTTCCCCGAGGACAGCGGCCCCATGGCGCACCCGGTGCGCCCCGACAGCTATATCGAGATCAACAATTTCTACACGACCACGGTCTACGAGAAGGGCGCCGAGGTCGTGCGCATGATCCACACGCTGCTGGGGGCCGATGGCTTCCGCAAGGGCATGGACCTCTATTTCCAGCGCCACGACGGGCAGGCCGTCACCTGCGACGACTTCGTCGCCGCGATGGAGGACGCAACCGGCAAGGACCTGGGGCAGTTCCGCCGCTGGTACTCGCAGGCCGGGACGCCGGAGCTTGCCGTGACCGGGGAGTACGACGCCGCCGCGCGCACCTACCGCCTGACGGTGCGGCAGTCCTGCCCGCCCACGCCGGGCCAGCCGACCAAGCTGCCGTTCCATATCCCGCTGGCCCTCGGCCTGCTCGATCCGTCGGGCGCCGACATCCCCCTCCGCCTCGCGGGCGAGCCGGGACCCGCCGGCACCTCGCGCGTGCTCGACGTGACCGAGCCCGAGCAGGTGTTCGAATTCGTCGACGTGCCGCGGCAGCCGGTGCCGTCGCTGCTGCGGGGATTCTCCGCCCCGGTCAAGCTGCGCGCCCCCTATACCGACGACGACCTGACCTTTCTGATGGCGCATGACGGCGACGCCTTCAACCGCTGGGAGGCGGGCCAGACCCTGGCGACCCGGCTGCTGCTCGACCTGGTCGCCGACCGGGCGGAGAACCGGCCGCTGGAGCTGTCGCCCGGCTTCATCGACGCCTTCTCCCGGATCATCAGGGACCCGGACCTCGACCCCGCCTTCGCGGCGCAGGCCCTGACCCTGCCGTCCGAGGGATATCTCGGCCAGCAGATGCCGGTGATCGACGTCGACGGCATCCACGAGGTGCGGACCTTCGCCAGGCGCGCCATCGCCGGGCGGCTGCGCGACGACCTGCTCGCCACGTACCGCGCGATGGGCGGCAACGAGCCCTTCTCGATCGACGCCGCCGCGATCGGCCGGCGCGCCTTGAAGAACCTGGCACTGGGATACCTGATGGCGCTTGAGGACGCCGAAGCGGTCGAGCTCTGCGTCGGCCAGTTCCACAACGCCCAGGCCATGACCGACGTGATCGCGGCGCTGGGCCTGCTGGCGGACACCCGCCTGCCTCAGCGGGAGGCGGCGCTCCGGCGCTTCTACGACCTGTGGAAGGACGAGCCGCTGGTGGTGGACAAATGGTTCTCGATCCAGGCCATGTCGGAACGGCCGGAGACGCTGGACGAGGTCACGGCCCTGCTCGCCCACCCCGCCTTCGAGATCCGCAACCCGAACAAGGTCTACGCCCTGATCGGCGGCTTCGCCGGCGGCAACCCGGTGCGCTTCCACGACGCGGGCGGCGGCGGCTACCGGTTCCTGGCCGACCAAGTCCTGGCGCTGAACCGTCTCAACCCGCAGGTGGCGTCGCGCATGGTCAAGATGTTCGCCCGCTGGCGCAAGTACGACCCCCAGTGCCAAGCCCTGATGCGCGCCGAGCTGGAACGCATCGTCGGCACCCCCGGCCTGTCCCGCGACGTGTTCGAGATCGCGTCCAAGAGCCTGGAAGCCTCCTGACCCGGCGGCCGGGATTTCCCCGGCCGCAGGACCACCCTCGCTTGTCTTGATCATCGAACCTGCGCGGACAACCCGATTCTCACGAGTCCACCGGATAAGCATCAGGGCGCATGTCGACGACAGGATCGCTCTTTTTTATCAAAGATTGTCTTGCAAATGCCCGCGGTGGTAAGCAGTATCCGGCATCTTGTGCGACAGGCTCCGAACGGGAACCCGTCCTCATGCACGTCAATATTGATATTCCCGAAAGAGACACGCTTCCAAGTACGCTCGAACGGGATGAAGGTGGTGGAATGACCGTGCCAGTCGTGGACAAGCCCGGCAGCAGGGATTTCGCTTTGATCGATAATGGTATGGAGCCATGGGATCCCGATCAGGCCGAGCGTGACGAGTGCATCCGGGTGATGGAACTCAACGCCACCTCCCAGAACAGCAACGAGAACGCTGGCGTGGCGGTCGATAGCATCGTCGATGTCACCAGGCGTGTCGCTGCGGGAAACCTCACCGTCGCAGAAAAAATAAACAGCCTGCTCGACTGATCGGTTTGCCGGAATGACGTCTCCGCTCTGCTCGGACCCGGCGAAAGCCATGGATCTCGCGATAAATCTCCAGCGCGCCACGGGCAAACTGCTTAGAGAGCGCATGGACATTCGGGCCGATCTGTCCAGGCAACTCTTCCTCGACATCGCCGTGAACTGGTTTCGGGACTTTGACCGGATCAAGCTGGACGAAACCAAGGGTGTTCGTCCGGCCCGTCTGATCGCCTACCTGATGTTCTGGATCAGGAAGGTCAAGCCGGTGTCCGCAGCCTACCGGGAAGCCGACATAAGAGCAGCGCGGTCGTCTGGGCACGCGGTACCCTCTTCCAAAGAAATCGTCGATATAAACGAGCGCGTAGCCATCCTTCTCGCGTTCGAGTGCCTAGCGGATTTCGCACAAGGCAAGTCGATCTTCGTCTACGATGCCTCGCAGGGCATGGACAGGCCGTACGTCTACGACAGAGCCAGGTTCGACGCCGCGGTCGACAGGTACCTGAACCAGAGGCTCGGATCGGATGGCAAGTCCGTGCTCCAGACCCTGATCCGCGACATGCGCTACAAGGCTTTTGGTCCTCACAATCTGGTCCATCTCATGGACCAGTTCGTTTTCAGGCTGGTATCCGAGTAGCGAGGGCCATCCGCTTTCGCCAGCGGCATGCCCCGTACAGGCGTCCGCCCAACGGGGACATCATCCTGTTCACTAACCGGCGATATGACGTCGAACCAACAAACCCTTGAAATCGTTGAACCGGTTCGCATGTGCTGATTGGCACATGCCACACCGGAGGCGACAAGGGTCTGGTGGCCCTCCTGGTCTTCAAAACCAGCGGCACGCCCCAAGCGTGCGGTGGGTTCGATTCCCATCCGCCTCCGCCATGCACCGGCGCATCGGGACAGGCGGGATGCACCTTCGCCATAGGGCCGGGTATCCTGATGGCTATGTGACAAAAACAAGTCGGTAGGCTGAACATATCTGAAAGGGTGAACGTTCCCCGAATGAGTTTGTTAGGAAGGGGCTGCGGCACATTTTTCAGGCACATTCCGAATGTATGCTACGCTTATGAAGAAACCCGGCCCTTCGACCACCGCCTCCACGGCCGGCGCGTCCGACCGGAAGCTCGTGTGGGTGCCGAACGTCCCCACTCCCGTCGTCCTGGTCGAACTGTTCGAAGGATGGGCCCTGGTCGAGGACCCGTCCGGGCAGGTCCACGCCGTCGATGCGGATCAGGTCGAGTACGCCGAGCCCGCCTGATCCGCCCTCCCTCCGTTCAATCCCAGCGCCGGTTGACCTGCGCGGTCGCCAGCCGCAACCCCTCCTTCGCCTCGGCGCTGCCGTAGACGTCGGCAAGGCGGCGGAAGGCGGTCTCGGCCTCGGCGAAGCGGTTGCTCTTATAGAGGCTCCACGCCTCTATCATGGCGAGCGACCGGTCCTCGGGGGCGAGGCGCTTCACCTGCGCGACCAGCCGCAGCGTCTCGCCATACTGTCCCCGGTTGAACGCCGCCAGGGCGTCCTGGCTCACGATGCCGGCCTCGATCCGGGCGGACTTCTCCGGCGCCACCGCATGGGCCTCGACCACCGCGCGGGCCTCGCGCGACAGGCCCTGGGCGTTCTTCGCCAGCGCCAGTCCCTGGGCCGCGTCGGACGCCCGGGCCGGATCGGAGCCGGCCTGCTTCAGGGCGGCCTCGAAGGCGCGGGCCGCCTCGGCATGCCGGTCAAGCTTCATCAGGGTCCAGCCGCGCAGGCTCTGGCCGGTCGCTGCCTCCGGGCCGCGGCCGGGTTCGGTCAGGCTCAGCACGGTCGCGTAGTCGCCCGCCTTGAAGGCCGCCGCGGCGCCGGAAACGCCTCCGCCCTCCAGGACCTGCTTCAGCTTCGGCGCCTTGCCGGCCCAGGCCGCGGCGAGCGTCCGGGCCTCCTCGGCGCGGCCGAGCTTCTGGTAGGTATAGACCAGCCCTTCCGCCGCCTTTGCCCCGTCCTTGCCCGAAGGTTTCCAGTCCAGCGCCGTCTTGAACCAGGTTCCGGCCTCGTCCCATCTCTTCGCGTTGAAGTGATGCCAGCCGATCGCCTGGGCGGCGCGCGCATCGCGCCGGTCGCGGGCGGTCCGGCCGATCCAGTCCAGTTCGGCCGCGTCCGAGCGCCCCTTGGCCAGCCGGCCCAGCGCCTCGCCCAGCCTGTCCTGCGCCGCCGCCGTCCGGGCGCCGGCACCGCCCGCATTGCCGGCCCCGCCGAAATCCTTCTGGATGGCGGCGAAGCGGACCTGCTGCTCGGCCGATTTCGGCAGTTCCGCCTCCTGCTCGATCAGCGCCTTCAAGGCCGCCGTGTCCCGGTTGGCGAGCGCCTTCTGAAGGGTGGACAGGCGCAGGTCGGCGGTCGGGCACGTCGCCAGGGCGCCGCCGTAGGTGACATAGGCCGCCTTGGCGTCGCCGGCCTTGAACTGGGCCTCCGCCAGGTCCCACAGGTTCTCGACGTGGCGGCAGGTGAACAGCTCGGGCTTGCCGGCGGCCAGCTCCACGATGGCGCCCCAGTCGCCGGCGCCGCTTGCGGCCGCGACCGCGTCGCGGGTGCGCCGGGCGTCCACCAGCTCGGTCAGGCGGGCCGGCGGCGTCCAGCCGGGATTGAGGCTGCGCAGGATCGCGGTCTCGCGGTCCACCGCCGCCAGGTCGCCGCGCTCCCAGCTGGCCCACAGCCCGCGCTCGTCCACCGCCGCCGCCTTCGGGGCGAACAGGTCGGTGGGCGGCGACCAGCCCGGATGCAGCGCCTTCAGGCGGCGGATCTCGTCGTCCACCCGCTGGTAATCGAAGCGCGTGGCGTAGGCCCGCAGCAGCGAGACATCCACGTCGGCGCCGGCCTCCTGCCCCTGGAGCGCCCCGTCCGCGGGACCGGCGCGCTCGACCGTCAGGTCGACGGTCACGCCCTGGCGCATGGCGCGGTAGCGGTTGTCCAGCTGGGCCTCGGCCGAGGCGGGGAAGACGGCGGGGGCGGCGGCCAGCAGCAGGGCCGCCAGGGCGGACGCGGTCCGCGGAGCGAGGGAGCTCATCACATGAACCTTTCGGAGAAAGCGATTTTCGTGAGCAGAATGAGGGTGGCGGAGTAATAGTCGTCGGTATCGCCGACGCTCGGCAGCATGGGCAGCGCCTCGCCGCCGAACCGGGTCAGCACGCTCACCGCCCGGCCGCCGCCGGACAGGCCGTAGGGCGCCTTGGCACCGGTGGCGAGGTCGACCGTCGCCGGGATGAAGGGGGCGCCGTCATGGCCGCTCCACCAGGAGACGACGGGCCGGTTCAGCGCGTCGGCGTCGTCCAGGCCGCCCCAGATCGCGTAGAGCGGCACGCGGATCGCGTTGAAGCCGAAGACGGTCTCGAACCCAGACGGAAGCCGCAGCTCGGTGCCAGCCAGCTCGACCCAGTCGGGCGGCAGCCCGGCCTCGCCGAACCGGGCCCGAGCGACCAGGGCCCGGCCGCTGTCCGACACGGCGCGCCACAGGTCCCGGTCATGGCGGCGGGCGAACGCGTCCAGCGCCGGGAAAACCCAGTAGGACGGGTTGAGCACCACCGACCCGTCCCGGACGAAGCCCTCCGGGCCGGGCAGCAGGACCTTGCCGAGGGAGGTCTCGACCACCAGCCGGTCCCGGACGTCGTCCAGGATCGCCAGCGCCGCCGCGCCGTAGCCTTCGTCCTGCCACAGGTCGGCCGCCCGCAGCAGGCCCCAGGCGATCAGGATGTCGCCGTCGGACGCACTGTTCAGGTCGGTCGCCCTGGCCGGTCCCGTCTCCCATTTCCAGGCGAACAGGTGGTCGCCGCGGACCTGCAGGTTCGCCGCCGTCCACCGCCACAGCCGCTCGAAGGTCTCCCGGTCGCCATAGGCGGTGGCCATGATCATGCCGTAGCCCTGGCCCTCGCTGTGGCTGATGCCCTTGTTGCCGGTATCGGCCACCCGCCCTTCCGGCAGGACGAAGCGGGTCGCGAAGGCCTGCCACTCGGACCGGTGGAGGGGAGAGCCGGCCGATGCGGCGCCGGCGCCCCCGAGGGTGGCGCCCAGCAGCGCCAGGATGAGGAGGATCTTCCGCATGGCTCAGGAGTCCTGCCGCCGGCTGAGCGCGGCCTGGGTCAGGACCGTCATCACCAGCAGGCCGGCCAGCGCCAGGAAGGTCCAGGCCACCGGGTTGCGGGCGAACAGGGCGTTGACGAACAGGATGCGCTGGCCCCAGCTGTCCGGGAGGGTGCCGACGCGATAGCTCTCCTCGGCCGCCCAGGACTGCATCGCCAGGGTGCCGGGGTTCCAGGCGACGGTGCCGCCCGACAGCCGGTCCCACAGGGCCGGCCGGACCAGGGCCGCGATACCCTCCTCCACCGCCGCGCCGGACGCCGCGGTGACCAGGGTCACGGTGCCCTCCGGCCGTAGCGGGTTCTCGAAGGCGGTCATCAGCGCGCTGCCCTCGTCGATCGCCGACAGGCTCGACGCGGTCCGTCCGTAGCGATCCGGCCACAGGGCCTCGCGGAACTCCCGGGACATCTCGGCGGTCCAGTCGATCGCCTGCTCCACCACCCGGAAATCCGCCATGGAAGCGGTCATGGTTCCCCGGGACGCCCCGGGGGAGGCGGTGACCGGGACGCCGCCCGGGCCGGAGGAAAGCCCCGTGAGGAACGGCGACGCCGGTTCGAACGGCGAGAGCGCCGGGAGCAGGGCGTCGCGGACCGTGCCGGCGGCCGCCGGCAGGCCCGACGCGATCCGGCCGTCCAGGGCGCCGGCCGGGCCGACCATCAGCACGTCGCCCGCGTACCGGGAGGTCGACCCGATGGCGAAATTGTCGATCGGATGGCCCGCCGTCCGCGCCAGCTTGGCCAGCAGCGTCCAGGCGCCGCCGATGGTGGCGTCGTCTTCGGCGGTCAGCACCACGTCGAACTCCCGGCGGGGGCCGGAACGGGCATCCGAGACCCCGGTATAGGGAAAGCCGCCCGACGCGAAGAGCTGCAGGTCCGGCAGCGAGGCCACCCGCGGCATGTCCGGGATCGTGACCACCGACTCGCCGGAGATCGCGACGCTCCTTCCGGCGCCCGGGCGGACCAGGCACCCGGAGGACCCGTCGCTGCCGATCATCGGCTCGAAGGCGATCGTGTTGGTGCCCGGCCGCAGCCGGTCGATGGGCAGCAGGACCCGCTGCTTCGTGACGGTCGCGCCGTGCGGATCGTTCAGGGCGACCATGGAGGCGTAACGGCCGTTGACCAGCACGTTCACGACGGAATTGGGCGACAGGTTCGGCGCGTAGGTGTAGTCCAGCTCCAGCAGGATCTTCCGGCCGCCGGCCGGCAGCGTGTCGGCCGGCAGGTTCAGCTCCAGGCCGGTGCGCGCCTCGGTGCCGTTGCTGATCCCGCCGGAAACCGTCTGCAGTTCCCGGAAGCGGTAGCTGCGGCCGGGCTCCTGCAGCGGGCGGGCGCGCCGCTCGGGCTGCCGGACCGCCGCGGCTTCCCAGTCCGCCGCGGCGGGCAGGACCGCCGACGGGTCGGCGAACGCGCTTGCCGCCGCCAGGACCTCGGCATCGTTCCGCCCGGTGACGATCAGCAGCGGACCGGCTCCCGGCATGCCGCGCAGGGCGACATGGGGCCCGGCGACCATGTCCAGGTCGCCGATGCCGGCCATCTCCAGGTCGCCGAAGGCGGCCATAAGGCCGCGCAGCGCCTCGACGGTGCCGATCAGCACCTTGCCGTCGCGGCCGGCCAGCGTTCCGGCTTCCGCCGTCCGGTGGCGCACCGCGATGCCGCTGTCCGGCATCCGCAGGGAGAAACCCTGGGCGACCAGGGCGCCGGCCTTCAGCGTGGCCCCGGTCCGTCCGGCGGGGGTCAGCAGTTCGATCCGCTCGGCGCCGGCCCCGAAGAAGGAGGCCGGGTCGGTCAGCCCGGCAAGGGTGCGGTCGCGTCCGTCATGGAGCGTCTCCAGCGCGATGTAGGAGTTGGCCGGATCGAGCCGGGTCCACAGCGCCGCCGAGCTGTCGGCGTCGCACCCCCGGCTGTTCTCCTGCTGGACCCACAGGGACAGCTGGTTCTGCCCGGGCACCAGGAGCTCAGGCGGCAGGACGATGTCGGCCCGCAGCGCGTCGTCGCCGCCGGTCAGCGGCAGCTGGGCGATGCCCTGTTGGTTCAGGTAGACCCACATCCTGGAACGTTCGGACACGACGGCGTCGGCGGTCTGGTAGACCAGCCGCAGCCGGGCGTCGCGCACGTCGACACCGGCCTCGACCGGCACGCGGAACTGGAGCTGACCGGCCTGGCCGCGCAGTTCGAGCTGGCCGCCCTGGTTGTCCACCGCCCGCAGCGGGATCACCCTCAGGTCGGTACCGGCTGCGGCCGGTTCGGTGACGGCGGCGGGTGCGTTGGCGGCGGTGGCGGCGGCCCCGGCGGCGCTCGGATACAGGACGGCGCCCAGACCGATCATCAGGGCCATCTTGGCGGTGTACAGTCTGTTCACCATGATCTCATTCCTCTGGAGATACTTCCCCGGAGCCTTCGGCCCCGGGAGTATTCGGCTGGTCAGCGACCGGCCTGCTGTTCGAAGGAAGCGGCGCCCAGGGCCTGGGCCCGGCGGGAGGAGGGCCGGGCGGCACCCGCCATCGCCAGCGACCGCTTGAGACCGCGCAGGAACAGGCGCAGCACGCCCACCAGGATCGGGACCCTCTTCCGGCGGCCCTCCTGGAACGCGACCCAGACCGCGCTGTCGCCATAGCACAGGCGGACCAGGTCGCCGTCGTCCTCGGCGTCGCGCGGCATGTAGCGGACGTCCAGGACCAGGCCGTGCCCCGCGGCCGGCGCGCTGCCCACGACCATCACGGGGATGCTGCTCAGCTCGTCGCGGCCCGGCACGACCAGCTGTACCGCCGCCTTGCCGCCGGCGAGCGCCAGGGCCTGGGCCTGGATGCCCTCGACCAGGATGCGGCCGGTCTCGATCGTGGTCTCGACCAGGGTCGCCCGGACCGCGCCCTCGGGGGTGATCAGGTTCAGCGGCTTGGACCGGGGGATGGCGCCGGCCACCTGGTGGCGGGCCCGCTCGTACATGACGCCGAAGGCGCCGGTCGCCAGCACGATGTTGACCAGGTGCCAGACCATGACGATCATCAGGTGCTCCCGCTCCAGCGGGAAGTGGATCCAGCGGTAGACGCCGATCGCGGTGGTGCCGAGCAGGATCGCGAGGATCACGGCGAAGGGCTTGGCCAGCTGGGAGACGAAGTCCTGGTCCACCGTCTCGGCCTTGGGCGTCACCTTGAAGGTCGGCTTCCGCGGATTGACCAGGACCGAGAGCAGGGCGCCGAAGGTGAACACCGCCTGGAGCAGTTCGTAGAGGTCGGAGACGAAGGGCCGGCGGTGCCTGCCGAACAGGTAGTTGCTCATGGTCAGCGAGCAGACCACGTGGAAGACCGCGAAGGCGTAGAATTCCTCCAGGTTCGCCTCGAACACCTTCAGGCCGAAGACCAGGTAGAACAGCGGCGCCACCAGGAAGACCAGCCGGGCGAACGGGAACAGCCAGAAGGTCGAGCTGCTGAGGTAGCACAGGCGCTGGGCCAGCGTCAGGCCCCGCTTGAAGGCCGGGTTCTTGAGCAGCAGGATCTGGAACATGCCCTGGGCCCAGCGGGTCCGCTGCACGACGAAGGACGAGAAGGTCTCGGGCGACAGGCCGGCCACCATCGGGCGGTCGACATAGATGCTCTTGTAGCCCCTCGCGTGCAGGTCCAGCGCCGTCTCCGCGTCCTCGGTGATCGAGGTGCCGGCGATGCCGCCGACCGACATCAGGTGCGACCGGCGCAGCACGGCGGCCGAACCGCAGAAGAAGGAGGCGTTCCAGCTGTCCAGGCCCTTCTGGATCACGCCGTAGAACATCTCGTTCTCGCCGGGCTCGGAACCGAAGGTGCCGAGATTGTGCTCGACCGGGTCGGGATTGATGAAGAAGTGCGGCGTCTGCACCAGGAACAGGTCCGGGTCCTTCAGGAAATGCCCGACCGTGCGCTGTAGGATGTCCTGGGTCGGCACGTGGTCGGCGTCCAGGATCAGGATCAGGTCGCCCGACGTATGGGCCAGCGCCGCGTTGATGTTTCCGGCCTTGGCCGAGTTGTTGCGCTCCCGGGTCAGGTAGTTGACGCCCAGCTCGTCGCACAGGGCCTTTAGGGTCTCGTGGCGGTCCAGCGCTTCGGCCGCCTTGCGTGGGTCCGCGTCGGAGCGCTTCTGCACGGTGCCGCCGTCGTCCAGCAGGTGGATCGCCAGCTTTTCCGCCGGATAGGCCACTTGGGTCGCCGCCATCAGGGTGACGCGCAGCAGCTCCGGCTCCTCGTTGTAGCTCGGCACCAGGATATCGACGGTCGGCAGCCGGTCCGGGTCCTGCGGCAGCGGCGCGTCGGCCCGGTTCAGCGGCCGGATATTGACGAACAGGCCGAGCATGTAGACGACCATGCCCTGCAATTCGGCCAGGTACAGCAGCAGGCCGGCGACGAAGCCGGAGCTGTCGACCGGCGGGATGGTGTAGAGCGTGCGCCAGGTGAAGTACCGGATCGACACGAAGGCGACCAGGAGGACCAGCAGGACGCGGACCGCGCCGACCGGCTTGAACAGATGCAGCACGGCGAGCCCGGCCAGCGCCGCGGCGCCGAGCAGGTACTGGCCTTCGAGCCCGACGTCCTGGGCGGCGAACCAGACCAGGGCCGCGGCGTGGACGGTCCACAGCAAGGTCAGGGCCAGCGGCGTGCGCCGGTGCGGCGCGGGTGCCCGGCGGACCGCGCCGGCTCCGGCGGGCCTTGTCTTCTTGGCTGCCGCCGCGGTGGAGATGAGATGGTTCATGTCAGGTGTCCCGGCTCACAGGTCGAGGCGAAGGGAATCGAAGGCCGCGATCAGTTCGGCCGGCTGGGCCCGGGCGTCGCACACCCGCATCTGGATGCCGGCGCGGCGCGGCGCCCCGCCGCCGACCTGGCGCAGGTCGGCGCCGTCGAGCACCTGCCAGGCCAGGACGCATTTCGCCTGCCCCGGATAGTCCGCCGAGACGTACCCGTAGAGCCCGTAGCCGTTCTTGCGGATCTGCGGTTCGCCCTGGAGGACGGCGCGCGGCAGCATCTCGCCGATCAGGCGGTTCAGCGACGCCGGTTCCATGGCGTAGCGGCCGACCTTGGCGGCATGCACGTCGGCCTGGAAGATGCTGGCCGGGCCGTAGTCGAAGGCCGCGACCAGCTCGTTGTCTCCCGGCACCGCGGTGTTGTTCGGGAGCGTCAGCGTCTGGACCAGCTCGCCCTGGGAGGTCCGGAACTCGCGGGCCGCCAGGGCATCCGGGGACGCCGGGGCGTCCGGGGAAGCCGGGGCGGCGAGCGCCACGCGGGCGCGGCCCGGCTCGATCGGCACCCATCGGCCGACGTCGCCGGAAACCGCGGCGGCCGGATACGGGTCGGGGTTGGTGACGCAGGCGGAAGTCAGCAGGGCGGCGGTGATGGCCGAGGCGCTGGCGATGCGGCGGAGGATTGGGTTCACGAGATGCTCCTGGGGAACCTGGGCTGGCCGGCGCCGATCACCTGTGTCAGGTCGGTCACCGCCTTGCCGAGCCGGTCGATCTGTCCGTTGATCCGGGCTTCGTGGTCGTTCCGGTCCTGCGGCTGGTCACGAAGCACCATGGCGCGCATGAGGTCGAGAAGCTGCTTCTCGCGGCTGTCCAGGAACTGCAGGAACAGCTTCGTCGTCTCCAGCGCGCCGTCCTGGGGCGGAGCCGGCGGGGGCGGAGCCGGCGGGGGCGGAGGCGGAGCAGGCGCCGGGGCCGGAGCCGGCGTCTCCGCCGCGGACCGTGCGCGGGGCGGATCGGCGGCCGAATCGGGCTCGGGCTTCCGCATGTCGGCGGGATCCGCGGGCTCGCCGATCGCGGCCATCGCCTCGATCGACAGCCGGTGGTACTCGGCGCGGAAATCGGCCCCGCGCTCGCGTGCCCGGCCGATGGCACGGGCGAAACCGGATCGGGCGGGACCGGGCTGGTGCGGGATCTGGGCGAAGCTCGCGGGCTGGTGGACCGCGATGCGCCGGTTGACCGCATCAAGCGCCTGGTCCAGCAGAAGGGACTCTTTCGTGTTGGAAACGGTCCGGGACTCGGTAGGCATTGGATACTCCTTCACGCGTTCTGGTCGCCGCCCTCCAGGGCGGCCCGGCGCTGCGCCAGGGCGGGTCCATGGCGCCAGGCGAAGATCGCGGCCTCGGTTCGGTTGCGGCATTGCAGCCGCGCCAGCAGCTGGCGCACCAGGAGCTTGGTGGTCGGCAGGGTGGCGCCGATGGCGCCGGAGATCTCCTCGTCGGTCATGCCCTGCTCAAGGAGCGGCAGCAGCGCCAGGTGCGCCGCGCCCAGGGTGTCCAGCAGGCTCAGCCGGTGCTGGTCGGCGGCCATGACCGAGATCATGGCCGGAGCGACGATCGCGTAGCCGGCGGCGGCCAGGTTCAGCTTGGCGCGCAGGTCGTCGGCCGAGCCGCTCCAGACCAGCCAGCCGTCGAGCAGGGTGACGAACTCGCGCACCCGGCCGAGTTGGCTCGGCATGAAGACGCCCAGCGTATGGATGCCGCGCATCAACCCGGCGTTGCCGCTCGAAATGATGTCCTGGAGCCGGTCGAGGGAGCGCACGCTCAGCAGCAGCGTCTCCGAACTCCAGCGAAGCGACTCCAGGTCCTGCAGCCCGTCTATCCGGCGCACCTTGAAGCCGATGATCTCGGTCAAGGCCGGCTGGACCTGTGGCAGCGCCGTCAGGCAGCGCTTGAACGCCGCGAAGCTCTTGCCGGTCTGACCTTCCGAATTCGGACGAAGTCCGGGCGTGGCGGCGCCGCGGGCCGCAGATGACAGGTTTGACACTCTACTGTCCTTTGGGTTGCTGTAATGTCGACGTGCCGGCTGATACTTGCTTCTCGGCTGCGTCCATTGTTGCTGGTAGGCTGGTTTGCTCGTCCTGTATTCACCGATCGAACGGTCGGGATCGCCTATCCGTTCGCACCATCTTTGTACCAGCTCTAATCCGAAAATGCGGGGAGAACATGAAGCATTTTAATTATTTTTTAAGCTAACCCGCGAGCTAGTTGCAGGTGCCATGGATTCTCTCAAAAGGGGTATGATCCTGCACGGAGTGGTAGCACTGCCCGGAACGTTGTCCATCGGACCATGGCTGTCCGGCCCGCTTGTTGTTCACTGCTCAAAAAGATGAGCTATGTACAGACGCGCCCCTTTTTCCTCATGCCCGGACTTGATCCGGGTATCTCCCTGCACGGCGGCGCTGATGGAGTCTGCAAGCGATGACCGGGTCAAGCCCGGTCATGACGATAGAAGGGTAAGTGCTCTGCCGGAAAAGCGCCGCTCGGTTGATCCGGCAAATGCGGTGCCGGACCACTGCGGACACGATCCCCACCTCCCGTCTGCACCGGCCCGACCGGAAACAGGATCAGGCGCGCAGCGCCGCGACCAGGGATTCGGCGCCGTCGAGGCTGCCGTCGGGCCGGAGCACCAAACGCAGGCCGGGACCGCGCGGCTGGGCCTCGCCTGACAGGGTGACGACGCCGAGCAGCGGCTTTTCCGGAAGCATCGAAAGCTCGCCCCATCCGACCGGCTCCGGCCCGGGATCGAGCCAGAGGACGGCCCTTACCGGCCTCGTCACGGCCAGGTGGCGGATGAAGGGACCGTGGAAGCCGGCGGCCAGGATATGGCCGAGCGTGTAGCCGTCCGCCCGGGCGGGAGACCGGCCGGATTCGGCGGCCTGGCCGGTTCGCACCAGGCAGAGCGAGGCGCCGTCGCCCAACGTGCGGGAGATCCGTTCCGCCGGCTCCGGCGGAGCGTCGCCGGACAGGACAAGCACCACCATCGGCCTGTCCTGGTCGTACTGGCGGCGGTCGTCCAGGTTGGCGAACGGATCGACGACCGGGCGGTCGCGGTAGCCGCTGCGGATGGTCCGGCGGACGCCGGCATCCTCGAACACTTCGCGGTTGCGCCGGTAGATATGGTCGAACAGCTCGGCGTGCCGCTTGCGCGCCCGGTTCATGAAGGCGGCCGGATGCCTGCGGTAATTGACCAGCGGCTCGGGGATCACCTCGCCGCGGTGCCCCTCCGCCCCCAGCCGCAGCCAGAACTCCCAGTCCTCGTAGCCTTCGCGCATGGCGGCGCAGAAGCCGCCGCCCGACAGCCCGACCTCGCGGCGGAACACGGCGGAGATGCTGACATGGTTGTAGTAGCGCAGGCGGTCGATATCGAGCGATTCGGATTTCCAGATCCGCTCCTCGCTGCCGGTGACGCGCAGCCAGGAATAGGCCAGCGACACGCCCGCGTTGCCTTCCATCAGGAGGACGCATTTCTCCAGGTATGTGGGCTCCATCGTGTCGTCGGCGTCCAGGCAGCAGACATAGAGCCCGCGGGCCAGCCGCAAGCCGGTGTTGCGGGCGGCCGGCGCCCCCTGGTTCTCCTGCCGCACCAGGATGACGTCGCCGGCCTCCTCCAGCGCCTTCAGCACCTCGTGGGTGACGCCGTCGGTCGATCCGTCGTCGACCACGATGATCTCCATGTCGCGCAGGGTCTGGGCGCGCACGCTGGCGATCGCCTCGTCCAGGAAGCGGCCGTAATTGTAGCAGGGGATCACGACCGACACGAGCGGCTGGCGCTCCTGGCGGCGCACCGGCGGGGCGTCGAGCCATTCCACGGGCGCCGCCAGCGGCTCGCGCGGGGGGAACAGCACCGCCCGCACGGTCTCCTTCAATCCCTTCGGGATCATCAGGACGAGCTGCTGGAGGATCAGCAGCCGCGTGACGGCGAAGCTCATGCCGGCCTCCCTCACCTGCCCGCTTCCTCCGCGCCGGGGGCGTCCACGAGGCGGCGGTAGAGGCCGGCGACGCGGTCGCCGATGACCGCCAGGGAGAACCGCGTCTCGACCAGCTCGCGCGCGGCGGCGCCGTAGCGCCGGCGAAGCTCGTCGGAGGACGCCAGCCGTTCCAGGGCGCTGGCCAGGGCCGCCGTGTCGCCCAGCGGCACGGTCAGTCCGTTGACCCCGTCCAGGACGACGTCGCGGCAGCCCGGAACGTCGGTCGCGACCATCGGGCGCCCGCACGCCGCCGCTTCCAGCAGGCTGACCGGCAGCCCCTCGCGGCGGGACGGCAGCACGGCGACATGGGCCCTGGCCCAGACCTCCTCGGCGATCCGGTCGACATGGCCGAGCCAGGTGATGCCGGGTTCCCGGTTCCAGGCCTCGAGCTGTTCCTCGGGGATGGCCGTCGGGTTGCGGCCGTCCTGCCGGCCCACCAGCAGCAGCTCCGCGTCCGGCACCGCCGCGCGCACCTTGCGGAACGCCTCGACCAGCGGGGCCAGGCCCTTGTCCTCGATCATCCGCGTGGTGATCGCGATCGTCACGGGGCCGGCCGGGAAAGGCAGCACCGGGTAGCGGTCGAGATCCAGGCCGGTGCCGCCGATCACGTGGACATGGTCGGGCCGGCGGAGCTTCCAGCCCATCAGCACGTCGCGGTCCGTCCCGTTCATGGTCACCAAGTGGACGTCGTGCCCGGCGAAGGCGGCCCGCATGCCCAGCATCACCAGCGGCCGCAGCAGCCGCGCCTTCAGGTGGCTGGAGGAGAACAGGTATCCAAGCCCGGCGAAATGGTCGAGGATGCGGATGCCGCCGACCAAACGGGCGGCCAGGGTGCCGATCAGGATCGGCTTCATGCCGACGCAGTGGATCAGGTGGGGCCGCTCCCGCCTCAGATAGGCCACCAGGGCCGACGCGATCCGGACGTCGTTCAGGACGTTCAGGCCGGAGCGGTCGAGCCGCAGCGGGACGACTTCGAAGCCCGCCTGCTCGATCCGCGCGCGGTCGGTCCCGACATTGCAGATCACCGTGATCCCGTACCCTCGCTCCTTGAGCCGGACCGCGAGGTTCAGCCAGTGCAGGCAGAACCACCAGTCCTCCGAGACGAAGAAGACCACCTTCAGGGACTGCCCGGCCGGCCGGGCCGGGATCGCGGGAGAATTCTCGGGTATGTTCTCTTCAGGCATCGTCGGGCGTCGGCGAACAGTCCTGACATTCATGTTCTGCTCCGGGCGCGCCCGCCGATTTATGGAATTGGTGAGGAAGCACCGGTTAACTAATCGTGAATGAGATCGTTGTCAAAGATAACCGCAGGCAGCCAAATCGTCGCGCATATGGGCCGGCGGCGGCGCCACGGCGGAGATCGGCGGCACTCCCGGATGCAGCGGCAGGGTGACCGAGCGGGCGAGCAGCCGCAGCGGGCCGGCGCAGCACTCCGCCTCGGCGCCATAGAACGGGTCTCCCAGGATCGGCGTGCCGAGCGACGCGCAATGGATGCGGAGCTGGTGGGTGCGGCCGGTCAGGGGGTTCAGTTCCAGCCAGCTCATCCCCGGTGCGACGCCGATCACGCGGTACTCGGTCACCGCGGGCAGCCCGGCCGGGTCGGGCCTGATCCTCCAGCCGCCCGTCTCGGGCAGCACCTTCAGCAGGGGCAGGTCGATGCGCCCCCGGTCGGCCGGCGGCCGCCCGCGCACGACCGCCCAGTAGGTCTTGCCGACCAGCCCGCGCGCGAACAGCCGCCCCAGCTTCATCAGCGCCTTCTGGTGGCGCCCCAGGACCAGGCAGCCGCTGGTGTCGCGGTCCAGCCGGTGGGCGAGCGCCGGCGGCCGGGCCATCTCGAACCACAGGTCGGGCAGGAAGTCGCCCAGGCTGCCCTGCCCGCGCGGGCCGGGATGGACCAGCAGCCCGGCGGGCTTGTCCAGGATCAGCACGTCGTGGTCCAGGTGGAGCACCCGCGCGCGCAGTTCCTCGGCGGTCACGGTCGTCAATCCTCCGGGATCCCGGTCTCTCAGCCCGACGGGATGGTGATGACGGGAAGGGGCGAAGTCCCCGATGTCTGCATGACCGCCGCCAGCAGCATCAGCAGGCCGAAGACCCGTTTCGACATGAAATCGTCGTTGCGAACATAGTACCAGGCTCCGTCATATTCCACGGCGACGAAGGCGCCCTCGGGGCGGGAGGATCGCGACTCGATGCGCAGGGAATTGTCGGCCGGACGCAGGGGCGAGCGGGTCGGATAGGTCCGGCCCTCCCGGACGGCGGCCTCCGGCACCTGGATCTCGTCGGCGACGGTGTTGAGGATCTCGATCAGCGAGCGGGTATAGATCGAGATCTCGTCGGACCGGTCCTGGCGGAACCCGAACACGATCCGGAACCTGCGGCCGGCCGGATCGAGCCGGAGAAGCCGGAGCAGCCTGTCCGCCCGGGGATCGAGCCTGCCCTCCGCCTGGTCGACCAGCAGCGAGACCTGCCGGTGGTCGCCATGGCCCCTGAATTCCAGGCCGAGCATGCCGGCGGCCCTCAGCTCCTCCATCAGTTCCAGCGCCTCGCGGTTGCGCCACCCTTCCGGCCTCGGACCCTCCGGCCCCGGCCCGACGGCGATGCCGTTCAGGCTCTTGATCGCCAGCCTCAGGGTCGCGTCGGCCGGAGCGCCGGTCGTCAGCATCGCGACCAGCTCGTAGGGCGGCAGCGGCGTCAGCAGCATCCGGGCATAGTCGGCGCCCCGGACGGGATTGTAGGTGATCGTCGGGCGGTCGCTGAAGGTGCCGCCGACCCCGACCGAGACGTCGTCCCGGAACCAGTATTCGGGCCTGATCAGGTCGGTGCCGAGATCGATCCGCCCCTCGACCGAGTAGCCGGCGACGATCTGACCGACCGTGCTCAGCGTCGGGGTATCGCCGAATCGCAGCTTCACGATGTTCAGGAGCATCTCGCGCTGGGCGGACCGCGCGGTCGCCTGGGCATAGTCGAGGCCGTCCCAGCCGATCGCGCGGGGACCGACCCCGGTACAGCCCGACAGGGCCGGCAATCCGCCGCACATGACCAGTCCCATCCACATCAGTCCTGCCCACCGGGGGCGTCTCCGCAGGGGCATGCCCTCTCCTCTCCCGTCGCTTGGGCGGGAGTGTGCAGCGCCGCGCCGGGATCGGCCAGCGCCTCCTGGCGGGGCATCGGGAGAGGCGGGGTTGCCATCGTCCGGCATTTTTGGGTTAACTTCGGCTCGAAAGTGCTTCGCACCGACCGTTATCCGGCGGTGTTGAACATATCCAACGGAAAAAGAATCATGGATTTCGTCACGCCGAACGACTTCACCGCCGACCGCGCCTGGGGAGCGCTCGACATCGCCGAGATCGACGGCGCCACGGTCCGCCTGCACTGGACCGACCGGCCCTATGTCTGGCACGTCAACGACGGGCCGGAGGTTTTCGTCGTGCTGGACGGCATCGTCGACATGAAGTTCGGCGACCCCGCCGCCCCGCTGGTGCGCCGCATGACGAAGGGCGACATCTTCCACGCCGCGGAGGGCGAAGCCCACGTGGCCCACCCGGAAGGCGTCGCCCGCGTGCTGGTGATCGAGCGCAAGGGCAGCGTCTGACGTGGCGGACGGGAAGACGCGCCGCCGGACTCGCCGCCGCAAGCCGAGCGGGCTGGTTCTCCATGTCAATTCCAGCCTTTCCCCCGAAAAGAAGCTGCTGGTCCGGGGAGCCATCATTCTCGCCCTGGTCTTCACGGTGATGGGCATTTTCTGGTTCGACCGCGAAGGGCTGAAGGACAATCTCGACGGTCACATCAGCTTCAGCGACATCTTGTACTTCACCGCCGTCACCGTCACGACGGTCGGCTACGGCGACATCGTCCCGGTCAGCGACACGGCCAGGCTGATCGACGCCTTCGCCGTCACGCCGATCCGCATCTTCATCTGGTTCATCTTCCTGGGCACGGCCTACGAGTTCGTCGTCCAGAAGATCGTCGAGGATTTCCGCATGAGCCGCATCCAGCAGAATCTCCGGGACCATGTCGTGCTGTGCGGGTTCGGGCACAGCGCCATGATCGCCGCCCAGGAGATGATCGCCAAGGGGCATCCCGACGACAGGATCGTCGCCATCGACGTGTCGGAGGAACGGGTCCGGGCCGCCGCCGACGCCGGCTTCATCGGCCTGCTCGGCGACGCCACCAGCGAGGAGCTGCTGACCAAGGCCTGCGTCGAGAGCGCCAAGGCGGTGCTCGTCAACACCCGGCGCGACGACACCAACATCCTGGTCATCCTGACCGTGCGGCACCTGTCGTCGCGGACCCGGGTCGTCGCCAGCATCCGGGACGAGGAGAACATCAAGCTGGCCCGGCTGAGCGGCGCCGACCTGGTGGTGACGCCGACCCGGATCGGCGGCTACCTGCTGGCCGACGCGGTCGCCTCGCAGCACGCCACGCCGTTCCTGTGCGACCTGATGTCGACCGGCGGCCACATGGTCATGACCGAGCGCCCGGCCGGTCCCGAAGACGTCGGCAGGACCATGGCCCAGGTGCCCTCGGGGGTGGTCGTCCATGTCCATTCCAACGGGCGGGAGATCCCGTTCATCGACCGAGAGCGCTACGTCATCCGCGAGGGCGACCGGCTGCTGATGATCTGCCCGTCGCCCCGGCACAAGCCGGAGCCCGGCTGACCCGCCTCAGCTGGTCTTGGCGGCGGTCCGCCGGCGCGGCGGCTTGCCGCCCCCCTTGGCGGCGGGTTTGCCCGGCCGCTGGGGATGATGATAGCGGTGCTTGGCCTGCACCGGCCGGCCGGCGGCGCGGTCCTCCAGCCGTCCGGCATGGCAGGCGTCGCAGATCCGGAACCGGTGGGCCGCCTTCAGGGTGGCGCCGCAGGACGGGCAGGCGCGCGGCAGGCTGCGGGCGGCCAGGGTCCGCTCGATGAAGGAGTTCAGCTCCTGCCGGCGCTCCAGGCACAAATCCATCTCGGGATAGGCGTCTGGGAAGCGGTAGGCCAGCCAGGCATAGGCGGTCAGGTCCTTCACCGCCTTCTCCGACGCCTCCAGCTCCACGTCGGTGCCGGTCTCGTGGGTGAAGCGGCCGGAGACGCCGGGGCTCGGGTTGGGCTGGCCGCGGCCCTGGTTGACCGCCCACATGCGCAGCAGGCGGAGCTGGTTGGGGTCGCGCACGTCGATCGGGCAGCGCGACAGCAGGTCGCGGGTCTCCAGCGGCAGCTTCGCGTGGTCCACCGCCAGCGCCGCCTGGATGCGCCCTTCCAGGTCGGTCATCCGGAAGGTCTGGTGGGCCCGCAGCAGCTCCTGCCCCGCCGTGCGCAGCACCCGGGCCAGGCTGTCGGTGCCCAGCTCGTGCGCGATCGCCTTGACGTGGGAGGTCGCGGGCGAGATCCACGGCCGCGGGTCCTCCGGATCGACCGGCTTGGAGGTCAGGGCGCGCCGGACCGGGCTGATGTTCTCGCCCTCCAGCACCGCGACCCGGCCCTCCTCGTGCATGCCGAAGCGCCCGGCCCGGCCGCCGATCTGGCGGACCTCCGGCGGCAGCAGGTCGCGCTCCTCCCGGCCGTCGTACTTGCGGGTGGTGGACAGGATGATGCGGGCGATCGGCAGGTTCAGCCCCATGCCGATCGCGTCGGTCGCGACCAGCACGTCGGCCTGCCCCTCGCGGAACCGGCGCGCCTCGGCCCGGCGCACCTCCGGCGACAGCGCGCCGTAGATCACCGCGACCGAGTGGCCGCGCCGCAGCAGCTCGGCGCGCAGCCCCAGCACGTCGCGGCGGGAGAAGGCGACCAGCGCGTCGGCCCGGCGGATGTCGCCCAGCGAGACGCCGCCCTCCTGGACGCGGAGCGGCGACTTGCGGGTGAACTCGACGATCTCAAGCTCCTCCCCGGTCGCGGCGGCGAGCCGCTGGATATAGGGGATCGCGTCGGCCGACCCGGTCATGATGATCTCGGACGCGGCCATGCCGGCGACGGCGGCGGTCCAGGCCCAGCCGCGGTCGTGGTCGCCGATCATCTGGATCTCGTCGATCACGCAGACGTCCATGACGCGGTTGGTGTTCGCCATCTCGATGGTGGAGGACACGAAGTCGGCGCCGGGGCGCACGTCGCGCTCCTCGCCGGTGATCAGGCTGCATGGCCGGCCGCGGGTCTCGATCGCCTCCTGCCCTTCCAGCGCCAGCAGCCGCAGCGGCGCCAGGTAGGCGCCCTTGCGGCCCTCGGCCAGCCGGTCCATGGCGGCGTGGGTCTTGCCCGAATTGGTCGGCCCGACGAACAGCCGCAGCTTCCGGAGCATGGCGCGGGCCGCCGCGAAGCTGTCGAGATAGACGCCGAGCCCCGACGCGGACTCCAGCGAGGCGCGGCGCACCCGCACGCCGGCGCGGGCCGCCGCCGTGGCGAAGGCCTCCTCCAGCGCGTCGAGCAGCGTCTCCAGCCGCGGGGTCCGGCCGCCGAAGCCCAGCACGCGCACCAGGTCGTCGGAGAAGGCCTGCGGCTTCCAGGTGCCGCCGAACGCCTTGGCGCGCTCGGCGACCGACTCGACCCACGCGTCGATCTGCGCCTCGGCCTCGTCGATCCGGCCGGAGCCCTTGATCGCCGCCTTGACCCGCTTGGCCAGCGCCTTGATCTCGTTGCGGCCGACGCCGTCGGGCGTCTCCAGCAGGTCGACCAGCTCGCGCTCGACGTCCTCGACCGGGCCGACCACGGTGCGGAAGCGGGATTTCAGCCGGCGCTTCGGGTTGGCGCCGGGGATCACGAAGTCATGGGCGCCGGCGATCGACCAGCGGGCGGGCACGACGTCCAGGTCGACCTCGATGCCGTCCCCGCGCAGGATGGCCGCCATCGCGCGCAGCGCGTCGCGCCGTTCCAAGCTGTCCGTCAGTTCCGCCATATCGCGACCATCATCCCCTGTCATGCTCCCTCGTATGGTATGCGGCGACGGGGATATCAACCATCGCGATGTGCGAATCGGCGCGCTCGGACCTGTTTTTTCCACCCGGCATGCTGGTAGGCTGTGACACGGATCGGTTCCGCGGGAAGGCGAAGGGGATGATCAGGCGAATCGGTATCGGGCTGGCCGGCTGCGCGACCGTCGGAGCCGCCCTGTCGGCCATCGTGTTCCTCGCCGCGCCGGACGATCTGCGCGAGCCGACCGACGAGGAGATCCGCGGCAGCGTCGCGGCGACGGTTCGCGCCCTGGCCCCGCGCGAGGAGCTGGAGCGCCGCATCGCCGCAAGCCTGGACTTCGGCGACCCGGAGGAGGCCGAGGACTGGTTCCACCTGGCCGACCTGACCGGCGCCGGGATCGACCCCGCCCTGCGCCGCCGCTTCGACGAGCAGACAGCACCCCTTCCAACGATCCTGCGCTCGGCCGCCGCCGGCGCCGCGGGCTTCGTCACCGGCGCGGGCGACAGCACCGCCGCGACCGTGGGCGCCTTCGTGTCCGACCTGACCGTCGTCGGCGACCTGAGGGACGCGGCGGCCCAGACCGGCAACATGCTCCAGGGCGAGCCGGTGGACGAGGTGATCCTGGCCCTGTCCGCCGCCGGCATCGGGCTGACCGCCGCGACCGTTGCGTCCGGCGGCACCGCCCTGCCGGTCAAGATCGGCGCCTCGGTGGTCAAGATAGCTCACAGGACCGGCCGCATGACCAAGGGCTTCGCCCGGTCGCTGGTGGACCTGGGCCGGCTGAAGGACACCGCCAAGCTGGAAAGGTCGCTGGAGTCGCTGGGCGCCGTCGGCAAGGCGACCTCTCCGCGCGGCGCCCTGACCGTGATGCGCAGCCTGGACCATGTGGACGACCTGCCCCGGGCCGAACGGCTGGCCACGGCCGTGGGCAAACCCACGGCAGGCGTCTTCAAGGTCGCCGGCCGCCGTGCCTTCGACGGCTTGGCGAAGGTCGCGGTGCGGTCGGCCGCCGCGGTCTGGGCCCTGGCCGTGCTCCTGGTCTCGGCCGCGGTCGGGTTCGTGGGGCTGGTCCTGACCGCCCTGGGAATGCTGGGAACTCTCCGGATGTTGTGGCGGATGGTGGCGGGTCGGCCCGCCGTCAGCCGATCAGGCGCATCGCCGCCATGAAGGCGCCCGCCAGGGCGCCCAGTCCCAGGAAGAAAATGGCCGTCCGTCGAATGGTCTCGGTCACGGAATGCATCGCCTGCTCCCTCCCCCAAAGTTTTCGCGGACGCTTTTGCATCCTTTGGTAGCCGTTTCAACAGCGCGGCGAGGGGATCGTCACGGATGTTTCCTACTACGTCAATAGACATTTGTGGGCCGCGCAAGCCGCCGGCCTCCGTGCGGACCGCTTCACGCGGCAGGTGCCTGGATCACGGATGGACACGGATAGGCACGGATGGACACGGATAAGGGATCCCATCCGGAGTCAGACGCCCGCCGGGAAGGCACGGCTCGCCCGGGAATCCGTGCCCATCCTGCTCATCCGTGATCCTTGACCTTACCGCCCATCAACCTTTCGCCGCGTTCAGGCACTTTTCCGGATGTTGATCAAGGAAAACGGCGTCATCCCCCCTCCGCCGCCACCGCCCGCGCCACCACGATCCATTCCTCCCCCTCCTCGGCGTCCAGCAGAGCCAGGATCGGCGGCCAGACCGGGAGCTTGGCGCGGCGGCGCTGCTCGACCAGGGTCTCGATCTCGTCGGGGGTCGGCAGGCGGTCGCCCTTCAGGATGTTGCAGCGGCGGTGGGCCAGCACCGTGTTGGCGATGTCGTCGATGCCGCCGTAGCATTGCGGGATGAAGTGGTCGACGGTGGCCTTCGCGCCCACCGGCTCGCCGCAGTAGAAGCAGCGCCCCTGCTGGCTGATCGCCATCAGCTTCGGATCGCCCGCCTTCAGCATGCCGCCCCCCGCCTCAGTATTGCCGGTACTTCAGGAACTTCCCGCTGAGCGTGATGGCGACGCGGTCGCCGGCCGGATCGGGCTTCCTGCTGATGTCCATGTCGAAATCGATGGCGCTCATGATGCCGTCGCCGAACTCCTCCTCGATCAGGGCCTTGAAGGTCGTGCCGTAGACCTGGACCAACTCGTAGAACCGGTAGATCAGCGGATCGGTCGGCACAGCCTGCCCCAGCGAGCCGCGAGACGGGATCTGCTGGAGCAGCTTGACCTCGTACTCGTTCAGGTCGAGGGCGTCGCCGACCTTCGCCGCCGCTTCGGGCGGCAGGGCCATCTGCCCCATCAGGGCGGCGGTCGTGAACTCCTTGGACAGGCCCGCCTCCTCCGCGATGCCCTTCCAGGTGAGGTCCCGGTCGATCTTGATGCGGACGATCTTCTCGGTCAGTTCGGCGCGCGTCATGGCGTGGTTCATGATGACTGTCTCCTCCCCTGGGACATGCTGAACCGTCATTCTACCAGGAGTGAGCATCGGGGGTAAGCCGGTCCCGCGCGCCCGGCGCGGGACGCTTGCCAGACCGGCGGATTGTTGCGACGCTGCCGCGGTCGGCATCTCCGGGCCAGGATCAGGGCGCATGGCATATCACCAGGACATCGGCGGCACCCGCCATTCCTTCGCGGACCTGAAGGACCTGCTGGCGAAGGCCTCGCCGGCGCGCTCCGGCGACCACCTCGCCGGGCTGGCCGCCGACAGCGCGGAGCAGCGGGTCGCCGCCCGCCTCGCCCTCGCCGACCTGCCGCTCAAGGCGTTCCTGACCGAGGCGGTCGTCCCCTACGAGCGGGACGAGGTCACGCGGCTGATCGCCGACACCCATGACGCCGGGGCCTTCGCCTCGGTGGCCTCGCTCACGGTCGGGGGCTTCCGCGACTGGCTGCTGTCCGACGCCGCCGACACGCCCGCCCTGAAGGCCCTGGCCCCCGGCATCACGCCGGAGATGGCGGCGGCCGTCTCCAAGCTGATGCGCAACCAGGACCTGATCGCGGTCGCCCGCCGCATCCGGGTCGTCACCGGCTTCCGGACCACGATCGGCCTGCCCGGCCGCCTGTCGGTCCGCATCCAGCCGAACCACCCCTCGGACGACGCCCGGGGCATCGCCGCCTCCATGCTGGACGGGCTGCTCTACGGCTGCGGCGACGCCGTGGTCGGGATCAACCCGGCGAGCGACAACATCCCGACGACCCTGCGGCTGCTGGAGATGCTGGACGAGTTCCGCCTCCGCTACGACGTGCCCATGCAGTCCTGCATCCTGGCCCACGTCACCAACACGCTGGAGGCGATCCGCCGGGGCGCCCCGGTGGACCTGACCTTCCAGTCCGTCGCCGGCACCCAGGCCGCCAACGAGAGCTTCGGCATCTCCCTCGACCTGCTGGCCGAGGCGCACGCCGCGACCCTGGCGCTGAACCGCGGCACGGTCGGCGACAACGTGATGTATTTCGAGACCGGCCAGGGCAGCGCGCTGTCGGCCGACGCCCACCACGGCGTCGACCAGCAGACCGTCGAGTGCCGGGCCTACGCGGTCGCCCGCCGGTTCAGCCCCCTGCTGGTCAACACCGTGGTGGGATTCATCGGCCCGGAATACCTCTACGACGGCAAGCAGATCCTGCGCGCCGGGCTGGAGGACCATTTCTGCGGCAAGCTGCTGGGGCTGCCCATGGGGGTGGACGTCTGCTACACCAACCATGCCGAGGCCGACCAGGACGACATGGACAACCTGCTGACCCTGCTCGGCGTCGCGGGCGTCAATTTCGTGATGGGCGTGCCGGGCGCCGACGACATCATGCTGAACTACCAGAGCACCTCCTACCACGACGCGCTCTATGTCCGCTCGGCCCTCGGCCTGCGGCCGGCGCCCGAGTTCGAGGACTGGCTGCGCCGCATGGCGATCCTGGACCGGGGCGGCCGCGTCCGGCCCGCCCTGGTCGGAGGAGCGGCCGGCGAGGCCGGAGCCGGCGCCCTGCTCGGCTACGCGGAGGCGGCGCACCATGGCTGACGAGATCGAACACTCGAAGGAAACGCCCGCCGATCCCTGGAGCGCGCTCCGCCGCCACACCGCCGCGCGGATCGCCCTGGGCCGCAGCGGCGACGGCCTGCCGACGCGCCACCTGCTCGATTTCCAGCTCGCCCACGCGCGGGCGCGCGACGCCGTCCACCTCGCCTTCGACCCGCAGGCCCTCGCCGCTTCGCTGCCGCCCGGCCTCGCCGCCGTCACGGTGCGCAGCCGGGCGCCGGACCGGGCGACCTATCTCCAGCATCCCGACCTGGGCCGCCGGCTCGACCCGGAGGACCTGCCGCTGCTGCGCCGGGGCGACCACGACGTCGCGTTCGTCCTGGCCGACGGGCTGTCGGCCCGCGCCGTCCACGACCACGCGGCAAGCCTGCTGCTGGCCACGCTCGACCTGCTGCCGGGCTGGCGGATCGCCCCGGTCGTGCTGGCCCGACAGGCGCGGGTGGCGCTCGGCGACGAGATCGCGGCGGCCCTGGGCGCCGCCTCGGTCGTGATGCTGATCGGCGAGCGGCCCGGCCTCAGCGCCGCCGACAGCCTGGGCGCCTACCTGACCTTCGGCCCGCGTCCCGGCCTGCAGAACGCCGACCGCAACTGCATCTCCAACATCCGGCCGGACGGGCTGGCGATCCCGCCCGCGGCCCGCAAGCTCGCCTTCCTGCTGGCGGAGGCGCGCCGGCTCAAGTTGTCGGGAGTCGGGCTGAAGGACGACGTACCCGCCGAACTGTTGTCGCCCCCCGGCTTATGACGTTCCGGGTAATCCTCCGGCCCCGATTACATTGGGTTTGCTTTCAAAGTTAACTTAACATTAAGGATATTGGCCCGACGATGCCGCCCGGGCATACCGTCTCATTCGCAGCGAGCACGTGCTGGTCTCCTCTCCCACCCCGCATGACATCCTGATCCAGCTGGCGCAGCATACCGGGCTGTTCGCGCTTCTGGCGCTCGTCTTCTCCCAGATCATCCATGCCTCGCGGCTGCACCGGAGCCGGTGGCGGCCGGTCCTCCTCGGGGGCACCTTCGGCGCCTTCGCGATCCTGTGCATGATGGTCCCGGTGACCATCGCCGGGGGCATGATCGTGGACGGCCGGATCGTCATGACGGCGCTGTCCGGGATGCTCGGCGGTCCGGTCGCGGCGGCGATCGCGGGGGCCGCCGCCGCCTCCTACAGGATCTGGCTCGGCGGGCCGAGCGCCCTGGCGGCCTGCGCCGTCATCCTGATCAGCACGCTGGCCGGCACCGCGGTCTGGTGGCTGGCCGCCCGGCGGGCCAGGCGCGCGCGGTTCCGCGACCTGGTCCTGCTCGCGGGGCTGGTGGCGGTGCTCGGCCAACTCCCGATCCTGATGCTTCCCTCGTCCGAGATGGCCTGGACCTTCGTCACCCTGGCGGCACTGCCGCTCGCCCTTTCGACCGGCGGCGGCATCGTCGTGCTGGGCGGGCTGCTGCTGATCGAGCTGCGCCGGCTGGTCGAGGAGGACAAGCTGCGCCTGCTCGCGGCCCACGCGACCGACATCATCTCCCGCTCCGACCAGGCGGGGCGGCACCTCTACGTCTCGCCCGCCTGCCGGGAGATCCTGGGCTTCGACGCGGAAGAGCTGGTCGGCAGCTCGATCGACTCGATGGTCCATCCCGACGACCTGCCCTCCGTCCGGGCCGTGATGGCGGCGCTGACGCCGCAGGCGCCGCGCCAGATCCTCACCTGCCGGGTTCGCCGGAAGGACGGCGGCCATGTCTGGGTCGAGGTGACCCTGCGGCTGGTCCCGGCGACCTCCTCCGACACCCTGTGGAACGGCCCGGCCGAGATCGTCAGCGTCGCGCGCGACATCAGCAAGCGCAAGGCGGTGGAGGCCCAGCTGGCCGCCGCCAAGACCCAGGCCGAGGCGGCGAGCCGCGCCAAGTCCGGCTTCCTCGCCAACATGAGCCACGAGCTGCGCACCCCGCTGAACGCCATCATCGGCTTCGCCGAGCTGATCCGGACCGAGACCATGGGCCCCGTCGGCAACCGGACCTACTGCGACTACGCCAAGGACATCCACGACAGCGGCCACCACCTGCTGAGCCTGATCAACGACGTGCTGGACCTGTCCAAGATCGAGGCCGACCGCATGGTCCTCGACGAGGAGACGGTCGACCTGAACGCCGTCGTCGCCACCTGCATCCGCATGTCGCGCACCCAGGCGACCCGCGGCGGCGTGACCCTGGAAGCCCGCGTCGATCCCGAGGCGGCGGTCGTCCGGGGCGAGCAGCGCCGGCTGGTCCAGGTGCTCCTCAACCTCGTCTCCAACGCGATCAAGTACACCAAGCCGGGCGGCTCGGTCCGGATCGCGACCCGGATGCGGCCCGACGGCTGCCTGGACCTGAGCGTGAGCGACACCGGCTGCGGCATCGACGAGCGCGACCTCGCGGCGGTGATGCAGCCGTTCGGCCAGATCGACAACCCCTACAACCGGACCAGCCAGGGCACCGGCCTGGGCCTGCCCCTGGCCCGCCGGCTGGTCGAGATGCATGACGGCAGGCTGGCGCTGGAGAGCAAGGTCGGCGTCGGCACCACCGCGACGGTGACCCTGCCCGCAGTCCGGGTGATCGAGCCGGTCGCCTGAAGGGCGGCCGAAGGGTCCGCCCCGCCGGTCGCTGCGGCCCGATGGAATTTTCGCACTGCGACAAAGCATTGTTTGGTCCGGGACACGCTTCATGGTAGTCCGGACCATCGAATAAAGCTCGCGGTGATCCGCCATGGCCTCGCTCTCCTTGCTTTCCGGCAGGTCGATCGGTTCAAGACTGACCGTCCTGATTGTCATCATGGTGGTCGGCGCCGCCGCCATCGCCGGCTACGGCCTGCGGGAACTTCGCCTGACGCTGCTCGGCGACCGCCAGGACAAGACCCGGAACCTCGTCGAGATCGCCCACGGCATCGTCGAGCACTACGGCAGCATGGCCGGGCGGGGCGAGATCGGCCTGGACGCCGCCCAGGACGCGGCCCGGACGGCGCTGCGCAATCTCCGCTACGACGGGAAGGAGTATTTCTGGGTCAACGACATGACGCCCAGGATGGTCATGCACCCGTTCCGCCCCGACCTGGAAGGCCAGGACCTGTCCGCCAGCAGGGACCCCGCGGGCAAGCTCCTGTTCGTGGAGTTCGTCCGGACGGTGGAGGCCCGGGGCGCCGGCTTCGTCGACTACCTGTGGCCGCAGCCGGGCGCCACCCGCCCGGTGCCCAAGCTGTCCTACGTCAAGGGTTACCGGCCGTGGGGCTGGGTGATCGGCTCCGGCATCTACATCGACGACGTCGACGCCATCTTCGGCCGGCAGGCGGCGATCACCGCGGCCATCGCGGCGGTGATCTTCACGCTGGCGGTGGTGCTGGCGCTGCGCATCGTGCGCGGCATCGTGCGGCCGGTCCGCGGCCTCCGGCAGGCCATGGCCGAGCTGTCGGACGGCCACCTGGACGTCGTCGTGCCCGGCACGGATGCCCGCGACGAGCTGGGCGACATGGCCCGCACCCTGGACGTCCTGAAGGGGGTCGCGGTCGCCGCGGTGCGCTCCGGCAGCGGGCTCGACCAGGTCGGCTCCTGCATCATGATGGTCGACGGCGCCGGCACGGTGTTCCATGCGAACCAGGCCGTCGCGGCGCTGTTCGGCGCCTGCGCCGGGGACATCCGCCGGGCGATCCCCGGGTTCGACCCGGACCGGCTGGTCGGCCTGCCGCTCGACCGTTTCGGCGTCCCGCCCGGCGCGCCCGAGGGCGGCCTGCACGCGACCCTGCTGGCCGGCGGCGAGGCCGGGCTGGAGCTGGGCGGCCGCACCTTCCTGCTGATCGCCCACCCGGTCGCGGGGCGCCACGGCGAGCCGCTGGGAACCGTGGTCGAGTGGCGCGACCGGACCGCGGAGCGCCGGATCGAGGCGGAGATCAGCGGCATGGTGGCGACCGCGGTGCGCGGCGACCTGTCGGCCCGGATCGCGCTGGAGGGCAAGGCCGGGTTCTTCCTGACCGTCAGCGAGGGGATCAACCGGCTGGCCGACACCGTCGCCGGCGTGTCGGAGGAACTGGCCGAGGTGCTCGGCCATCTCGCCGGGGGCGACCTGACCCGGCGCATCGAGTCGAATTACGACGGCGTGTTCCTGCGCCTCAAGAACGACTTCAACAGCACGGCCGACACGCTGTCCGACGTGGTCGGCCGGATCGAGACGGCGGCCTCGACCATCGCGTCCGCCGCGGGCCAGGTCTCGGCCGGCAGTCGCGACCTGGCGGGGCGGACCGAACAGCAGGTTTCCAGCCTGCGCCGGACCGCCTCGACCATGGAAGGGCTGACCGAGACCGTGCACGCCAACGTCGAGACCTCCGTCCGGGTGGAGGAGGCGGCGGTCGCCGCCCACGGCTCCGCCGGCCGGGGCGCCGGCGTGGCGGAGGACGCCGTCGCGGCGATGCGGCGGATCGAGGAGTCGTCGGCACGGATCGGCGACATCGTCAGCATGATCGACGAGATCGCCTTCCAGACCAACCTGCTGGCGCTGAACGCCGCGGTCGAAGCGGCGCGGGCGGGCGACGCCGGCCGGGGCTTCGCCGTGGTCGCGAGCGAGGTCCGCATCCTGGCCCAGCGCTCCGCCGCCGCGTCGAAGGAGATCAAGCAGCTGATCCAGGCCAGCGGCAGCGAGGTCCATGAGGGCGTCGTGCTGGTCCGCGCGGCGGGCACGGCGCTGACCGACATCACCGCGTCGGTCGGCCGCGTCGCCGACCTGATCGGCCGGATCTCCCGCGCCACGTCCGAGCAGGCGAGCGGCCTGGACGCGCTCAGCGGCGCCATCACCGCGATGGACTCCATGGCCCAGCAGAACGCGGCCCTGGTCGAACAGAGCTCCGCCGCCGCCGAGGCGCTGGAGTCGCAGGCCCGCGAACTGACCAGCCTGGTCGGCTTCTTCGACCTGGACGGCGGAACCGGGGCGCAGGGCCGGCAGGCGCTCCGGCGAACCGCCTCGCGCTGATTCCGGAAAAGAGTTAATACTTTCTTACAGGAGATTTGCGCACCCGGATATGAAAAACTCCCCTTTCGATAAACAGGGGCTGACGAAATGGCGCTCATCCAGGGTACAAGCAACTCCGAAACACTGTATGGAACCACCGGCGCCGACAGCTTGTACGGCCAGGGCGGAAACGACAGCCTTTACGGCCGTTCCGGCGATGATCAGATCCGGGGCGGGGCCGGGGACGACAAGCTGCTCGGAGAATCGGGGACCGATACCCTGTACGGGGAGGACGGCAACGACACCCTCCATGGCGGCACCGGCGTCTCGTATCTCCAGGGCGGCGCCGGCAACGACCGGCTCATCTACGACCCGAGTGCCGCCGACATCGCGACGATCCGGACCTCCCTGGCGGCCAGCCGGCTCAACGGCGATGCCGGCACCGACACCCTGGCCGTGATCAACCGGACGACCTACACCGCGGGAACGGCGGCCGAACCGGCCGAGGCTCCGGCCCAGACCTATATCTATATCGACGCCAAGGGCTCCGGCCGTATCCTGTTCACCAAGCCCGACTCGCAGTGGGACGCTTCCAGCATCGCCGTCGGCAACTTCACGGGCATCGAGAAGATCGTGGCGAGCGGTGCCGGCGGCCTCAGCTTCGCCGGCGGCTTCCACGAGAGCACGGGCATCGACATCACCGGCACCGCGGCCGCCGACACCTTCCGGAGCGCCTACGGCTCCGACACCATGCGGGGCGGTGCCGGCGACGACGTCTTCCATATCGGCGGCGGGGGTGACGACAGGGTCTATTCCGACGCCGACGACGCCGACAGCTTCCACCTGAACTTCTTCGACCCCGGCTCCCACGCCGTCATGGGGTTCAACGGCGCCGGCGTCGAGGGCGGCGACCGCCTCTACATCCACGGGGACGCCGCCCTCGGGACATCGGTGTCGGTCAGCGAGCAGGCGGGCAAGACGACCATGACGCTGACCAACCACGACTGGGGCACGGTCAGCACCTGCGTGATCGACAAGGTCGGCCTGGTCGAAGGCGTGGACTATTTCTACGTCTGACTTCTTCCACGGGTTCCGACAATTCCGACACCGCGCACCGACGGCCACCCGATCAAGACCAAGAGGCAGGGCCGGTACGTCCGCCCGCGCTCAGCCGTCCAGGAAAGCCAGGACGCTGTCGACGAAGCGGTCCGGCTGCTCGGCATGCAGCCAGTGGCCCGCATCGGCGATCCCTTCGATCCGGGCGTTCGGGAACAGCCGCCGGATCTCCTCATGGTGGGACGGCCGGACATAGTCCGAGCGTTCCCCGTGGAGAAACAGCGTCGGCTTGTCGTAGCTGCGCCCGGCGAAATCCCCGGTCGGGAAGGCGGTCAGCTCCTCCATCCGATCGCCCAACGCCTTCAGGTTGATGCGCCAGGAAAAGGTGCCGCTCTCGGCGACCAGGTTCTGCAGCAGGAAACTGCGGATCGGCGCCTCCGGGATGGACTTGGCCAGTTGGGCATCGACCTCGCCCCGCCGGGTGACTCCGGACAGGTCGACCGCCCGCATCGCTTCCACATAAGGCATCAGCGTGTGCCGGTAGCTGACCGGCGCGATGTCGGCGACCACCAGCTTGTCCACCAGCTCGGGCCGGGTCAGCGCCAGCACCATGGCCGCCTTGCCGCCCATGCTGTGGCCGAGCAGCGAGACCGGCCCGAGCCCCTTGCCCGCGATCCTGTCCTCGATATAGCCGCCCACGTCGTCGGCCATGTCGGCATAGCCCATGTCGTCCGACCAGGGCGAGCCGCCATGGTTGCGCATGTCGAGCGCGTGGACCCGATGCCCGGCGCCCAGCCGCTTCGCCACCGTGTTCCAGTTCCGGGCCGAGCCGAACAGCCCGTGCAGCACCACCAGCGGCGCCCCCTCCCCGGCCTCGAAGCCTGTCAGAGTCACTCCCATGGGTCCGTCATCCTTCCTGTCCCGGCCGGCATACCCGACTCGATAACCCCAGATGTATCCGCCGAGGCGCCCGATATCCAGAGGGTCCCGACGGCCACTTCGCCTGTTATACTCGCCGGAGCGATCCTCGGAGGCACCGTCATGTGGTGGCTGAACGTCTTCTTCCTGATCAACGGCGTCTGGACCCCCGGCTCCCAGCTGGAGGGATGGGCACCGCGCGAGTACGCTTCCGAACAGGAATGCCTGGAGCGCAAATCCTTCGCGGAGAACGAATGCCGCCTTCACCCGCTGAAACACGCCTCCGTCTGGTCCTGCACCTTCGGCGAACCGGCCAAGGAACCCCCCGCCCCCCTGGGCGGCGCCCCCTGCTGAAGCTCCGCCGCGAACCGTCACCCGGCCCACGATTTCCGAGCGAAAGAATTCAGCCACAGATGAACGGCGATGGAGAAAAATGATCCGGACGGCATCTCCCTCTATCGCCGTTCATCTGTGGCAAGAAAAAGAAAATTGGGGTCAGAGTGCTTTCCCAGATTGGGGTCAGAGTGCTTTTCCAGCCCCCACCGGATAGCGCGCCGCGCCCGCCGGCCGTGCTAGAATGGCCCCGCAAGGGGCCGGGCCGAAGGGTAATCAGGTGGCGGAACAGCCGGATTGCCGATACATGACCCGCGAAAGCTTCCGGCAGTGGCTGGATGAGCAGGCCGGAGGTGCCCGCTACGAGCGGGTGGCGGGCGAACCGGTCGCCGTGGCTCCGGAACGGATCATCCATGCCCGCCTGAAAGCCCGGGTCTGGCAGGCGCTCGACCGGGCGCTTTCCGGCAAGGATGCCGGCTGCGAAGCCTTGCCCGACGGCATCACGGTGGAAGTGGATGACGATACGGACTACGAACCGGATGCCGTCGTCAATTGCGGCCCCCGGCTGCCCGACGATGCCGTCGCCGCGAGCAATCCCGTGATCGTCGTGGAGGTGCTGTCCCCCGGAACGCGCGGGACGGACACCGGCGGCAAGCTCGCCGACTATTTCCGCGTCCCGCGCGTTCCGGCACTACCTGATCGTCCACACGAACCGGAGAGCCGTGATCCATCACCAGCGAGCGGCCGACGGAAGCATCCTGACCAGGATCATCTCCAGCGACCGGATCGACCTCGACCCCCCAGGCATCTCCATCGGGCTGGAGGAAACCTACGGCGACTGATCGGTCGCCCCCGCCTCACCGCCCGCCCGCGACCGGCAGCACCGCCCCGATCACATGGGAAGCCGCGTCGGAACACAGCCAGAAAACCGCCTCCGCGACCTCCGCCGCCGTGCCGGCCCGTCCCATCGGGATTTCGTGCCGCATGGTTTCCAGCCGGGCGGCGATTCGCTCCGCGTCTGCCGGGTCGGACAGGGTCAAACCCGGAGCCACCGCGTTGACACGGATGCCGAACGGCGCCACCTCCGCCGCCAAGCCCACGGTGAACACGTCGATGGCCCCCTTGGTCGCCGCATAGTCGATCCACTGGCCGGGACTGCCCCGCTTCGTGGCGGTCGATGAAAGGTTGACGATCGACCCGCCGCCCGTCCCCCTTTCCGCCGAGGCGCGCATGTGCCGGACCGCCTCGCGGGCGCACAGGATCAGCCCGATCAGGTTGGTCGCGACGACGTCACTCAGCAATCCGGCGCCGACATCCTCGATCCGGCGCGGCGGCCCGGTGATCCCGGCATTGTTGACCAGTGCGTCGATCCGGCCGAACGCGCCGACGACGTCCCGGAACAGCCCGACCACCTGATCCTCGTCGCGGACATCGCACCGGAAGGCGGTGCAGCCGTCCACCGATGCGCTCACCCCCTCGACCGCCGCCCTGTCCGAAACCCACGTCAACGCCACGCGCCAGCCCCGGGCGGCGAACAGCCGGACGACGGCGGCCCCGATCCCCCGGCCGCCCCCGGTGACCAGCACGGTCTTGCGAGTTGCCGCAGGGCCGGAGCGGTTCATGCACGTCATGCCAACCGCCGTCCGCCAAGGCAGCTCCTCTCAAACGTGTATGGCACGCGGGAAGACCTCCCGAATTTACGCAAATCCTGACATCCCGGCGCATCCTATTGAGAGTCGCCCGCGACCCCCTCACCCGGAGGGCAAAAACCAACATCAGTGGCGAAGCCACCGAATAGCACAACGCCCGGCAGGTTTTCGCGCCGATTTTTGCTATCCGCCGCCGTCGCTCCGTCCTGATCCTCCCGCAGCCCGGCCCCTCGCGACACCGTCCTGATCTGCGGCCTGCTCGTCGTCGGCATCGGCCTGTCGTTCCGCGCCCTGCCACGCTGGACGCCACGCCTTTCGTCAAAACCCTTCGATTCCGGCCGGTTCGCCGTAGGTCGGCCTCGGCCGAAGGCCGACGCCGACACCCTGGCCGGAGCGCCGATGGAGGGCGTCGGCGTTCGCCCTGACGGGCGAAGGCCGACCTTGTCTTATGGCGGTGGGGTATAAGGCGGTGTCCGAGGGATACCGGCGCCCCCTGACGGGGACGCCGGTACGCGGGGTCAGGACACTGTGGCCGACCAAGGCTCGACACCGTACGTAGCGAAGTGCCTGCCCCGAACCCTCGGCGTTCCTCGCACAGTTGCCAGGCGCCGGCCTTGAGCCGGACGCCGCAGACAAGGACGAGTTCGCCATGCCTTGCCAAGTCTACTGCATCGGCATCGATGCCTCCACCCAGTTTCTCGATACCCACGGCCTGCCGGGCCACACCCGCCGGCGCCTGCCCAACAGCCCGGAAAGCCATGGCGAGTTGGCCACTATCCTGAGCGCGCTGCGCGAGGGCGGCAACGACGTGCTGGTCGTCATGGAAGCGTCGGGCGGCTGCGAGCGCGGCCTGCATCACGCCCTGGCCGCGGCCGGCGTAGCGACGGCCATCGTCAACCCCAAGCGGGTGCGGGACTTCGCCCGCTCGAACGGCTGGCTGGCCAAAACCGACCGGGTCGACGCCCGGGCGCTCAAGGCGTTCGGCGAGGCCAACCGGCCGCGCGCCACCCCGATTCCGGAGCCGGTCCGCGCCGAGTTGATCGAGCTGCTCGACTACCGCGACCAGGTGCTGGCCGAGATCACTGCCCGGTCTCATCAGATCGAGCACTTCCACTCCGAGGCGATGCGCCAGGTTGCCGGCGCCGCGCTGGAGGCGCTCCGGGGCCAGGCGGCCGAGTTGGCCGAGCAGATCGCGATGACCGTCTACTGCGACGCCGAGCTGAGCCGGCGCGCTGCGCTGCTGCGCAGCTTCAAGGGCGTCGGGCCGCTGACCTCGGCCATGCTGGTCGCCTATCTGCCCGAACTCGGCTCGCTGAACGAGAAGCAGGTAGCCAGCCTGGCCGGGCTTGCGCCGTTCGCCTGCGACAGCGGCACGTTGCGGGGGGTGCGCCGGATTTACGGCGGCCGCGCCAAGGTGCGCCATGCGCTGTTCCACGTCGCCCGCATCGGTCTGCGCTGGAACCCGGTGCTCAAGAAGTTGTACGAGCGCCTCAAGGCGCGCGGCAAAGCGGGGAAGGTGGCGCTGGTCGCCTGCATGCGCAAGGCCCTGGTGATGCTCAACGCCCTGCTCAAGGCGGGTGAGCCTTGGGACCCGGACCACGAAGCGAAAAAGGCCGACCAGGCGGCATTGCGCAAGACGGCCACGGCTGTGGCCGAGGCTACGTCCCCGGCCGCCGCCTGAGGCTCCATCCCTTTGTTCGATCGGCGGCACCATCCCTCCGTCCCGACCTGGGGTCCACTTGGCGGCGCGTGGAACGGCGGTCAAGGATGGCCGAAGGCCACCGCGGAGCGGCGCGCAGCGTCCTTGAGGGCCGTTCCACGCGCCGTCACACTTGGCCCGAACGGGGGGCGGCTCCAACTCCCACTGTTTGACCACTGACACAGTCCAAAGCAGGACACGGCTACACGTCTGCACCACCACAGTGGAAAATTGTGCTTGATGAGGAGACAACAACCGCCAAATAACAGTTGCTACCGCACGCCGCCCCGCCGACCCCACTCATAAGATTGAAATCCTCGGTAATAAAGGATAACATACCTAAGACACCTGCCCGGAGAGCTCCGCCATGTCCGCCACCGCCAGCACGCCCACCCCCGCCCTTCAGCGCCGGCACGAGGTCTTCGCCCGCCACGTCGCCGCCGGCCGCAGCCTCGCCGAGGCCGCCCGGCTCTCCGGCTATGCCTGGAACAGCGCCCGCCAGACCGGATCGCGCCTGATGCAGGACGGCTGCGTCGCCGCCCGCGTGGTCGAACTCGCCGCCGAGGAGGACCGCCGCCGCCGGGAGGAGGCCGACGAACTGGTCGCGGTGCTCAAGCGCGTCCTGTTCGAGGCCGTGGAGAAGCAGAACTACTCCGCCGCCCTGCGCGCCGCCGACCAGATCGCCCGTTTCCGCGGCCTGCTCCCGCCGGCGCCCAAGGCCGGCCGGCACGCCGGCGCCGGCATCACCGGGGCCATCGCCGCCGCCCTGGCGGAGGCGGAGGACGAGGACGACGGCGCCCTGCCCGCCGATCCCGACGCTCCGGGGCTGGTCGGCTTCGACCCGCCGATGCCGCCGGCCGCCATCGCCCCGGTCGAGCCGATGCGCAACCTTAAGGAGGAGGCCCGCAAGCGGCACGCCGCCGCGGTCGAACGGAACTCCCGCTGCCTCAAGCTGATCCTGGGCCGCCACAAGGACAACAAGGAGCTCAAGGCCCGGATCGAGTCGTCCGACGACGCCCACCTCTTCTTCGACGCGGACTACCGCCTGCTCCCGCCCGACCAGTGGCCCGGCGCCGACACCGCTCCCGCGCCGCTCGCGTGACGCCGCCGTCATGACGAATCATGACATCCAGCCTTCCCGACTAATCGTCGTGCCGGTTGCTGCGCAGACGCTTCACCGCGGACCGCTGGCCCTTGGCCTCCAGGCGCCGCTGCTTGGACCCGAAAGTCGGCTTCGTGGGACGCCTGGGAGTAGGCGGGATCGACGCTTCGCGGATCATGTCGGTCAGGCGCTCCAGCGCCGCGTCGCGGTTGCGCCGCTGGCTGCGGTACTGGTCGGCGACCAGGATCAGGACGCCGTCCTGGGTCAGGCGGTTTCCGGCCAGCCGTTCCAGCCGCAGGCGCACGTCGTCGGGCAGGTTGGGCGACCGGCGCACGTCGAAGCGGAGCTGGACGGCGGTCTCCGTCTTGTTGACATGCTGGCCGCCAGGCCCCGAGGCCCGGACGAAGCTCTCCTCGATCTCGTCGTCGTCGAGGGATATGCGGTGCGTGATCCGGATCATGGGCCGACTATCGCCTTTCCCCCGGCCCCGCGCAACGGCTCCCCGAACCGGAACGCCATCCGTGGATATCCGTGCCCATCCGTGATCCCGGAACCCCGCCGGGCCGGCGCGCCGTCCGTCAGACGGAACCGGAGCCCTCGGAAGCGGCGCCCGCACCATGACGAATGCTGACATCCGCCCCCGGCGCGCCGGACGCCCGCGCGACCTGCATCAGCCAGAGCAGCAGCAGGAGCCCCGGCAGCGCCGCCGAGGTGGAGAGGACGTAATAGGTCACCCAGTCCATCCGGTCGGCCAGCCAGCCGCTGGATGCCGCCAGCAGGTCGCGCCCCAGGGCGGAGAAGGACGACAGCAGCGCGTACTGCGTGGCCGTATAGGCGACGTTGCACAGGCTCGACAGGTACGCCACGAAGGCCGCGGTCCCCATGCCGCCGGTCACGTTCTCGACCGCGATCACCACGGTCAGCATGCCGATGTCGTGGCCGCTGCGGGCCAGCAGGACGAACATCAGGTTCGACACCATCTGGAGCAGCCCGCACACCAGCAGGCTGCGCATCACGCCGAACCGGCTGACCACCACGCCGCCCAGCAGCCCGCCGGCGATCGAGGCCCCCAGGCCGAACGCCTTGGTGACGTTGGCGATCTCGATCTTGGTGAACCCCAGCTCCAGGTAGAACGGCGTCGCCATGGCCCCGGCATAGACGTCGCCCAGCTTGTAGATCGCGATGAACAGCAGGATCGCGGCCCAGGCCCGGCGCGTCATGAAATCGGCGAACGGCGCCACGACGGCGCCGAACAGCCAGGCCAGCAGCTCGGCGCGCCAGCCCTTCAGCCCTGGCCTCATCTCCAGGAAATCGGCGACCGAGCGCTCCCGCATCTCGGATTCGGGCGAGGCCCGGACCTCCGGCTCGCGGTTCAGCAGCATGGTGACGAGGCCGACGCCGACCAGCGCCGCCATGACCGCGTAGACCAGCGACCACGGCAGCACGCTCGCCAGATAGAGCGCCCCGGCCCCCGAGGTCAGCATGCCGATGCGGTAGCCCAGCACCACCGCCGCGGCGCCCGCGCCGTACTGGTTCTCGTCCAGGATCTCGACCCGCCAGGCGTCCAGCACGATGTCCTGGCTGGCCGAGCAGAACGACACGCACACGGCGAACAGCGCCATCCACCAGAGTTCGGCGACCGGATCGGTCGATCCCAGGCCGAGCAGCGACAGCATCAGGCCGGCCTGCGTCAGCACCGCCCAGCCGCGCCGCCGCCCCAGCAGCCGGGTCAGGACCGGCAGGCGCAGGCGGTCGATCAGGGGAGCCCAGGCGAATTTCAGGGTGTAGGGCAACCCCACCAGCGCGAACAGCCCGATCGCCGTCTTGGCGATCCCCCCTTCGACCAGCCAGACGCTCAGCGTGGCGCCGGTCAGCGCCAGCGGCAGCCCGCTGGAGAAACCCAGGAACAGGATCGCGATGACGCGGCGGTCGAGATAGACCGAGGCCGCGCCGGCCCAGGAGGACAGTGCCACGAGGATCGAAACTCCGCCGGGAGAACGGGATGCGCCGCGATTGCGCCGCAAGCGCCCGGTTTAGCCCGGCCATGGTTAACAAGCTGTGATCGGAACGTCGGGATCATCGGAAGCGGCACGCCGCCTCCCCCGTCACGCCTGCTCCCCGCCGCCCCCGCCGGCCCCGTTGGCCCCATCGGCCCCGCCGTCGCCATCGCCCTTCTGGCGCGCCCGCAGGTACTCGGCGAAGGCGAGCATGGCGAGCGGCCCCGGCTCCATCCCCTCCTGACCGGCCATCCAGTCGCGGAACTCCTGCGGGTCGGCGGTCGTCCGGATCACCGGCAGCCCGCGGATCCGGGCCTCCTCGACCAGCTCGTCCATGGTGGCGCGGTGGTACTGGAAGTCGTCCTCGGTCATGTCGTCGCCCAGGACCCGGCGGAAGTCCTCGAAGTTGGCGAAGTCCATGACGTCCAGCTCGCTGATCTCGCCGTTGTTGACCCGCTCGATGAAGGCCTCGACCGGATCGGCCTCGTCGTCCTCGTCCACCTCGCCTTCCATCCGTTCGACCTCGGCGGCCAGTTCGCCCAGCATCTCGTCGGTCATGTCGAGCTGGTACTCCACCGCCTCGGCGGCGGCCTCGAGCAGGCTGAACAGCACCCGCCCCTTGGCCCGCTTGGGCGTCAGCCAGACCAGGTCGGTCAGGAAGCTGCCGTCGCTCAGGGCGATCATGGACTCGCGCGGGTCGCCGGGCGGCGCCACCGCCATCGTGAAGGGGGGATCGCCCAGATGAACGACGGACATCTCCTCCTCCACGCGGATCTCCTCGGAGGTGAGGCCGAGACTGACCCCGACGACATAGGTGCGGCGCTTCACCGACATGAATCGTGTCTCCCTGCAACTTCCAGCCCGCTGTGTACCATGCCGCCGAGGGGCGGCACCATGGCCGAGACGCCTTCGGACCCGCCCCCGACCTTGATCCGGGCGCCCCGCCCCTCCATCATGCGCCGCGCAACGAGGCCAGCGGAGACTTGCCGATGAAATCCTCACCCTTGCTGATCGCCGCGGCGCTGCTGGCGGCGGGCGCCCTGATGCCGGCCGGCGCCTCGGCGCAGACCCGCGACCGCCTGGTCATCGGCATGCAGCTGGAGCCGCCGCACCTCGACCCGACGGCCGGCGCCGCCGCGGCGATCGACGAGGTGACCTATTCCAACCTGTTCGAGAGCCTGACCCGGATCGACGCGCGGGGCGAGGTGGTCCCCGGACTGGCGGAAAGCTGGGAGATTTCGCCCGACGGCCTGACCTATACCTTCAAGCTTCGGCCGGGCGTGACGTACCATGACGGCACCGGCTTCGACTCCTCCGACGTCAGGTTCGCGCTGGACCGGGCGCGCGGGGCGGATTCGGTCAACGCCCAGAAAGGCTATTTCGCGGCGATCGGATCGGTCGAGACGCCCGACCCGCTGACGGCCGTGGTCACCCTGACCCGGCCCGACGGGCAGTTCCTGTTCAACATGGGATCCAACGACGCCGCCATCGTGGCGCCCGAATCCGCCGCGACGAACCGGCAGAAGCCCGTCGGCACCGGCCCCTTCCGGTTCGACCGCTGGGTGTCCGGCGACCGGGTGGTGCTGGTGCGCAACCCCGGTTTCCGCGACCCCGCGGTGCCGAAGCTCGGCGAGGTGGTGTTCCGCTTCATCAGCGACCCGGCGGCCCAGCTGAACGCCATGCGCTCCGGCGACGTGGACGCCTTCCCCAACATCGGCGCCACCGAATCCCTGCCGGTGCTGGAGGCCGACAGGAGTTTCACCGTCGCCGTCGGCACGACCGAGGGGGAGACGGTGCTGGCGCTCAACAACGCCCGCAAGCCGTTCGACGACGTCCGGGTCCGCCGCGCCGTGGCCCATGCGGTCAACCGGCAGGACGTGATCGACGGGGCGATGTTCGGCTACGGCACGCCGATCGGCAGCCACTTCGCCCCGCACCGCGCCGGCTACGTGGACCTGACCGGCCTGTATCCCCACGACCCCGCCAAGGCGCGGGCGCTGCTGGCGGAAGCGGGCTATCCCGACGGCTTCGACGCCGTGATCAGGCTGCCGCCGCCGGTCTATGCCCGGCGCGGCGGGGAGATCATCGCCGCCCAGCTGGCCGAGGCGGGCATCCGTCTGCGGATCGAGCCGATGGAATGGGCGCCCTGGCTGGAGCAGGTGTTCCGCGGCCGGGACTTCGACATGACCATCGTCTCCCACGTGGAGCCGCTGGACATCGACGTCTACGACCGCCCCGACTACTATTTCGGCTACCGCAGCGAGCGCTTCGGAGCCGTCATGGACGAGCTGAGCCGCACGGTCGAGCCGGACCGGCGCGCCGCCCTGTATGGCGACGCCCAGCGCATCCTGGCGGAGGACAGCGCCAACGTCTTCCTGTTCCAGCTGCCCAAGGCGGGCGTCCACAAGGCCGGGCTGACCGGCCTATGGGAGAACAGCCCGGTTCCGGCCAACGACGTGACCGCCGTTTCGTGGAAATGAGGCGTTACGTGGAAGTGACATGACCGGGTTCCTCGCCCGGCGCCTGGTCGGCCTGGGACTGACGCTGTTCCTGGCGTCCCTGGTTGTCTTCACCGTGCTGGAGGTGCTGCCGGGGGACCCGGCCCTGCTGATGCTGGGCGTCGATGCCCGGCCCGACACCCTGGCGGCGCTGCGCGCCCAGATGGGCTTGGACCGGCCGGTCCCGGTCCGCTACCTCGCCTGGGTCGGGGGGCTGCTGGGCGGCGACATGGGAGTCAGCCACACCTACGGGGTGCCGGTCGGGGACCTCGTGCGCGACCGGCTGGCGGTCACCGTGCCGCTCGCCGCCCTGGCGATCCTGCTGTCCACCGCGGTGGCCCTGCCGCTCGGCATGGCGGCGGCGTCCCGGCGCGGCCGGCCGGCGGACTACGGCGTCATGGCGTTCAGCCAGCTGGGCGTGGCGATCCCCAACTTCTGGTTCGGCATCCTGCTGGTGCTGTGGCTGTCGGTCGGGCTGGGCTGGTTCGACGCCGGCGGCTTTCCCGGCTGGTCGGCCGGCGCCGGCCCGGCGCTGAAGGCCCTCCTGCTGCCGGCATTGACCCTGGGCCTCACCGAGGCCGCGATCCTGGCGCGGATCACCCGGGCGTCCATCCTCGACACCCTGGGGGAGGATTACGTCCGCACCGCCCGCGCCAAGGGCCTGGGTCCCGGGGCCGTGATGCGGCGGCACGTCCTGCGCAACGCCCTGATCCCGATCACGACCATCGTCGGGCTCCAGTTCGCCTTCCTGCTGGGCGGCGCCATCGTGGTCGAGAATGTCTTCTTCCTGCCGGGGCTGGGCCGGCTGCTGTTCCAGGCGATCAGCCAGCGCGACCTGATCGTGGTCAAGGACGTGGTGATGGTGATGGCGGCCCTGGTGGTCGCGGTCAACCTGATCGTCGACGTCCTCTACGCCGTGATCGACCCGCGGCCCAAGGGCGTCCCATGAACCCGCGAGGCCTGAGGCGCTTCAACCATTCCGGCCTGCTGATCGGCGGCGCGCTGACCCTGCTGATGGCGGCGCTGGCCCTGGTTTCCCTGGCCTGGACCCCCTATCCGCCGGAGGCGATGCGCATCGCGGCCAGGCTCCAGCCGCCGAGCGGCGCGCACTGGCTCGGCACCGACCATTTCGGCCGCGACATCCTGTCCATGATCATGGTCGGGGCGCGCAACTCCATCGCGGTCGGCGCCGTCGCGGTCGGGCTGGGCATGGCCGCCGGCGTGCCGCTGGGGCTGGCCGCCGCCGTGCTGGACGGCTGGACCGACGAGGCCGTGGGCCGCCTGACCGACCTGACCTTCGCGTTCCCGGCGATCCTGTCGGCGATCCTGATCACCGCCCTGCTGGGGCCGGGCGCCGTCAACGCCATCCTGGCGATCGGCATCTTCAATGTCGCCGTGTTCGCCCGGGTGACCCGGGGCGCCGCCCTCCAGGTGATGGGACGGCCGTTCGTCCGGGCCGCCGCCGCCCTGGGGCGCGGGCCGCTGTCGGTCACCCTGGTGCATGTGCTGCCCAATGTCGCCGGCGCCCTGGCCGTCCAGGCCACCATCTCCTTCGCGGTGGCGATCCTGGCGGAAGCCGGCCTCAGCTATCTCGGCCTGGGCATCCAGCCGCCGGCGCCGAGCTGGGGCAAGATGCTGAACGACGCCCAGACCTTCATGGCGCTCCGCCCGACGCTCGCGATCTTCCCCGGCGCCGCCATTGCCCTGGCCGTGCTGGGGCTGAACCTGCTGGGCGACGGCCTGCGCGACCTGCTGGACCCCCGCACGCGAAACTCTATGACGAATCTCACATGACGTACGTAATATAAGCCCCAGTAATATATGCAAAAATGTCTTTGTCGGCATTTTTCTTTCTTTAACATAATACGGCCGACTCTTCCGGTGACTTGATCAGCTCGGAGTTCGACAGGAGATCCTGCGACGAACCCTTGAAAATTCCCGCCCCGGCATGGCGGAGACAAAAACCGGAGGACTGGCCGATGAAGCGGCTCCAATCACTGAAGATCTCCACCAAGATCTATCTGCTGGTGGGTTTCCTGGGAATGATCGCGGCCCTGATCGGCGCCGTCGGCGTCGTCACCCTGCGCACGTACGAGGCCCAGGTGGACGCCATCACCGCGGCCTCGACCCGCGCCCTGCTGGGCGAGCGGGTCAACGGCCTCGTCAACTCGGTCGTGATGGACTCGCGCGGCGTCTACATGGCGGAGAACCCCGAGCGCGTCGAGAAGTTCGGCAAGCCGCTTCTGGAAAGCCTGAAGGCGATCGAGACCCTGGTCCGGGAATGGCGGCCCCTGGTTCCGGCCGACCATCTCGACCAGTTCGGGAAGGTGGAGGAGAAGGCCTCCGAGTTCGTCCGGTTCCGCACCAGGCTGGTCGAGCTCGGCCGCCAGGGCGGCGCCGCTCCCGCCCGGGAATGGGGCGACAACGACGCGAACCGGGCGAACCGGCAGGCGTTCAACAAGGAACTCCAGGCGATCGCCGCGCTGGACGCCGGCATGATCGGCGCCGGCTCCGCCGCGCTGGATACCTTCTACGACCGCATGCTGCTGACCCTGGCGCTTCTGTCGGTGCTCGGCGTCGGCTCCGCGGCGGGGCTCGCCATCGTGGTGGTGCGCCGGACGGTGACGGGGCCGCTCGGCGAGGTCACCGGCACCATGAAGCGGCTGGCCGGCGGCGATGCCGGCGTGGAGGTCAGGGGCACCGACCGCGGCGACGAGATCGGCGAGATGGCGCGCACCGTCGGGATCTTCCGGGACAACCTGAGGCACGCCGCGGCCCTGGAAGAGCAGCGTCTGGCCGACGAGGAGACCCGCGGACGGCGCAGCCGCAGCCTGGAGCGGCTGACCACCGAGTTCGGCGTCAACATCGACCAGGTGGTCAAGGCCGTCACGTCGCAGGCCGCCGAGATGCGCTCCGCCTCCGAGTCCATGTCGGCGATCGCCGAGGAGACGGCGCGCCAGTCCTCCGCCGCCGCCTCCGCCTCCGACCAGGCCCGCGTCAACGTCCAGACCGTCGCCGCCGCGGCGGAGGAGCTGAGCAGTTCCATCGGCGAGATCGGCCGGCAGGTCAGCGAGTCCTCGCGGGTCGCCGGGATCGCGGTGGCCGAGGTGGAGAAGACCAACGGCAGCGTAGCCGACCTGGTGGCCGCCGCGGACAAGATCGGCGAGGTGGTCAGCCTGATCAGCGACATCGCCAGCCAGACCAACCTGCTGGCGCTCAACGCCACGATCGAGGCGGCCCGGGCGGGCGAGGCCGGCAAGGGTTTCGCCATCGTCGCGTCGGAGGTCAAGAACCTGGCCAACCAGACCGCCAGGGCGACGGAGGAGATTTCCCTCCAGATCTCGGGCATGCAGAGCGCCACCTCGGGGGCGGTCGGCGCGATCCAGACCATCGGCGGCACCATCACCCGGATCGACGAGATCGTCACCGTGATCGCCGCCGCGGTCGAGGAGCAGGGCGTCGCCACCCGCGAGATCGCCCGCAACATCCAGGAGGCGTCGCGCGGCACCGACGAGGTCAGCACCAACATCAACGGCGTCCACGGCGCCGCCGGCGAGACCGGCCGGACCGCCACCCAGGTGCTGGACGCGGCCGCCGGCCTGGCCCGCCAGGCCGAGGCGCTGCACCGGGAAGTCGGCGACTTCATCACCCGCGTGAAGAGCGCGTGACGGCCTCCCGTCCGGCGCGGCGGCGGATGCGGCGGCTCAGCGGCCGCCGCGCTGGAGGGCGATCGGCTGGGTGAACTGGAGCTCGACGTCCCACGGGAAATAGATCCAGGTATCCTGGCTCACCTCGGTGATGAAGGTGTCGACCAGCGGACGCCCGGCCGGCTTGGCGTAGATCGTCGCGAAATGCGCCTTGGGGATCATCTTGCGCAGGACGGCGGCGGTCTTGCCGGTATCGACCAGGTCGTCGATGATCAGCCAGCCCTCGCCGTCGCCCTCGAAGCCCTTCAGGACGCGGGCTTCGCGCTGGTTCTGGTGGTCGTAGCTGGAGATGCAGACGGTATCGATCAGCCGGATGTCCAGCTCGCGGGCGATGATCGCGGCCGGCACCAGGCCGCCGCGGGTCACCGCGACGATGCCCTCCCAGGGGCCTTTCTCGGCCATGCGCCAGGCCAGGGCCTTGGCATGACGGTGCAGTTCTTCCCACGAGACGGGGAAATGCTTGATGTTGTCCTTATCGGCCACGGCCATTCTCCAGCGCGACTGTCCACCCGGTATGATCGGCCGCTTATAACTTACGGGCCGGTCCGCGGCAATCCGACGCTCCGCCCCGCCGGACAGGCCAGCTTTGCGGAGCGCATCGGCGCCGGACGCGTTAACCTGGGACCAACGCGTTCCACCGGTACCCAGACGGAAACAACAGACATGCTGAACACCGCATCCGCCCGCCGCGGCATGGTCGTCGCCCCGCATCATCTCGCGGCCCAGGCCGGCCTGTCCGTGCTGCGCGACGGCGGCACCGCCGTGGAGGCGATGGTCGCCGCCGCCGCCGCCGTCGCGGTGGTCTATCCCCACATGAACGGCATCGGCGGCGACGGCTTCTGGCTGATCGCGGAACCGGGCAAGCCGCCGGTCGGCATCGACGCCAGCGGCGCCGCGGCGGCCGCCGCGGTCCCGGACCTCTACCGCGGACACGGCCATGCAGCGATCCCCGCCCGCGGCCCCCTGGCCGCCAACACCGTGGCCGGCACCCTGTCCGGCTGGGGCGCGGCCCTGGCAACGGGCCGCGACTGGCCCGGGGCCCGCCTGCCGCTGTCCCGCCTGCTGGAGGACGCCGTCCACTACGCCCGCGACGGCGTGCCCGCGACCGGCGGACAGGTCCGCCTGACGGCGGCCAAGCGGGCGGAGCTGGAAACCGTGCCCGGCTTCGCCCCGGTCTTCCTGCCCGGCGGCTCCGTCCCGGCGCCGGGCGCGCGCTTCCGGCAGCCGGACCTGGCGGCGTCGCTGGAGCGGATCGCGACCGCCGGGGTGGACGACTTCTACCGCGGCGACCTGGCCCGCGCCGTCGCCGCCGGCCTGGAGCGGGCCGGCAGCCCCGTGGCGCTCGCCGACCTGGAAGCGCATCGGGCGCGCACCGTCCGGCCGCTCGGCGCCCGGCTGCGCAACGCCACGCTCTACAACATGACGCCGCCGACCCAGGGTCTCGCCTCGCTGATGATCCTCGCCCTGTTCGACCGGCTGGGCGTCGCGCGGGCCGACGGCTTCGACCATGTCCATGGCCTGGTGGAGGCGACCAAGCAGGCCTTCCTGGTGCGCGACCGCCACGTCACCGACCCCGCCCGCATGACGGCCGATCCGGCGGACTTCCTGACCGACGCCGCCCTCGCCGACCGGGCCGGCCGGATCGACCCGGCGCGGGCGATGCCCTGGCCGCGCTCGGGCCCTCCCGCCGACACGATCTGGATGGGGGCGATCGACGGTGCCGGCCGGGCGGTCAGCTTCATCCAGAGCACCTATTGGGAGTTCGGCTCCGGCGTGGTCGCCGGCGACACCGGCATCCTGTGGCAGAACCGCGGCTCCAGCTTCTCGCTCGACCCGAACGCCGTCAACGCGCTCGTCCCCGGCATGCGGCCCTTCCACACGCTGAACCCGGCGCTGGCCCGCTTCGACGACGGCCGGGTGATGCCCTACGGCACCATGGGCGGCGAGGGCCAGCCGCAGACCCAGGCGGCGGTCTTCAGCCGCTACGGCCTGTTCGGACAGGAACTGCAGCGGGCGGTGACGGCGCCGCGGTGGCTGCTGGGCCGCACCTGGGGCGCCGACAGCACCAACCTGAAGCTGGAAGCCCGCTTCGACCCCGAGGTGGTCGAGGCGCTCCGGTCGGCCGGCCACGACGTGGAGGTGGTGGAGCCCTTCAGCGACATGATGGGCCATGCCGGCGCCCTGGTGCTCCACCCCGACGGCACCATCGAGGGAGCCTCCGACTGCCGCTCCGACGGCGCCGTGGCCGCCTTCTGACCCGGCCTTCAAAAATCTTTCAGAAGGGGGTTGCGCGGCGCGGTCCCATTGGCTAATTACAGGCCGCACGACGGACCGCACGGTCCAACGCCCCGCAAGAGGCGGTCGTGAAATGGCAAGCGCCCGTAGCTCAACTGGATAGAGCATCTGACTACGGATCAGAAGGCTAGGAGTTCGAATCTCTTCGGGCGCGCCACTTCAGGAATTTCAGAGGGCCTGGAAAACGACGGTTTTCCAGGCCCTCTTCGTTTTGGCCGATGTTCCCTCGGCGCTCGCACGCTGGTCCTGCTCATCCCCCGGGGCCGCGCATCAGGCTTGCGGAAACGGATTACCCCTTCCGTTGACGCACTGGCCGCGCTCCCATAAAATGCCGGACAATCGGCTGCGTCCTGGTCCGTATTTCGATCACCCGCGAAGGCCGGTTTCGGGATTGTCGCTGCGCGCGACCGGCACGGAACGGGGTGAGCCACGATGGCCGATATTGACATTCGCTTGGCCGGTCCCGGCATCCACCCGCCCGATATCCACCCGCCCGACCATGACGGGAATGACTCCCCGGCCCCTCATCCCGTCCAGTCCGTCGCGGCCCTCCTCAAGGTCGCGCATGCCTTCAAGGTCTTCATCCCGGAAGTGAACGGCGGAATACCGGAGGTCATGCGGCTCCTCGCCGCCGGTCTCGCAGGGCGCTGCCGCTCCGAGGTGCTGGTCTCCCGGGTCAGGGGGGCCGGCGGATCCGAACTGGTCGAGGGTATCGAGGTCCACCGGACCTCCTCCTTGCGGAGCGTCTGGTCGATGCCGATCTCCCCGGTTTATCCGGTGGATCTCTGGGCGACCGCCCGCCGGGTCGACGTGGTCGACTACCACGCGCCCTTTCCGCTGGTCGATCTGGCGGTAAGCCTGTGGTTCCCGCGGCGGACGGCGCTGGTGGTCCACTGGCATTCGGAGATCGTGGCCCAGCGGCGCATTCTGCCGATAGTCGGCCCCTTCATCCGCCGCGCGCTTCGGCGGGCCGACCGGATCATCGTTTCGGCGCCCGTCATGATCGAGCAGTCGCCGTTCCTGAAGCCCGTATCGGCCAAGTGCGTGGTGGTCCCCTACGGCATAGACGTCGGCTGCTGGGCCGTGCCAAGCGACGCCCAGCGGCACCGGATCCAGGAGATCCGCGCGCTTCATCCGCGCCTGATCGTCGCGACCGGCCGGCTCGTTCCCTACAAGGGTTTCGATGTCCTGATCGAGGCCATGCGCCGGGTCAGGGGCGACCTCGTCATCGTCGGGACCGGGCCGCTGGAGGAAGCGCTGCGGCGGCAGATCGCCGCGGCCGGCCTCCAGGACCGGGTAACGCTGGTCGGGTATCTGGAGCGGCAGGATCTGCAATCCCTGCTCCACGCGTGCCGGGTCTTCGCCCTGCCGTCGGTCGAGAAGAGCGAGACCTTCGGCATCGCCCAGGCCGAGGCCATGGCGTGCGGACGGCCTGTCGTCAATACCAGCCTGCCGACCGCGGTGCCCTGGGTCGCCCGCGACGGCATCGAGGCCCTGACCGTATCGCCGGGTTCGGCGGCACCGCTGGCAGAAGCCCTCAACCATCTGCTCGATCACGAGGACATGGCCGCCGCCATGGGTCGGCGCGGGCGCGAGCGCGCGGAGGCCCTGTTCAGCCTGGGGTCCTTCCTGGACCGGACCTTCGACGTGTACCGGCAGGCGGCAGAGGAACGCGGACGACGCCACCGATCCTAGCGGAATATGCAGATCGCGCCTTTCACGCTCCAAGGAGGGCACGCCACCCTTGCATACGCATAGGAGAGGGTCATGCTTCCCGAATATCAACTTGACGCTGCCTCCGGGACCCTGGCAAGGTGCGGTCGTCGAGCTCTGCCACCCCATACGCAACCGCCCCGTTTCGTAACCCCTGCGCCTGAGCAACCCGCATTTTGAGCTCCCTCCTACGCAAGTCGCCGTGGCGAGCGGCGAGTGAATGCCGGCTCCCGAGGTACACTATGCCATCCCGGCGGTTCGGCTGCGCGACACCATGAAGGTCATCCTCAACGTCGAATCGATCGTGCCGCCGGTCACCGGCATCGGCCGGTACACGTCCGAGATCCTGGCGGGGCTTCTGGCCCGCGGCTTCGGCGACGAACTGCACTGCTTCTCGCATTTCCGCTGGGTCGACTCGAAGCGGGTGATGAATGCCTCCGCCGAGCAGCCGGGGGACAGCAGGATCAGGCCGTTCCTGCGCTCCCTGCCCTACGCCTACGAGATGCGCTGCGTCGCCCGGAACGCGGTCTTCCGGCGGAGCGCCCGCCGGCTCAAGGGCGCCGTCTACCACGAGCCGAACTATATCCTGAAGCCCTTCGACGGCCCCTGCCTGGTCAACTGCCACGACCTGTCGTACCTGCATTACCCGGAACACCATCCGCCCGAGCGGGTCCGCTACCTGGAGCGGAACCTGGAGAAATCGCTGCGCCGGGCCGACCGGATCGTCACCCTCAGCGACTCCATCAGGCGGGAGGTGATCGATACCTTCTCCTTCGATCCCGCCGCCGTGGTCACCGTGCCGGTCGGCGTCGATGGACGGTTCCGCCCGCATGACGGCGACGAGACCCGGGCGGTGATGGACCGCCATGGCTTGCGGCACGGCCGCTATATCCTGTCGGTCGCGACCATCGAGCCGCGCAAGAACCTGCACGGGCTGCTGCGGGCGTTCATGAGGCTGCCGCCGGACCTGCGGGCGGAGTTCCCGCTGGTCCTGTGCGGCGCCACCGGCTGGCGGGAAAGCCAGGTGGAGCAGTCGCTCGCCGCGCTGGCCCGGGAGGGCGGCATCCGGAGACTCGGCTACATTCCCGAAGCGGATCTGCCGGTCCTCTATGCGGGCGCCGGCGCCTTCGCGTTTCCCTCGTTCTACGAGGGCTTCGGGTTGCCGCCCCTCGAAGCGATGGCGAGCGGAACGCCCGTGCTCGCCTCCGCCACCGGCAGTATCCAGGAGGTCGTGGGCGGGGCCGGGCTGCTGGTCGATCCCCATGACGAGGATGCCCTCGCCGCGGGGCTGGAAAGGATCCTGACCGACCAGGATCTCCGCCGATCCTGCGTCGCCGCCGGGATCGACCGTGCCCGCGGCTTCAGTTGGACGTCGTGCGTCGACCGGACGATCTTCCTCTATGAGGAGTTGCTGGCAGCGGCGTCATGACGATTCGCCGACCGCCGTTCGGCCGAAGGATGAATGCCAATTTGGGGTTGGACACCGTACACTTTCGGTCGTATCCTGCGATTGGTCGCATTTTAGATATTTGGCGTCGCCTGGCCGGGTGACGCAGGGTCCGAAGGTTCTGCCATGGTCGTCTCCGCCGTCGATACCTCCCTGATGCGCTCTGCGCCGAAGGTGACGGAACTGGTCCAGCAGATGAAGCAGAACGTCCAGAAGTCCCAGGCCCTCATCGACCAGACCAACAACTCCACCAAGCCGGTACCAAAGGTCGACCAGCTCAACAGCCAGGCCGCGGCGATCAGCCAGGGTTACCGTCAATCCATCGAGGAAGGCAAACAGGCGGCGAAGCCGCTGCCCAAGACCCAGTCTCTGGTAAGCCAGGCCAGCGCCATCAGCCAGGCCTACCGGCAGTCCATCGAGGAAGGCAAGCAGGCGACCAAGCCGCTGCCCAAGACCGAAGCGCTGGTCAGCCAGGCCGGAGCGATCTCCCAGGGCTACAAGCAGGCGGTCCAGCAGGGCAACGATGCCGCGAAGCCGATACCCAAGACCGAGGCGCTGGCTTCCCAGGCCGCCGCGATCAGCCAGGGCTACCGGCAGGCGGTCGAGCAGACCAAGAACGCCATGAAGGCGTTGCCGAAGACCGAGGCCCTGACCCAGCAGACCTCTGCCGCCGTCAGCCGGATCGAGCAGCAGGCCAAGCAGAGCGCCGACGCGGCGGCCTCCGCCGGCAGCAAGGCCCGCGCCGCCGCCCCGCCGGGCGGCCAGGTGAACATGAAGGCCTGACCGGTCCCGCGGCCGGCCTGTCCGGAGGGCCTGTCCGGAACATTCGGAGTTCCCAGGCGGTTTCAGGAGGGTCCTCAAGCCATCCGCGCCGTCCGACAGGAACTTCCATGCCCCTGATCATCTTCCTGATTCTCGTCGTCCTGATCGCCATGTTCGGCTTCTGGGACACGCTGAGCGCCCTGCTGGGCAGCCTTCTGATGATCATCCTGTTCGCGGCCGCCGCGGCCGGCCTCGTGGTCCTGGCCGGGATGTATGCGTGGCGCCGGATCAAGCGGCGCCCCTGAGTCCACGCCCCCTGAGTCCACCGCCCCTGCCCCGGTGCGGCTTTTCCCAAAGGTCACCCGACACCATATCAAGGTCCAGGGGCCGGATGATCGGCCCAGGAGCGATCCCTTGAACCGAAGACAGCTTTTTTTTGGAGGCACCATGGCGATCCTTGGCGCAGGCGGGCTGTTCAAGTCGCTGACCGGCGGCACGAACCAGGCATCGGCCACCCAGTTTCCCGTCCAGAAGGCGGATGCCGAGTGGCGCCAGCAGCTGACGCCGGAGCAGTATCACGTCCTCCGCGAGCACGGCACCGAGCGCGCCGGAACAAGCCCGCTCAATGCGGAGAAGCGCCCCGGCACCTTCGTCTGCGCCGGCTGCGGCCAGGATCTTTTCGCGGCGGACACGAAGTACGAGAGCGGCACCGGCTGGCCCAGCTTCTGGCAGCCGCTCGACGGCGCCGTGGAAACGACCGAGGACCGTTCCTTCTTCATGACCCGCACCGAGGTCCATTGCAGCAACTGCGGCGGGCACCTGGGGCATGTGTTCGAGGACGGCCCCAAGCCGACCGGACTGCGCTATTGCATGAACGGCATCGCCATGGGCTTCAAGCCCGCCTGACGGTTTCCCGCCGCCGCGGATGTGGCGGCATTAACCGCAATTAAACGCCCAATCTGATACGAATCCAAGTGTTCCGGTCCCGTAGAGGGGCTGCTGGCTTGGGTTCGTGTCATGCGCTTGCGGCTTGTCCTGGTCCATTGCCTGATCCTGGCGGCGCTCTCCGGCTGTGCCCGGGGACTCGTGATCACCGACGGGACAGGCGGACAGGCCACCCCGGAGGGACTCCGGGACATCGAGATTTCCGGGGTCATCACCCAGGCGACGGCCAACCGGGTGCTCGACCAGTTGAACGCCGCTACCGGCCCCACGGTGCGGCTGCACCTGGACAGCCCGGGCGGCGACGTCTCGGCGGCCTTGCAGATCCATGAAAGATTGCGGACGGGAGACTGGACGGTCACGACCAGCGTCGCCGACACCGCGCAATGCATGTCGTCCTGCACCCTGATCTTCACCGCCGGCGACCATCGGCTGGCCGGCCCGAGATCGCGGTTCCGGTTCCATGCGCCGCTCTATGTCGGACGGCTGCCGCTGCCCGGCCCGGTCGTCGACCTGATCGAGGCCATGGCCCGGCGCGGCATCGCCAACACCTATGCCGGCGTCTCGCCCGAATTCGCCCGTCATCTGGCCGACCCGGCCATCCGGGCGCTGCATTCCCGGCGAGGGCTGGCCCTCAGCGGCGCGCAGCTGGCGCAACGCGGCGACCGTTTCGTGACGGGACTGGTCGAACCGGATCCGGTCGGGACGGGCGCCCCCGTCCCGCTCAATCGTCCATTACCCGTGCGGTATTGATCGCGTCGGAAACGCTGACGCCCTTGCGGATGATATTGTCGACGATCCGTCCCTGGACCAGATGGATGCCGATCCTGTGGGCGAACAGCAGGCCGGAGACCGTGCCGCACCTGGCCAGGACGAAGCGGCAATTGTCCTGGTTTCTGATGCGTTCCTCGAGATTGTCGTACTCGTTGCGGTCCATCTCCAGCATGTCCGGCGACCAGAACACCTTGGCATAGTCGCAGGCCATGTATTCCAGGTCCATGTGAGTGACCCAGAACGGCGTCAGGCCGTCGATGCAGATCGAATAGCCGCGATTCCGGGCGAAATCGACGACTTCCCGGTAAAGGCTCTCGTTCTCGATCAGGTCGACCTTGTTGATCTCCAGCACCACGTTGCCGCGCAGTTCGGCCGTGAGCCGCTCATCGAACCTCACGAACGCCGCTGACAGGACCGTCGTCAGATTGATGTTGAGGCCGATCTTGTGGCCACGGATGAAATCTATGCCGTAGTTCAGCGTCTTCAGGATGGACTGGTCGAGGTTCGAGGTGAAATAGTTGAACAACCATCGGTTTGCGGTAATGTCGAACTCCGGGCTGAGCCGGTCTTCCACGCTCTTGACCGCGATATAGAGCTCGAAATACTCGCGGTGGTTCCGGGCCTCCGGCCGGATGTCCATCACCGGCTGGTTGAGCATGAAGGGCGACAGGTCGAAGATCGCCATTTGGCGCTCGATCCGCGCCAGCTCTTCGAGCGTGACCGACGGCTTGGTCCTGGCCTTTGCGCCGTCCGGACCTCCGGTAACGTCCAGCCCTTCGATGAAGCGGATCACGTTCACGAAGTTGAGCGACAGCTCCATGATCGAATATAGACTGTCCTCCCGATAGGGGTTGAGCCCCATCATCTGCGTCCGCGACAGCATCAGCCGCTCGATCTTCTGGCAGATGTCGGTGATGGTCGAGAACTTGATCCCCTTGTAGAGGAAGATGATGTCTTCGTTCGACAGGTTGAACAGCTGGAGGAAGGCCGAGTTCTCCGAGATTTCCTGCACGGCCCGGCGGATCGCCGCGATGTCTCCCAGGTTCTTGTCCTTCAGCAGGGACAGGTGGAGGTGAACGAGGCGCAGCCCCTGCAATTCGCGCTTGGCCGAATGAAGCAAGGCCAGCAGCTTGGCATCGTCGTGAGAGGGCTTGACCGGCACGGCCGCCGGCTTCTCGCCGGGCTTGACCCGGCTCCAGTCACGGGCGGAACGTTCCGTCTTGGCAGGATTCATCATGGCGGGAACCGCGTCGCCGCAGCGTTGAAACCGAACAAGCTAGCCTTCACCAAACCGGTCCTCCCTGGTGGCTCGTTCGAAAAGCCGGCACTCGATACAAATGTATTAGTCCATTCGTTTGAAGACAATACCACGTAACGGAGGGAAGCTACCCTATTTATCTCGCACGGCCGTCGAAATGCAGGGAGTCGGCGGGCAGAAAGCCCTCAGCGCTGTTCAAGGCGGCCGTTCACGACATCTTCGACCTGCCCGGTGGGCAGTGACGCGAGATCCGGAACTTCGACGCACGTCACCCAGGGCCGGTCGATGCCGGTCAGGCGGGCCGCCATATGGCTGCCGAACAGAGCGACGGTCGGGCGGCCGAGATGGGCCGCCAGGTGGGTGGGTCCGCTGTCGTTCCCGATGACCAGCCGGGCGCGGGCCAGGACGCCCGCGAGCTGGAAATAGTTCAACCATCTCCCGCCGGTCAGCGTGACGCCCGGTATCGACCGGCAGAGATCCAATTCGTCGGGGCCGGGAACCGTGACAACGGTCTTGCCGGCGGCGATCAGGCGTTCCGCGAGCGCGGCGTAGCCGGGCCAGCGCTTGTGCGGCAGCCTCGCCGAGGAGCCAGGCAACAGGACCACGTAGGATTCCCGGACCCCGGCATCCGCGAGGATGCCGGAGGCGTCGTCGGCGACCCAGCCCAGATCCGGGGCGAGGGCATGGCGGACCGGAACGTCCGCGTCCGCCAGCTGCCCGGCCAACCGTTCCAGGCTGGGGATGCGCTTGGGATCGACCGCCCGGTGCGGATGGCTGCAGCCCGGCGCCGTCCCCGACCAGGGAGTGTGCGGCAGGAACCAGCGGCGATAGAAGGCGGTCCGGGAAACGTTCTGCAGGTCGTAGACCATGGCGAACGGCACCGCCCTGAGGCGCCGGCGCAGGTCCAGCATGCGGTCCAGGCGCCAGCGCGGCGCGCGCGGGTCCAACTCCACCCGGTCGACCCAGGGACAGCGCTCCATCAGCGCCCGGTAGGCCGGACCGGTCAGAAGCGTGATGCGCGCATCCGGATGGTGGAGGCGGATGTCGTGCAGCGCGCCCTCGGCCTGGAAAAGGTCGCCCAGCGCGCCGAGCTTGATGATCAGGATGTCGTCGGCCATTGCAACCTGTACCTGGAGGTCGGGGATCGGGGAACCGGGCGCGCACCATAGCGAGCCCCCCGGGGCGGCTCCAGGCCTGAAGTTGACGGGGACGGGAACCCGGGATCAGCCCGCTGTCACCAGAGGTGATCAGCCCGCCGTTACCGCCATGGTCAGCATGGGATCCTCCAGGCGATGGAGACGGCCGCTGGCGGCCAGCGCCACGCGCAGGACGACGGCGCGGCGGCGGGCGGCGTTGAGCTTGACCAGGGGCGCATCGCGGAGGATCACGGCGCCGAAACCGTCGGCGACCATCAGCCCGCACTCGGGCGGGATCAGGTCGGCCGGGAAATCGGCCCCGACCGCGAAGTAGAAGCTGTCGCAGAAGGCCTGGTACTCGGGCCATTTCTGGTCGGCCCTGAAATCCGCGATCGAGCTCTTGATCTCCACGATGACCACGTCGCCCGCCTCGTTGACCGCCATGACGTCGGCTCGGCGGCCAGACGCCAAACGAAACTCGGTCAGGCTGGCGAAACCGCGTTCGGCCAAGCCCCGCCGCACACCCCGTGACAGCAGGTCCGCGATGCCGGTCCGCCCCGAAACCACTCCGTCTTCCACCAAAACCATCGTCCCAGCCATCACTCCGCCCATCCGGGCCCACCCGGAAAGTACGTATCATGAACAGTTAGGGCCGCCCGGCCAAGCGTCAATTCGCCGCTGGCTCCCGGCACGCCGCGGTCGTCCGGCGCCCGGATCGAGAAAACCTGCCGGCATGATTGCCGATCGGCCCATCACCGATGCTTTTCTCCGCGGGCAATGAAATCCCGGCGCAGCAAATCGGCGAGGGATCTGTTACCGACGCTGTCCATGTGCTTCCGCGGCGCTATCTTCCTATGGGGAACCCATGGCTTCATGCTCGGCGCTTTTCCGGTAATACTGGTGAATGCCGTAACCTTATGCATCGCGGTGGCGATTCCGGCGTTCAAAATCCATTATGGCTAATGCCGGTCTTTTGCCCGGCGCGGGCGCGTACCGCCAAAATGCCGTGAATTCCTGTTTACGCCGCTTTGCGTTCAGGCCGGAAATGAATAGGCTCTTCCTGTCTTCAACAGGTTGACCATGTCAGACCAGAACCGAAACGCTTGCGACACTTCCGACCGTCGGCCCGACCGCGACTATGCTCCATCCGTCGATCCGACGGGCGAGCCCGGGATCGTGGTCGTGGACGGACGCGGCCTGATATCGTCATGGAACATGTCCGCAGCCGCGCTGCTGGCCAATGCCGGTACGCTGCTCGCCCTCGAAATGCCGTTCGGCCGTCTGGAAAGCGAGGCGCGCCAGTCGTGCGGAATCGCTTTCAGGCATCACTCCATGGCGGACGGAGGGCTGATCTGCTTGTGCGAGCCGTTACCGTCCGCAGCCGGGCAGGCCCCCTCGCCGCCCGGCGGTTCCATGACGCCGGGCCCGGTCCAAAGCCTGCTCGCCCAGGTGACGAGTTCGTTCGCGTTCACCCGCAATCCGCTGCCGCTCTGGATCGTCGACCCCGAAACGCTTGCCTTCGTCGCGGTCAACGATGCCGCGGTATCGCGCTATGGCTACCCGCGCGAGCGTTTCCTGGCCATGCGGATCTCCGATATCCGCCCGCCGGAGGACGCGCCACGGCTGCTGGAAGCGCTGTCCGACCGGTCTTCCCCCGGCGAGTCGGGGCAGTGGCGCCACCTGCTGGCCGACGGCACGGTGATCGACGTGCTGGTCACGTCGGAATGGTTCACGCTCGACAAGCGCACGCTGTGCATGGCCGCCGTCCAGGACATCACCGACCATTGCCGACTGGAGGAGAGCCTTCTGGAGGCGCGGATCGAGGCCGAACGGTCCAACCGGGCCCGCAGCCGCTTCTTCGCCGTCGCCAACCACGACCTTCGGCAGCCGCTCGCCGCGCTCTCGCTGTTCGTCGGCGCCCTGGAGAACCGGCTCAAGGATCCGACCAGCCGCGATATCCTGCGCGCCATGAACACCGCGCTGGCGACCATCAAGAACCTGGTGGACGCCCATCTGGACATCGCCCGGATCGATGCCGGGACCCTGCGGGTCGAACCGGTCGGCCATTCGGTCAACGGGCTGCTGACCCGCATGGCGCTGGAATTCGCCGGGCCGGCCCGCCAGAAGGGGCTGACCCTGCATGTCGCCCCCTGCTCCGCCGTGATCCGCAGCGATCGCGACCTGCTGGAGCGGATCCTGCGCAACCTGCTGTCCAACGCCGTGCGCTACACCGCGTCCGGCCGCATCCTGCTGGGCTGCCGCCGCCAGGGCAACCGGCTGCGGATCGAGGTCTGGGACACGGGACCCGGCATCCCGGCGGATCAACTCGACATCATCTTCGAGGAGTTCTATCGCGGCAACACGCCGAGCACGTCGGAGTCGGCCGGGTTCGGCCTGGGCCTTTCCATCGTGGACCGCCTGTCGCGCCTGCTGGACCATTCCCTGAGCGTGCGGTCGCGGGAGGGCAAGGGATCCGTTTTCGCGATCACGGTGCCGATGGAGGGCGAGGCGGAAGTCCGGGCCGAGCCGATCCATGCTCCGGCGCGGCCGAACGACCTGGGCCGCCCCCGCGTGCTGGTGATCGAGGACGACGTCATCGTGCTGCAGGCGCTCGAGCTTCTTCTCGACCAATGGGGCTGCGACGTGACGGCGGCGTCCGGCTATGACGAAGCCGTGGAAGGTGTATCGGGCCAGGCCGATCCGCCCGACATGGTGATCGCCGATTTCCGCCTGTCCGGCCCGGCGAGCGGCATCGTCGCGATCCGGCAGATCGCCAAGATGCTCGACGTGGACCTTCCCGGCTTGATCATCACGGGCGACACCGACCCGCGCTGCCTGAAGGAAGCCCGGCTGAGCGGCTATCCGCTCCTGCACAAGCCGGTCTCGGCGCTTGCGCTGCGTGCCGCCGTGGCCAGCCTGCTGGGACGGGATCGGCTGCGCGACGGCGTCGAGTGACGCCCGACCGGGGCGCCGGGACCGCGAGGGCGGCACGGCGGCCCCCGTCGCGGTTCCGGCTTCCCGTCGGGAAAATGCCTATCAGGAATTGATCGTCAGGTTTTGGATCGACGTGTTGTCGCTGACGTCGCCGCCCAGCGCACCGTACGCCGAGGAGTCGGAGGTCGCGTCGCCGCCCGATCCCATGCCGCCGGTCGCGAAGCCGCCGCCCATGCTCATGCCCATGCCGCCGCCGCCGCTTCCGGCCCCGCCGAAGGCGCCCGAGGCGCTTCCCGAATGGCCGACCGCTTCGCCGCCGCCCTTGCCGCTCTGCTCGACGCCGACCGACGCGCCGCCCGGAATTCCGCTCATTGCCATGAAGACTCTCCTGTTATCCGACGTTTTCGGGGGCCGGCCGCGTGCCGGTGCGATCCCCGCTGGCGGAGGGTTCACTGCAACGGCCATGCCACTAAAGAACTAGCCATTTCGGGCAGGGATAGACAGGGTTTCCCGTGGTGCCCCGGCCGCGGGAACGCCGCGGCCGGGTGCCGGGCGTCCAGTAATTCGGACGGCGTCAAGCAAACATGGATGTCCCCGCCCCGGACGGCGGTCAGTCCCGCCGGCGGGCCGAGGCAGGCTCGCGGAAGATGAACAGGTCGCGGTCGAACTGGACGCCGACCTGCGGGTTGAGCAGGGCCACCTCCGTGGTCAGTCCCTGCGGGTCGACGATGCGCCACTTGCGCAGCCGCAGCGGCGCGTCCTCGAACACCAGCGTCAGCGTGCCGGCCCCCGGCTCGCTGGTCTGCACCACCGAAACCTCGATGACGTTGGCCTCCCGCACGAAGTCGGTAACGGTGATGTCGCCGCTGAGGCGCAGCTTGTCGCGCAGGATGATGTCGGCCATGGTGGAGCCGATCGGCGCGCTGCTCTGCTGCTTCAACTCGTCATCCCAGTAGAAGACGAACCACCCGTCGGCCACGATGAAGTTCTCGATCGGCGGCTCGTACTCCAGCCGCATCTTGTTGGGCCGCGACAGCCAGAGCGTGCCCCTGACCAGCGAACCGTCGCCGCCGGCCTGGACGAAGTCCGATTTCAGCGTCCTGACGCCGTCGAGATACTGCTCGATCCGGGCGATGTCTTCCTTCTGCGCCTGGGTGAGGCTGGCCGCCGGCGCGGCATGGAGGATCGAGGGGGCTGCCAGCGGCGCGAGAACGAGGCCGGCGGCAAGCACGAGGGGGCGTAGCAAGGCTTTCATGCTCCAAGATATGCTCATCCGCCAGGGCCGAAAAAGGGCGGCAAGGGGGCTTTTTCGCAATCGCCCGCGCCGCCCCTACTCCTCCGCCTCGTCGGAGCGGCCGAGCACCTCGCGCTTGCCCACATGGTTGGCCTGGCTGACGACGCCCTCCTGCTCCATGCGTTCGACCAGCCGGGCCGCCTTGTTGTACCCGATCTGGAGATGGCGCTGGACGAAGCTGGTGGAGCATTTGCGCTCGCGAAGCACCAGCGCCACCGCCTTGTCGTAGAGCTCGTCGCCCGATCCGGGGCGGCCGCCCGCGTCGTCGTCGAAACCGCCGCCAGAGAACTCCTCCTCGTCCTCGGTGATGGATTCCATGTAGTTGGGCTCGCCCTGGCTGCGTAGGAAGCTGACCACATGCTCGACCTCGTCGTCGCGCACGAAGGGTCCGTGGACGCGGGTGATGCGGCCGCCGCCGGCCATGTACAGCATGTCGCCCTGGCCGAGCAGCTGCTCGGCGCCCTGCTCGCCCAGGATGGTGCGGCTATCGATCTTGCTGGTGACCTGAAAGCTGATGCGGGTCGGGAAGTTGGCCTTGATGGTGCCGGTGATAACGTCCACCGAGGGCCGCTGGGTCGCCATGATCAGGTGGATGCCGGCCGCCCGCGCCATCTGGGCCAGACGCTGGATCGCCGCCTCGATGTCCTTGCCGGCGACCAGCATCAGATCGGCCATCTCGTCGACCACCACCACGATGTAGGGCAGTTCGGTCAAGTCGATCGGCTGGTCCTCGAAGATCGGCTTGCCGGTGTCGGGATCGAACCCGGTCTGCACCCGGCGGGTCAGCACCTCGTTGTTCTTCTTGGCCTCGCGCAGGCGGGCGTTGTAGCCCTCGATGTTGCGGACGCCGAGCTTCGACATGGAGCGGTAGCGGCTCTCCATCTCGCGCACGGTCCATTTCAGGGCCACGACCGCCTTCTTCGGGTCGGTCACCACCGGCGTCAGCAGGTGGGGGATGCCCTCGTAGATCGACAGTTCCAGCATCTTGGGGTCGATCATGATGAAGCGGCACTTGTCCGGCGGCAGGCGGTAGAGCAGCGACAGGATCATGGTGTTGATCGCGACCGACTTGCCCGACCCGGTGGTGCCGGCGACCAGCAGGTGCGGGAAGCGGGCGAGGTCGGCGATCACGGGCTGGCCGCCGATGTCCTTGCCGAGCACCAGGGCCAGCTTGGCGGCCGACCGCTCGTAGCTCTCCGCCGCCAGCAGCTCCCGCAGCAGCACCATCTCCCGCCGGGCGTTGGGCAGTTCGATGCCGATCACGTTGCGGCCGGGAACCACCGCGACCCGGACCGACACGGCGCTCATCGACCGGGCGATGTCGTCGGCCAGCCCGATGACCCGGGACGACTTGGTGCCGGGCGCCGGCTCCAGCTCGTACAGGGTGACGACGGGACCGGGATGGACCTTCTGGATTTCGCCGCGGACGCCGAAATCGCCCAGGACGCCTTCCAGCATCACCGCGTTCTGCCGCAGGGCATCGTCGTCGAGGGTGCTCGGCTTGGCCGAGGGATCGGGCTCCTGGAGCAGGTCCAGGGGCGGCAGCTCGTAGTCGGTTTCCGGGAACAGCTCCAGCATCGGCTCGCGCTGGCCGGACGGCTTGCCGGCCACCGGCTTCGGCCCGGACGGGGGCTTGACCACGGAAACCGGCCTGGGCGGCTTGGGAGGGTCGTCGACACCGTCGTCGCCGAGGTCGGCACCGCTTTCCGGATCGTCCGGCTCCACGTCGTTCAGGCGCGGCGGCTTGCGGACTCCGCGCGCGGGCCGGGACTTGGGCGGGCGGGCGTCGGCATCCGCCTCGTCCTCCCCGGGCGGCCGGCCGAAGCCGAACAGCCCCGCCAGTCCCCCCAGGCCACCGAGGCCGGGGCGGTCGCGCAGCAGGCCGGAAGCGTCGCGCGCCACCTGTCCGGCCCTGCCGCCGGCCTCCCGGGCGCCGCGCCCGGCGGCGCCGACGGCCCAGCCCACGCTGCGGGCGCCGTCGCGCCAGTCGCGGAGCGAGAGACCGAGGGCCACGATGACCGAGACGACCGAGACGCCGCCCGAGATCGTCGCGAGCAGGTGCCGGTCCAGTCCCTCGATCAACCCGCCGGTCAGCCTGGAAAGCGCCGTCAGCAGGACATCGCCGGCGGTGCCGCCGAGATGGCCGTGGGTGAGCTGCCATCCGGGAAACGCCGGGACCTGGGCGAAGAAGGTCGAGGCCGTCAGCACGCCGACGACCGTCATCAGGACTCGCAGCACGATCCGGCTCAGCCCGCGGTGGCTCATGATCCGGAGCCCCCACGCCATGACGATGGCGCCCAGAAGGTACGAGGCCATGCCCAGCCACTGCATCAGCAGGTCGGCGGCATAGGCGCCGGGCAGCCCGAGCACGTTGCCGATCTTCGGGTTGGCCTCCGGGTTGACCGCGGTGTTCCAGGAGGGGTCGCCCCGGTCGTAGGTGAGCAGCACCAGGACGAGCAGCAGCCCGATCGAGGTCAGAGCCAGGCCGACGCCCTCGACCGCCCGCTGCCGGATGAAGTCCCGGGCCGCCGGAGGCAGCAGCGGCGCCTTGCCGGCGCGCCCGCCGCCGGACCGGCCGCCGGACGTGCCGGCGGCGGCCCGTCCTGTGCCGGTCCTGCCAGCGGAACCGCGGCCGGCGGTGGACCGCCCACCGGAAACGCCGCCGGACGGGGCGGCGGAACTTGATGCGGCGGTACGGGACGCCATGGGGACCTTGCTCTTCCTTGGTGCTGCGCGGGGTCTTGCCGGGTCAGGTTTAGAGGATTTTGGCGATTCGTGTACAGGCTTCCGCGACCGTGGCGGCATCATGGACCAATGCTATACGAATAAAGGAGGAGCCGCGGTTGACACCGTCGGCATCGGGGCGGGTGAGATAGGCGCCGGGGAGTACCTTGATGCCCCCCTCCCGCCAGAGGGTGGCGGTGGCGGCCTCGCCGTCGCCCACGTCGAGCCACAGGAAGAAGCCGCCGGCCGGCCGGTAGAAACCGAATCGCCCGTCCAGGGCGGACTCGGCGGCGTCGAACTTCGCGCGGTAGAGGGCCCGGTTCTCGACCACGTGGGCATCGTCGTCCCACAGGGCCGCCGCCGCCGCGAGGGCCGGCAGCGGGGTGCCGGCGATCGAGTAGCTGCGCAGGCGGGAGAACAAGGCGATCAGGTCGGGGTCCCCCGCCACGAACCCGGACCGCAGGCCCGCGGCGTTCGACCGCTTGGACAGCGAGTGGAAGACCAACAGGTTGGCGAGGCCGCCGCCGGACGTTTTCCCCCGCGCCTCCAGGGCCGCCGCCACCTCCAGCACGCCGGTCGGCGCCTCGGCGTCGTAGATCTCGGCATAGCATTCGTCGACCGCCAGGACGAAACCGTGGCGGCGGGCCAGACCGATCGCGCGCGTCAGGTAGGCCCGGTCGGCGACGGCGCCCTGGGGATTGGACGGCGTGCACAGATAGAACAGCGCCGTGCGGTCCAGCAGTTCGGGCGACAGGGCGTCCAGGTCGGGCAGGAAACCGGTCTCGCGGGTGGTGGTGAGGAACACCGCTTCGGCCCCGGCCATGACGGCCGCCCCCTCGTAGGCCGCGTAGAACGGGTTGGGCAGCAGCACGGCCGGCTTCCGGCCGGCCTTCGATTCCGGCACGGCGAGCAGGGCCGCCAGGAACAGCGCCTCCCGCGTGCCGGCGACCGGCAGCACCATGCGGTCCGGCTCGACCATGCCGGCGGGGAGGCCGTAGCGCCGGTCGAGCCAGCGGGCGGCGGCCGCCCGGAACTCCGGCGTGCCGGCGACGGGTGGATACTTGCCCCAGAGATGCGCCTGGGTGCGCAGCACCTGGTCGATCAGGGCGGGCGGCGCGTGCTGCGGCTCCCCGACCGACATGACGACGGGCTCCGCGTTCACGCGCGGCGTGATGCCGGCCAGCAGCGAGGCAAGCCGGGTGAAGGGATAATCGCTCAACCGGCCGAGCCGATCGTTCACGAGCGGAGAAGACAGCATGCCGGTCGATCCCGGAGGTTCGTACAAAACGTAAACGAGTGTAGCGGCGGCATGCCGCCCGTACAAGCGGGGGCCTCGCAGAAAGAAGGCCCGGCGGAACTGCCATTCCGCCGGGCCACCCCACTCCGACCCGCCCCGCTCCCATCCGCCGGGGAACCACCGGCGGGACGGCCGCCCTCCTTAGAGCGCCTCTCCGTTGGTTTCGCCGGTTCGGATGCGTACGGCCTGGGCGATCTCGAGGACGAAGATCTTCCCGTCGCCGATCCGGCCGGTGTTGGCGGCCTTCTGGATCGCTTCGACGACCTGCTCTGCCAGTTCGTCCGTGACCGCGACCTCCACTTTCACCTTGGGCAGGAAGCTGACCGAATACTCGGCGCCGCGGTAAATCTCGGTCTGTCCCTTCTGCCGGCCGAATCCCTTGACCTCGCTGACCGTCAGGCCCTGGATGCCCAGCGATGTCAGGGACTCGCGCACTTCGTCGAGCTTGAACGGTTTGATGATCGCCACTATGAGTTTCATGAACTGTTTTCCCTTGTTCTCATCGCCGAACGAAGCCCGTCCGCTGGTCCCCCGCGCCGCTCCCATCCGGGCAGCCGTCCGGTGGTCCGCTTGCGACCCCATTGGCGTGCAGGTTTTCAAGAAGCATGCCGGGCGGGCATATCCCGCGAAAGTCTCACGGATGCCGCCATCCGCCTATGGCTTTCGGAAAGGCTGCTCATTTCATGGACGAAGCGCGCCTGTTTTTTGAGCAATCAAGGGCCGGCTGCGCCATAAAGACACGCTGGACATCCGGTTCGGGCGGGACGATTTTCAAGGACATGACGATATCAGATCCCATACGGCCCGCGACGGCCGCACAAAGCACCGACTCCGCCGACCTGACGACGGAGGTGGTGATCGTGGGCGGCGGCCTGGCCGGCCTGACCCTGGCGGCGGCCCTGGCGACTGCCGGCGTGCCGGTGGTATGCCTGGACCGCGATACTCCGCCCACCCAGATGGAGACGGACTTCGACGGCCGGACGACCGCGCTGGCCTTCTGCTCCAAGCAGGTGCTGGACGGCGCCGGGGTCTGGCGCCACATGGCCGACGACGCCGAGCCGATCCTGGACATCCGGGTGGTCGACCAGGAGTCGCCCCTGTTCCTCCACTATGCCCACCAGGACGTCGGCATCGGCCCGTTCGGCTGGATCGCGGACAACATCGTCATCCGCCGCGCCCTGTTCGCCCGCGTCGCCGAACTGCCGGGGCTGCGTCACATCGCCCCGGCCGCCGTCACCCGGATCGAGCGCGACGCCCGCGCCGCGAAGGTCGTCCTGGCCGACGGCCGGACCGTGACGGCGAAGCTGGTGATCGGCGCCGACGGGAAGAACTCGCTCTGCCGCCGGTCGGCCGGCATCGGCGTGACGACCTGGAACTACGACCAGAGCGCCATGATCTGCAACATCGCGCACGACCTGCCCCATGGCGGCGTCGCGGTCGAGAAGTTCCTGCCCGGCGGCCCCTTCGCGATCCTGCCGCTGACCGGCAACCGCTCGTCCATCGTCTGGAGCGAGCGGAAGTCCCTGGTGCCGACCTTCATGGGCCTGTCGAACGAGGCCTTCACCGCGGAACTCCAGCGGCGGGTCGGCACCTGGCTGGGGCCGGTGCGGGTGGTGACCAGGCGGTCGGCCTGGCCGCTGTCGGTGCTCCATGCCGAGCGCTATGTCGCGCAGCGCCTGGCGCTGGTCGGGGAGGCGGCGCATGCGATGCACCCGATCGCCGGCCAGGGGCTGAACATGGGTCTGCGCGACGTGGCGGCGCTGGCCGAGGTGATCGTCGATACCCACCGGCTCGGCCTCGACGTCGGCGGGGCGGAACCGCTGGCTCGCTACCAGCGTTGGCGCCGGTTCGACAACCTGACGCTGATCACCGTGACCGACCTGCTGACCCGCCTCTTCTCCAACGATTTCGGGCCGCTGAAGCTGGCGCGCGACGTCGGCATGGCGGCGGTCAACCGGATGCCTCCCCTGAAGAAGTTCTTCATGCGCCATGCCATGGGAATGGTCGGCGAGCTTCCGCGGATGATCCGGGGAGAGCCCCTGTAGGGCCCTCCCCGGCGGCGTCGCGGCCTGGGTGCGGCAACGGACGGAATCCCGCCTTTTACGAACATTTAAAACTTGGGAGGCAAAAATTGCCTGGGGGCATCTTTTGCCCGCAGGAGAATCCTGCCCGTGGGAAATTTCTTCCGCCCGGCGGTCAGCAGAGAAGCTCGGAGGCTTCGCCATGTCGCTCTCGATCCATACCAACGCCGTCCAGATGTCGGCCCTGCGATCGCTCAGCATGGCGGCGGAATACACCAAGGCGGCCGAGGCGCGGCTCGCGACCGGCAAGAACATCGTCGACGCGTACACCGACGGCGCGGCCTTCGCCGTATCCGTCCGGATCGACACGAACGTCAAGGCGATCAATGCCGTGAACGAGCGGCTGAACGCCACCAAGGACTCGATCTTCCGCACGACCGAGGGCGTTTCGGTGATGTCGTCGCTGACCGCGCAGGTACGGAAGACGCTGGTCAAGCTGGCCGACAGTTCCCTGGTCGGCGTCGAGCGGGAAAACTACGAAATCCGCTACAAGCGCTATGCCGCGGAGATCCTGGACCACTACAACGGACTGATGAAGGACGGCACCTCGCTGGTGTCGGACGGGGAGTTCTACAACAGCATCTATACCGCCCCGCACAAGGTGGTCAGCAATGTGGATGGCCGGCAGACGACGGTCGGCGACTGGGACCCGACCGGCGGCAGCCTCACCCTTTCCGGCTTCACCGATCCGAACGGCACCTCGGGTGCCCGCAACAAGGAGGACATCGCCCAGGCCTGGCGGCAGGTCTTCCTCGACACCGGGCAGAACCTCGTGCAGAACGGCCGGGGCTTTCCGTCCGAGCAGCAGGTCATCCCGACCCCCGACGCGGCCCGGGCCGCCGCCATGATCGACGACAGCGGCAGCAGCCCGTACCGGCTGTCCCAACTCGAGGACTCGCTGAGCCGGGTGATGAACGGCCTGTTCAAGGACCTGCGCAGCATCGACAACTATATCAGCTTCAACAACGACGTCGCGGCCGCCTCGGAAGGCGGGCTGGGCGCCATACAGGACGCCGACATGACGAAGGAGAGCGCCCGGTTCGAGGCGTTCAAGGTCCGTCAGGAAATGGCACGGCAGGGTCTGGCGATCGTCCAGGCCAGCAACAGGGCGGTCCTGAGCCTGCTGATCTGAGCGGCGGCCGATCTCGACCGCTCATGGCGCCAGGGCTGGACGGTCCGGAAATTCGCCCCAATTCCACGGCAACAACAAGGGTGCCCAAAACGTTGGCACGGGGTTGACCCCAACCATGTCAGCCGCACGGAGCGGCTGAGCCTGGAACGTTGTTGCTTGAGGAGACGTCGTAATGAGGAAGTTGCTCGCCGCCTGTTCCGGTTGCCTGATGGTGGCCGCCGTTTCCACGGCCCTGCTGTCCGCCGGACCCGCCCGGGCGCAGGATGCGGAAGCCGGCAAGAAAGTGTTTAACCAGTGCCGCGCATGCCATGTGATCGATAAGGAAACCAACCGCGTCGGTCCCCATCTGGTCGGGCTGATCGGTCGCAAGTCCGGCTCGGTCGAAGGCTTCAAGTATTCCGAGGCCCTCCAGAACGCCGGCGTCACCTGGGACGAGGAGAACCTCTCCAAGTACCTGAAGGACCCGAAAGGCTTCATCCCGGGGAACAAGATGGCCTTCGCGGGCGTCCGCAAGGACGACGACCTCAACAACCTGATCGCCTATCTGAAGGCGGAAACCGCCAAGTGACGGTGAGTCGACCCGGCCGCCGCGCCGGGTCGAAACCTTTCCGGCCCGGGGTGACGCCTACGGGCGAGCTGAAGTGTCGGCCAGCCGATGGTCGGACGGTTCGGAGGATGTCCGGCGTGGCGGCGGACCGTCGGATCGGATATGGACCGAGAACCAGCCGGGCTTGCGGAACAGCCAGGGGAACCTGATCCGGTCGCACAGTTTCGCCAGGATGATCGGCAGTATGATGCCGCCCAGCGTCGAACCGATCACCAGGAGCGCAGGGTTGCCGAGGCCCAGCTTGGACAGCACGACGCGGGATCCGGCCGTGGCGATGGTGTGGGACACGAAGATCGGCAGGGAATAGCTGCCGGCGTAGAGGAACAGGCCATCCAGCTTCCGGTCCGACAGCACGACGCACAGTGCCATCATCGCGAAGATGGCGAACATGACGACCGCCAGCCGGACCATCTGGACATGCCGGAGATCGGCATAGATCAGGGCGAAGGTTACCGCGATGAACAGCGGAACCAGCACCATCGCATGCGCCGACGTGATCTGCCGGGCGCGCTCCAGGATCATCTGCGAGCCGTAATACCCCATCAGGAAGAAGACATAGTTGCTGGTGAAGCGGTCCACCACATAGACGCCGCTGTTCACGTGCGCCACCGCCAGGCCGCCGGCGAGGGCCAGGACGATGAAGAAGGGAACCGGGCGCAGAAGCCGCGTCACGACGAAGAAGGCCAGCAGGACATAGACGAACCACAGCACGTTGATCGGCTTGTAGGCGATCAGGAGGATCGCATAGGGATCGATGCTCTGGTTGCCGATCCCTCCGGTCAGCAGTCGGAACACATACTGGATCACGCACCAGACCAGATACACATAGACGAAGTGCAGGACCGTCCGGTTGACGAACTGGTCCAGGGGGCGGGCGATGCTGCGGAAAGCGAAGATGCCTGAAACGAAGAAGAATAGAGGCATCCTGAATAGGCTGAAAAACTCATTGTTGTAGAAGAAGAACGTCGGGTTTATCCCGACAGCCGCATCAACGCCGAACATGGCATGGCCATAAACCACCAGGCAAATCGTGATGCCTTTGGCGCATTGGACCCACGCGACCGTCTCATCACTCATAGGATTTCTCAAATCTAGCAATTAGACCCCTGGAAGAGCCTGGACTTTGGCATGTCCGACGTCACTTCGCACGGTAGTTTGCGGAGTGCCACCAACGTTCCCGATCGCGACCATCAGATAGATGGAGTCCCGGTTCGGGTCGGACTCGCCCAATAATGACGGAATCATGGAGCTGCCCGTGCGGTGCAACACAAGCTGACAGCGCCGTGGGCATTCGGCTTACCCGGATGATCGCTGCCGCCGCAGCCGACGCTTCGCTATTATCCTGGAGATGAGTACTGGCGGTTTTCGATGGTCCCGTGCGGGCGTTTACCGGCAGGGCATCGATCGACTGAATGGCATTGCATGACCGATTTCCAATTCTACCTGATGCGCAACCTGGAGCGGGTCTTCTGCGTCCTGGCGCTCATGGTCCTGGCGGGGGCGCTGGCCCCGTACCTGTTCGCGTTCCGGTCGGGCATCGAGATGAACCGCGACTTCGCGGACGAGGTCGATTCCGGCAACATCAAGTTCCAGGCCGCGACGCTGACGATCTACTCGATCGGGCTGCTTTACATCCTTGCCGAACGCGTCCGCCTGCCGAAGCTGCTGATCGGGAACTGGGCTCTCCTGGCGCTGACCGGATTCGCCCTGTTTTCGGCCCTGTGGTCCTATTATCCGGACGCGACCTTCCGCCGGGCGGTCGCCCTGACGCTGACGACCACCTTCGCCTTCTATCTGGTCTTGCGGTACACGCCCCGCGAGTTGATGGAACTGGTGGGCTGGGCGCTGATGCTGGGGGCGGCGCTGTCGCTGATCCTGGTGATCCTGTATCCCACCTCGACGATCCACCAGGGTCCCCCGCTGGGGGGAAGCTGGCTCGGGTCCTTCGGCCACAAGAACAGGCTTGGCCGCATGATGGCGCTGGGCGTCATCATCTTCAGCCTGCTGATGATGGAACGGGGCGGCAAGCAGCGCTGGTTCACCTGGGCGGGCCTGGGACTGTGCACCTTCATGCTGGCTATGTCGCAGTCCCGGACGGCCTGGATCACGACCGTGGTGCTGCTGCTGCTGATCTACGTGCTGCGGTTTCTGCGCGGTGCCCGGCTGCCCATGTCGCTTCGCGTCGGGTCGCTGCTGATCCTCGGCTTCGCGATGGTCATGGCGGTCACGCAGTTCCTCGTGGTGGGCCTGGAGGCGGTCGGCCGCGACCTGACCTTCACCGGACGCACCACCATCTGGACCCACGCGATCACCGCCGGCATGAACCATTCCATGCTGGGAGCTGGATACCGGGCCTTCTGGACCCCGGAAGGTGCCAGCTACGTGTATGCGCGCATCTGGGCGACGATCGGCAACGGCCACAACGGCTATCTGGATGTCTGGCTGGAACTGGGCTTCGTCGGCTTCGGACTGTTCCTTGTGGTGTTCTTCACCGGCATCAAGCGGGCCTATTCCCGCCTGATCGGCAGTAACGACATCGCCGGCCTGTTCTACATGCTGCTGATGATCTACACGCTGATCTACAGCATGACGGAGAAATTCCTGCTGGAGCAGAGCGAGCTGACCTGGACGCTGATCATGGTCACCCTGCTCTACCTCACGCCCCGCCGGGCGACGGCAACGGAACGGCGGAACGCGCCGATCCCATCCGGCGTGGGACGCCCCTTGCAGGGCTATCCCGCACCGGGCGAGTAGGCGTTCGGGAGAGGCGTACGCGACGTACAGGACGGGCTCAGCCCGCCGTGTACGTCGCGTAGCAGTTGGGGGTTTCCCAGACGGTCACGCGGTCCAGCACCGCCAGTCCGTCGCTCCGCGCGGTGATCGCGGGCGCCAGGCGCTCGAACCAGTGCCTGGCGAGCCATTCCGCCGTGGGCGGATAAGGTATCACATAGAGTTTCTGGCCCAGGGCGGTATCGGCCGTCTGCACGTAGCCCCGGTCGCGGACTTGGGCCGCGAGATGGTCGAGCCAATCGGCAGGGCCGATGCCGGGCGGCGCGAACATCGACAGGATCTGGTGGTCCGCAAGGTCGAGGATCAGTCCGTGGTCGCAGGGGGCGTCGATATGGGCCATCATTTCCTCCTTGAGGAAACCGAAGTCCAGGACCATCCCCGCCTGTTCGCCGTCGGCCCGCAGATCGCCGGAGGCTGTCCGGCAGCAAGCCTCGACCAGATAACGATGACCATGAAGGTGACGGCATTTGGAGCCGTGGCTGGCGATCCGATGGCCGGCGTCGATGCCGATCTGCCGCGTGACCGTGAAACCCATCGGGGCTGTACTCCATCATGGCGAACAGCGAAAAGCCCGGATCTTGCGATCCGGGCTTTTCGCTGGGACTTGGTTGCGGGGGCAGGATTTGAACCTGCGACCTTCAGGTTATGAGCCTGACGAGCTACCGGGCTGCTCCACCCCGCGTCAGGGCGACGGACATGCGAGAGAATTCGTGACGGTTCGTTTGCCTTGAAGCGCGCGGGCGATTGGTGGACCTGGCGGCGACCTACTCTCCCACGTCTTGAGACGCAGTACCATTGGCGCGGAGGGTTTTCACGGCCGAGTTCGGGATGGGATCGGGTGCGGGCCCCTCGCTATGACCACCAGGTCGACCAAGCGCCCGGGTGCTTCGAGGTGTGAGGATGTGATGCGTCTTCGACGGATGCCTGTCGTGCGGGCTTTCTGCTGCGCATGACGCGCGATGTCGGGATCAAGCCGCTCGAGCGATTAGTAAGGCTTAGCTTCACGCGTTGCCGCGCTTCCACACGCCTCCTATCGACGGGATGGTCTATCCCGGCTCTAAGGGGAGTGCTTGTTTTGAGGGGGGTTTCCCGCTTAGATGCTTTCAGCGGTTATCCCGTCCGCACTTAGCTACCCGGCGATGCGGCTGGCGCCACAACCGGTACACCAGAGGTGCGTCCATCCCGGTCCTCTCGTACTAGGGACAGCGCCTCTCAGCACTCCGACACCCACGGCAGATAGGGACCGAACTGTCTCACGACGTTCTAAACCCAGCTCACGTACCACTTTAATCGGCGAACAGCCGAACCCTTGGGACCTGCTCCAGCCCCAGGATGTGATGAGCCGACATCGAGGTGCCAAACCTCCCCGTCGATGTGGACTCTTGGGGGAGATCAGCCTGTTATCCCCGGCGTACCTTTTATCCGTTGAGCGATGGCCCTTCCACGCGGGACCACCGGATCACTATGGCCGACTTTCGTCTCTGCTCGACTTGTCGGTCTCGCAGTCAGGCTGGCTTATGCCATTGCACTCGTCGAGCGATTTCCGACCGCTCTGAGCCAACCTTCGCGCGCCTCCGTTACTCTTTGGGAGGCGACCGCCCCAGTCAAACTCCCCGCCATGCAGGGTCCCGGCTCCCGGTTCAGGGAGCGCGGTTAGATGCCAGAGATCCCAAGGGTGGTATTTCAAGGATGGCTCCGCGCAAGCTGGCGCCTGCGTTTCATAGCCTCCCACCTATCCTACACATGGGAACCCTGGCACCACTGCAAAGCTGGAGTAAAGGTGCACGGGGTCTTTCCGTCTGACCGCGGGTACTCCGCATCTTCACGGAGAATTCAATTTCGCTGAGTTGGTGTTGGAGACAGCGGGGAAGTCGTTACGCCATTCGTGCAGGTCGGAACTTACCCGACAAGGAATTTCGCTACCTTAGGACCGTTATAGTTACGGCCGCCGTTTACCGGGGCTTCAGTTCGGAGCTTGCACCCCTCCCTTTAACCTTCCGGCACCGGGCAGGCGTCAGACCCTATACGTCGTCATGCCAGACTTCGCAGAGCCCTGTGTTTTTAGTAAACAGTCGCCACCCCCTGGTCTGTGCCCCCCGCCCCTGCTTGCGCAGGAACGGGGCCCTCTTCTCCCGAAGTTACGAGGGTAATTTGCCGAGTTCCTTCAACACCATTCTCTCAAGCGCCTGGGTATGCTCTACCTGTCCACCTGTGTCGGTTTCGGGTACGGTCTGTATGGCAGGGCTGTTTCCAGGAACCCCTCCAGCGCACGGCCAATCCGATAAGGCCGCACGCACTTCGGGATTCGTCACCTCTGCCAGGCCCTGGAATATTAACCAGGTTCCCATCG